>JAZGBC010000226.1:0-15184 GCA_036444495.1 Kiloniellales bacterium
GAGGACAGCGCGGGCTTGTCGACCCCGGCCCGCTCGTCCAGCGTTGGCCCCATGCACCTAGCCGGGGGCTTTCCCCGTTCTAGCGCCCGTTCTATAGAACGGAAATTCCCCCTCTAATCAAGTGTGACAGCCGCTTTCTGCCCAAGCCCTTATTAACCGTGGATCAGCAGATGCTCGTAGCCCAGGGCGCGCACGGCCTCGCGCGGGAAATCCTCGTCGGTTACCTTGGTCTCCTGCAGGCAGACCAGATCGGGCGCGAGCGCCTGGGTGACCCGCGCCAGGTGATCGAGCCGCTGGCGCAGGGAGTTGACGTTCCAGGTGATAAGCCGCAGCGTCATGGGAGGCCCCCGTCTATTCTCAGGCCGGGCAGTCTAATGGGAGAGAGGCCCCAAACAAGTGGAACGCCCGGTCGGGGGGGATCCGGGCGTTCCTTGCTCCGTAGAGCCGCGGAAGGAAGGCAGGGGACTGTATCCCTCCCGCATTAGCCAAAGGCCATTGCGGCCCTGGCTCATAAGGAGAATCTAATACAAATTTTCGCAGTTGCAATGCTTACGATTCCTGCCCCGATGAATCGAAATTTCAGCCGGAAGAACTGTTTATTATCAATTAGTTAAAAATCGGTCTTCAATCAGGCCCTTTGCTTCCCGGCGGCCCGGAGGCGCCCTCGGACCGTTCCCGGGCACGGGCGCGGGCGGCCTCGCCGAAGGCGCTGAACAGGCGGGTCGAGAAGGGGTTCTCCAATGCCTTGTATTCCGGGTGCCATTGCACGCCCAGAGCGAAGGCCGGCGCGCCGGTCACGCTGACCGCCTCGATGGTGCCGTCCGCGGCCACGGCCTCCACCGCCAGGCCCTCGGCCACCCGGTCGAGCGCCTGGCCGTGCAGGGAATTGACCGTGATCTCCCGGGTCCCGGCCAGGGCCTCGAACGCGCCGCCGGGGGTCAGTGCCACCTCGTGACGCGGGCCGTACTGGACGTCCGGGTCGTCGTGCTTGGGGCGGCGGTGGTCCATGCGGCCGGGCAGCTCGTGCACCCGCGCGTGCAGGCTGCCGCCCAGGGCCACGTTGAGCTCCTGCATGCCCCGGCAGATGGCCAGCAGGGGCACGGCGCTCTCCAGCGCCAGGCGGATGAGCGGCAGCGTGGTAGCGTCGCGCTCCAGGTCGTGGGGCTCGGCCTCGGGGTGGGGCTCGGACCCGTAGTGGACCGGATAGACGTTGGAGGGGCTGCCGGTCAGCATCAGGCCGTCCAACCGCCACACCAGGTCGCTCAGGTCGATCCCGTTTTCGCCAAAGGCCGGGATGACCATTGGCAGGCCCTGGGCGGCCTCGGTCACCGCGCGCAGGTACTTGTCGCCCACGGCGTGGAAGGGGTTGTCGTCGATCTCCCTGACGCAGGCGGGGACGCCGATCAAGGGCTGCAAGCCGGATCCGGACATGCCCAATAGCTAGGGGGTACAAACCCTTCGCGCAAGTCCAGCGGAGGCTTGCGCCGGGGGCGCCGCCCGGTCATATCTGGCCGCCATGAAGGGAATCCCGCACTCCCTTGCCCGCGGCCGCCTGTCCGGGGCCGTGCGTCCATGAGGGTCATGAAATACCTGGGCGTGGTACTTCTGCTCCTCGCCGTGGCGGTGGGGGCAACGCTCTTCCGCTATGGCAGCCTGCACCCCTGCGACTGGCTGGAGCGGGACCTGGTACGCGCGCTCGAACTGCCGCCCATCATGGTCCAGGCGCGAATCCGCGCCAGCTTCATGTTCCGTGGCATAACCGAGCCCGGCGCCTACGACTGCCTGACCGACTGGTGGCGGCTCAAGGCCGAGGGGAAACTTCCGGAAGAGTCCTGAGCGCCGCGGGCGGTATCAGCGTGTTTCGTCCCGAGACACGCCGGTCCCGATCTCCAGATCGCTGTAGTCGAAGGCCTCGGAATCGATCTCCACGCCGAACTGGGGGTTGACCAGGGAGACCTGAGTGGTCGTGCCCTGGGGGTCCAGGATCTCCCACTTCGTCAGGACCAGGGGCCGGTCGCTGAAGACCAGTGTTACCTCGCCCGCATCCGGCAGGTCCTCGTCCACAAGCGAGATTCGAATCGTCGCCTTTTCCTGCACCACGGCGGTGACGTGAACGTTCTCCGTGAGCGTCACGTCCTGGCGGATGAGGAACCAGAGCGGCGTCTCCCAGAGCGGCAGGAAGCTCGCCTGTTTCAGCTCCCGGTCGTAGAACAGGAGCGTCAGCCCGTTGGCGATCAGCAGCACCGGGTGCGGCGGGTCGTAGTCGAAACGCAACTTTCCGGGCCGCGAGATCAGCACCTCGCCCTCGGCATAGGCGCCGTTGGAGGAGATCTGGATGAAACGCGCCTTCAGGGTGGAGATACGGTTGAGATAGCGCACCGCCCGGCGCACGGCGGCCGAATCGTCGGGCGAGAGCACCATCCTTTCGGTTTTCTCAGTTTTCTCGGACGCGGCGAGCGAGCCGCTTGCGCAGAAGAACGCCAGGCCGCCAATGACAAGAATCGCGAGCAGCGTTCGGATAACGGCTGTCCCTTTGCTTATAACTCCGCCGGTGCTCATAACTCCGCCGGGCTGGTCACCAGCACCTCGCGCTTGCCCACGTGGTTGGCCGGGCTGACCACGCCTTCCGCCTCCATGCGCTCGACGATGCGCGCGGCCCGGTTATAGCCGATCTGCAGATGGCGCTGGATGAAGCTGGTCGAGGCCTTGCGGTGCTGGAAGACAATCGCCAGCGCCCGGCCGTACAGCTCGTCGCCGCTGTCTGCGGCCGCCAGGGGGTCGAAGCCGGCCTCCTCTTCCTCGGTGACCGCCTCGATATAGGAGGGCTGGCCCTGGCGCTTGAGGAAGGTGGCCACCTCCTCCACCTCCCGGTCGGTCACCAGCGGCCCGTGCACGCGCGTGATGCGCCCGCCGTGGGCCATGTAGAGCATATCGCCGTGGCCCAGAAGCTGTTCGGCACCCTGTTCGCCCAGGATGGTGCGGCTGTCGATCTTGGAGGTGACGTGGAAGCTGGCGCGTGTCGGGAAGTTGGCCTTGATGGTGCCGGTGATGACATCCACCGAGGGGCGCTGGGTCGCCATGATGAGGTGGATGCCTGCCGCGCGCGCCATCTGCGACAGGCGCTGCACCGCCGTCTCGATCTCCTTGCCGGCGGCCATCATGAGATCGGCCATCTCGTCGACCACCACAACGATGTAGGGCAAGGGCTCCAGGTCGAAGGGCTGCTCCTCGTGGATCGGCTGGCCGGTATCGGGATCGAAGCCGGTCTGGATGCGGCGCGTGAGCGTCTCGCCGGTCCTGAGCGCCTCCTCGATGCGTGCGTTGTAACCCTCGACGTTGCGTACGCCCATGCGCGACATGGTGCGGTAGCGCTCCTCCATCTCGCGCACGGTCCACTTGAGCGCGACGATGGCCTTCTTGGGTTCGGTGACCACGGGCGAGAGCAGATGCGGGATGCCGTCGTAGACCGAGAGCTCCAGCATCTTGGGGTCGATCAGGATGAACTTGCACTTGTCCGGGCCGAAGCGATAGAGCAGCGACAGGATCATGGAGTTGACCCCCACCGACTTGCCCGAGCCCGTGGTGCCCGCGATCAGGAGGTGCGGCATGCGCCAAAGGTCGACGATCATGGGCGCGCCCAAGATGTCCTTGCCCAGGATGAGCGGCAGCTTGCCGCTGGCCCTCTCGTAGTCACGCGCGGCCAAAAGCTCGCGCAGGTACACGGTCTCGCGCCGGGCGTTGGGCAGCTCGATGCCGATGGCGCTGGAGCCGGGCACCACCGCGACACGCACCGAGATGGCGCTCATGGAGCGCGCGATGTCGTCGGCCAGGCCCACCACGCGGCTGGTCTTGATGCCCGGCGCGGGCTCCAGCTCGTAGCGCGTGACCACGGGCCCCGGCCGCACCTTGACGATCTCGCCGCGCACGCCGAAGTCCTCCAGTACGGTTTCCAGAAGCCGGGCGTTCTTCTCCAGCGAATCGGCGCTCACCAGGGCATCACCCTCCCCGCTGAGCGGCAGGGACAGGAGCGAGAGCGGCGGCAGCTCGTAGCCCGAGCCGGGACCGAAGTCGAAGCGCCGTTGCCGGGCGGCGCGGGCCCGCTTGCCCATGGGCGCTCGCGAACGCTTGGCGGCGATCAGGCCGGACTTGGCGCGCCTGCGCCGGCCCGAACCCGGGGCGAAGGAGTCGATCTCGTCTTCCTCGTCCGATAGGGCCGGATCGCCGCCGCGGACGAGCTGCGGCTCGCGCCGGACGCCCGGGGTCTCGATGCGCCTGGACAACTCCGGGCGCGCCTCGGGCACGGCACTGGAACGGGGCATGAGAGAAAGCCCGCGCCTGGCCCCGCCGAAGGCCCAGGCCGCCGCGCGCCCGGCGCTGCGCCATTCGGCGCCGCCCAGGCCGAGCGTGAGACAGAAACCGCCGAGCGCCAGCAGCCCGGCGCCGAGCGCCGTCAGGCCGGGGGCAAGGCCCGTGGCCGCCGTCATCTGAGCCAGGATCAGCGCGCCGGCGAATCCACCCAGGCTTTCGCCCACGGACCAGGTGTCCGGCGCCGGCAGGCCCGCAAGCGCCACCGCACCCGGCAGCAAGAGGAGCGGCAGGCCCGCAAGGCGCAGCCACCAACGCCTGAGCGCGTGTTGCCGGATCAGGCGCCAGGCCCAGCCGCCGAGCGCTACGGGCAGCAACAAGCCGGCGAACCCCAGGCTCTGCAGGATGAAATCGGCCGTATAAGCGCCGGGCAGGCCGAGCAGGTTGCCGACCGGCCCGTCGCTGGCGCGGTTCAGGGAGGGATCGCCCGGGTCGAAGGTGAGGCAGGCCAAAAGCACCGCCGCCGCCAGCAGCAAGAGGACGACGCCGATCCCCTCGATCAGACGCCGGCGGAAGAAGGCGCCGGTTCCGCTGGGAAAGAGTTGCGGCTTGGCGCTGCGCGGCGGGCGGCGTGTCATGCTTCCGGTCCTCACGGCCATGGCGTTTGCCTCTTCAATATACCTGCCGTCAAGCTTTAAAAGATTCCTCTAAAGGACTTCGGCGATTCGGTCGAGGGCCGCTTCGGTCAGTTCCTTGCCGTAAACCAGCGCGATACGGATGTAAGGCGCGCCCGGATTGTCCTCGCCGGGCGTGCCCCCACACATGTACGCGCCGGGCAGCACGCGGATCCCCGCCGCGCGCCAAAGCTCGAGCGCCGCCGCCTCGCCGCCGCCCACATCCAGCCAGAGGAAGAAGCCGCCTTCGGGCTTGCGGAAGCCGTAGCGGTTGCCCAGCACCCGTTCGGCCACGGCGAAGTTCTCCTGATAGCGCGCGCGGTTCCGCGCCACGTGTTCCTCCTCTTGCCAGAGCCGCGTCCCGGCGGCGATCACCGGCAGCGGCACGCCGGCCCCGCCGACGCGCAGGAGCGCGTCGAGCGCCATGATGCGCTCCGCCTCGCCTACAACGAATCCACAGCGCAGGCCCGGCGCGCTGGAGCGCTTGGATAGCGAATGGAACACCAACATCCTGTCCAGTCCCCCGCCCAGCGCCTCGGCCGCCTGCAGCGAACCCGGCGGCGGCGCGCCGGTATAGATCTCCGCGTAGCACTCATCGAAGGCGATGGTGAAATCGTAGCGCCGCGCCAGCAGGATCAACTCGCGCAACTCCGCCAGGTCCGCGACCGCGCCCTGCGGGTTCGACGGCGAGTTGACGTAGCAAAGCGAGGTGCGCTGAAGAACGTCGGGCGCAAGCGCGCCATAGTCGGGCAGGAAGCCGCGCCCGGGCTTGGCGTCGACGAAGACGGGCTCCGCCCCGGCCGCCGCGCAGGCCCCGGCATAGACGTGATAGAAGGGGTTGGGCAGGAGGATGGCGGGACGCCCGTTCCCGTTTTCGGCCGGAGTGGAGGCGAGGGCGGCGAAGAACAGGCCCTCGCGGGTGCCAGGCACGGGCAGGATCATGCTCTTGCGATCGATCATGGAATCCGGAATCCCGAAACGCCGGCCCAGCCAATCGGCGCAGGCGTCCAGGTAGGCCGGCGTGCCGCGCGGTGGCGGATAGCGCGACCAGCCGGCGGCGGCCTTGGTCAGCTCCTCGGCGACGAAGGCGGGCGGCTGGTTCCGCGGCTCGCCCACCTGAAACAGGATGGGTGCGCCGGGCTCGTATCCCTCCGCCGTGATCCTAGACTCGCCGGGCGGCACCTCGGCCAACAGGCGGTTGAGCCGGGCGAAGGGATGAAAGGCCTGCATCTGGCGGCGGTCGGTCACGGACAAGCGCCTCGCGCTGGGGGATAGGGGCGAAAGGCTATTTTCGCGGGATGGGGTCTGTTCGGACCGTGCCGGCCGGGACGTGACGGGCCCGGCGCGCCCGGGGGGCAAAACATAAGCGAGTCTATCGCCGCGGGACTGGGCGGACAAGCAGGCCGCGGCCCCCTGCCGGGGCGGCTGACGGGTGAGCTTTAAGCTTCGGGCTCTTCCGCGAGTTGGTGCAGCCGGCGCCAGCCCTCGCCGGAGAAGATCAGGCAGGTCGTGCCTTGGGGCGACGTGACGATGATGGTCCAGGTGCCGCTCTTCTCGTCGGTCAAGACCTCCACCAGGCTGCCCTGATGCGTGACCCCGGCGGCCACGGGCGCCTCGCGGTACTTCTGCTCCAAGAGATCGATCACGCTGTCGCGCCGGTCGCAGGGGCTCTGCGCCAGGGCGGGCAGGTTGACGAGGAATACCGCCAGAAGACCGGCGGCGATCAAAAAGGGCGCATCATGTTTTCCCCCCGGGAAGCCAGGTCGACGGGCATTTCTGCAATGCCGTGCAAAGCGAACCTCCCCGGGGAAAGTCACGCGCGGGCCCGGCCAAGGACTCGGCCGCGAAGGCCGTGAGAACGGACAGTATTCCTGCGGCCGAAGTATAGTCCCGTCGCGCGACAATCACGATTTTTCTACCATATATAGGAATGGAGCGCGGACACTACACAACATATAGATATATTACAACTCAAGAATGCGTGAGGCCGCGGCCTTGCCCGGCGCGAGGAAAAAGACCCGGAAGGCGGAACCTTCCGGGCCAGGTGTCGCCAAGTCAGGCTCGGGACGCGCCGCTTGGGATGTCATCGCAGGGTTAGATGGTCTGTGAGCCGTGGCCGAACTCGGGGTAGGCCTCCATGCCCAGTTCCGCCTTGTCCAGGCCCATTTCTTCGTGTTCCTCGCTGACCCGGATACCCACCGAGTACTTGAGGGCCAGCCAAACAACCGCGCTGACCACGGTGACGAAGGCGCCGATGGCCAGGATGCCCGTGATCTGGGCCAGGATGTCGCCGCCGCCGAAGATGCCGACGGCCAGCGTGCCCCAGATGCCGGCCACCAGGTGCGCCGGAATGGCGCCCACCACGTCATCGATCCTGAGCCGGTCAAGGAGCGGCACGCTGAGCACCACCAGGCAGCCGCCGATGCCGCCCACGACGATGGCCAGCAGGTGGTTCTGCAGGTCGGGCCCGGCGGTGATCGAGACCAGCCCCGCGATGGCCCCGTTGAGCGCGAGGGTCAGATCGATCTTCTTGTACAGCACCTGAGTCAGCGCCATGGCCGCGAGCACGCCGGCGGCGGCGGCGAGGTTGGTGTTCACATAGACGATGGCCATGGCGGCGACGTCGAGCGCCGAGCCCAGTGCCAACTGCGAGCCGCCGTTGAAGCCGAACCAGCCGAACCAGAGGATGAAGGTGCCGAGCGTCGCCAGCGGCAGGTTGGCGCCGGGCATGGGATTGACCCGGCCGCCCGGGCCGTACTTGCCCTTGCGCGCGCCGAGGATGATGGCGCCCGCGAGCGCCGCCCAGCCGCCCACCGAATGCACGATGGTGGAGCCGGCAAAATCCGAGAAGCCAAGCTGGCTCAGCCAGCCGCCGCCCCAGGTCCAGGCTCCCTGGATCGGATAGACGACGCCGGTGAGCACGACGATGAAGAGCATGAAGGGCCAGACCTTGATGCGCTCGGCGAGCGTGCCCGAGACGATGGAGGCGGCGGTCGCCACGAAGACCATCTGGAAGAACCAGTCGGACATGACCGAATAGCCGTTCTCGACCACGGGTTGGATCAGCGCCTCGGTGGTTTCCTCGGCGTTGATCAGCGCCAGCTCGGCGCCGGAGGGGTTGTAGAGCAGCTTGAGCGAGCCGATGACGCCGCCGACATCGACGTACATGAGGTTGTAGCCGACCAGGTAGAACATCAGCCCGGCCATGGAATAGAGCGCGATGTTCTTCAGGCAGATCGTGGCCGTGTTCTTGCTGCGCACCAGGCCCGATTCCAGCATGGCGAAGCCGGCGGCCATCAACATGACCAGGAAGCCATGCACCAGAAACGAAAAGCTGTTGAAAATGAATTGGGTTTCGGCCGAGACGGCGGCCTGCGCCGGGTCCACCCCCCCCAGCGCAAGCGTTGCGGCCGCCACGCCCCCTACGGTCAGTATCCTTGCGGTCGGGTTCATTCTTTGCCTCCTCTCGAGCTGCCCTACGACGCGGTGCGCGTAGGCCAAGCCGGTCCTCGCCCCGGCCGTCCGCCGCCCGCCATTGCTTCTCCCATCCCAAGAAGCGTGCCAAAGCGGGCGCAAGCCGTGCTAATGGCCCAAAAATGGCGGAATTCAGGGGTTTCGGCGGGGTGATTGCGCCCGGAGTGAGCCCAGACGCAGCGTGTTTTCCCACGCAGATTGCCTAATTAATAGGCCGACAAACCCCTGCGCCTAATAACTAGGCAGTCGAAGTTTGGGCAGGAGCATGGCAGGTGGGGTGGGATTGGGCGGCGGATGGGGATCGGAGCGCCCAGGCCACGACCCCTGGACAGATCAGGCGCGGGGGGAGAAGCTGGGCGCGAAGGCAGGGGAGGCGGGCCGGGCGAGATGGCCGCGAAGAAATCCAAAAAACAAGGCACGATCGAGGCCGGAGCGGGTGGCTTAATCGGGCCACTCCCATCGATCCGAAAGTACGTAAAAAATTCTCCGTAGAAACGGCGCAATCATCAGGCCGATAAAGAAAGACGCAACGGCCACCAAAACAGCCAACCAAAGAATATTCCACCTCTCCCATCCATATACATGATAGAAAAGTACCAGCAAAACGCCCCAGCCGGTTACCATAGTGCCGACAATTCCCGCAACCATGGCGCGCTCTTTATAATAAAACGTAATCTCGTCCTTAATCTTGCTTTCGCGATATTGGACGACTAACGCACCGACAGCGACAACCAGCGCTGCGAGCGCAACAATAATCAACGGAACCCAATGTATGGGGCTATTCCCTTCAAAATCCACGCTTACCTCTTTTGGATTTTGTCCTCACCATCCTGCTTGCCTCCCTCCATAGCCTCCAGTAGCCGCTCAAACCGCTCCTTATCGGTTTTGGATGGGTGTTCCTTGCAGAAGCGGTCTAGGCGCTTCTGTTTGCGGGCTTCTTCCAGGCTTAGATATTTATCTCTAGCCATATTTACCAAAAAATTAGGCCATTATCCCACCAGGTCGCCGGCCTCGACGCGCAAAATATTGGCGAGGCGGCGCAGGGTCGGGACAGCGCCGGGACGGTGACCGGTCTCCAACTGGGACAGGTAACCGGTCGAGAGCTCAGCCTTCTTGGCCAACTCCTCCTGGGTCAGGCCGCGGTACTCGCGGAACACCTTTAGGGGGTTGTCGCCGGCGGCCAGGCGCCGTGCGACTTCAAGGGGGAAGGTCTCCTCGTTTCGCGCCTTGGCGGCGTCATAGGCCACCACCTCGGCGGCGTCCTCGGCCTCGTCCTCAGGCGCGAATACGGAGCCGAACTCGAAGGTGCCGGCCAAACCGGTGAGGTAAGCGTCCACGTCACGGACCGCGTCTTCGTCCAGCAGGAAGGTCCTAAGGGCCGCCGATCCTAGGCGGCTTGGCGGGTCCTCGCGCGGCTTGGCGGCCGGCGCCTCAAGGACGGCCCGTTGGGCCAGTCGGAACAATTCCGCGAAGGCGTCGGCGGTCATGATCGCGCAGGGCGCGCCGGCGGGCGGCTGAAAGAACCGGACCGGCAGTTCGGGCCCGGGGACGGCGGTCTTTGGACGTTGCGCCATTTTTTCCTCCTTTATCGGTACACTTGACCGCGCGGGCCTATGGTCAGGATCGTAATCACGTCGGCCTCGCGCTCGAAGATTATCCGCCATTGGCCGACCCGGATACGGAAGCCATCGCGGGCCTTCAATCGGCGGATATCCAGGTCCGTGCGATCCGGGTCGTCCTCAAGCTTATCCAGGACATCGCTGATGCGCTTGGCCGTGGGCTTGTCCATGCGGCGCAGGGTCCGTAATGCGCTCCTGGTGATAACGACCCGTGTCATGCCATATATATAGCAAATAGCTATAGCGATGTCAAGCAAATAGCTATATTCGGGTGTCAATTTTTGAGGCAGAATTTGGCCATTATCGCGTCGCCTCACACCTGCCCTGCCCCGGGGCTGGACAGGACGGGTATGTGGGAGGGAAGGTACCGGCATGGCGAAAAAAACCGGGGCCGAGCGCAAGACCACGCGCGTATCGCGCGCGAAGAAATCCAAAAAACAAGGCACGATCGAGGCCGAGGTGCTGATCTCGGGCGGCGGCATGGTGGGGCTATCGCTCGGCATCGCGCTGGCGGGCGCCGGGGCCGAGGTGGCGGTCGTGGACCGGGCCGATCCCGAGGCCCTGATGGCCGCGCCCCATGACGGGCGCTCCTCGGCGATCGCGCGCGGCTCCCAGCAGGTCCTGGCCGGCATCGGCGTCTGGGCGGGTCTGGAGGATCAGGCCGAGCCGATCCTGGATATCCGCGTCTCGGACGGGCGCGTGGGGCGCGCGGCCAGCTCGCTGTTTCTGCACTATGACCACTGCGACCAGACGGGCGGCGAGGCGGCCGGTCCCCTGGGCTACATCGTGGAGAACCGGGCGATCCGCGGCGCGCTGCACGCCCGGGCGGCCAAGCTGGAGCGCCTGAGGCTCATCGCCCCGGCCAGCATCGAGGCGCTGGAACGCGGCGCCGAGGGCGTGGAGGCGGTGCTCGGCGACGGGCGGCGCCTGCGCGCGCGCCTGGCGGTTTCGGCCGAGGGCAAGGACTCGCCGCTGCGCCAGGCCGCGGGGATCAGGGTGACCCGCTGGGACTACCCGCAGTGCGGCATCGTCTGCACCGTGGGCCACGAGAAGCCCCACCACGGCGTGGCGCACGAGCATTTCCTGCCCTCGGGGCCCTTCGCGCTACTGCCCATGACCGACGGCGCGGACGGCGGCCACCGTTCCTCGCTGGTCTGGACCGAACGCCGCGTGCTGGTCCCGGCCATGATGGCGCTCAGTCCCGCCGGCTTCGCGCGCGAACTCATGCGGCGCTACGGCGACGGGCTCGGTGCCTTGCGCCAGGTAGGCGGGCGCTGGAGCTATCCCCTCGGCCTCATGCATGCCGAGCGCTACGTGGACCGGCGGTTGGCGCTCATCGGCGACGCGGCCCACGTCATCCATCCCATCTCCGGGCAGGGGCTCAACCTGGGCCTGCGCGACGTGGCCGCCTTGGCCGAGGCCCTGATGGACGCCCGGCGCCTGGGCCGCGACCTGGGCTCGGCCCAGGTCCTGGCGCGCTATCAGCGCTGGCGGCGCTTCGATAACTCGCTGCTCATGGTGGTGACCGACGGCCTCAACCGCCTCTTCTCCAACGATCTCGCCCCGCTTCGCCTGGCGCGCGACCTGGGCCTGGCCGCGGTCGACCGCCTGCCGCCGCTGAAGCGCGTCTTCATGCGCCACGCCATGGGACTGGTGGGCGACCTGCCGCGCCTGACCCGCGGCCAGGCGCTGTAGCGTTCCGCGCCCCTAAATCTGCCGGTCGAGCAGCTCATCCTCGAAGGGAAAGTCGCACAGGAGCTCCACGCCGGTCTCGGTGATCAGCACCTGCTCTTCCAGCTTCACGCCCTCGGTGCCGCCGACCTCGCCCACATAGCTCTCGACGCAGACGGTCATGCCGGGCTCGAAGGCGCCGTCGTAGCCGTGCTGCTCCTGGTCCTGGGCGTAGGCACAGTGCGGGTACTCGTCGCACAGCCCGACGCCGTGAATAAGGACCGAATAGCGGTTGGGCGCGCAGGACTCGGGCAGCTCGAAGGCGCGCTCGGCCAGTTCCCGGAAGCCGAGGCCCGGCTTGAGCAGCGCCATGTTGTATTGGATCTGCTCGTAGGCCAGGCGGTAGAGCCGGCGCTGCTCGTCGCTCGGCCGGCCGGGGCCGCAGAAATGGCTGCGCGAGATATCGGCGCAAAAACCGTAGGGGCCGATCAGATCGGTGTCGTAGCTGACCAGCTCGCCGGACTGGATGACGCGGTCGCTGCACTCCTGGAACCAGGGATTGGTGTTGGCGCCCGAGGTCAGAAGACGCGTCTCGATCCATTCGCCGCCCCTGGCGATGTTGACCTGGTGCAGGATCGACCAGAGTTCGTTCTCGGTCATGCCCGGCTCGAGCGCCTCGCGCATCTCGGCCATGCCCATCTGGCAGACCTGGATGGCGGCCTTCATCAGCGTGATTTCATCGGCCGATTTGATGGCGCGTGCCTGCTCCATGACCTCCTGGGCCTCGCGCACCTCGATGCCCAGCTCGTTGAGCGCGGCCTGGCCCGCGGGGTTGCAGTGGTCCAGCGCAAGACGCCTGTTGCCGCCGCCGTGGGCGCGCACCAGCTCCGCGACCTCGGCGGCCCAGCGCTTGGCCTTCTCGCCGAGTCGCGGGCCGGCGGCGAAGTAGTACCAGGCGCGGGCCGGGCGCACCTCGGCGATGGTCTCGAGCCCGTCGGACAGGTGCTCGCAGTTGTGGAAGTCGAAGAGCACGATGGGCCCTTCCGTCGGGATGAAGCAGTAGCGCGCCGCGTTGTGCAGGGTCCAGACCACCATGTTGCGGCTGCCGGTGGCGTAGCGGATGTTGATCGGGTCGAACAGCAGGCAGCCGGCGTAATCCCGCGCCCTCAGCTCGGCACGCACGCGCTCCAAGCGGTAGGCGCGCAGCGCGCGCATGTTCACCTGGGCCTCGGCGTCGCTCAGGCCCGGGCCGGGCGTGCTTCCGGGGCGGACGGTGGGCCGCCCTCGGCCGTGGGGGTCGAGCAGGGGGCGGGCGTCGGACATGGCGGGCTCCTTCGGGCGCGCGGGTCGAGGGTGCAAGCTTTCCGTCCTTTCCGCCGTTTGTCTAGCAGGAGCGCGACGCGGAAAGGGCGCAGGGGGGCAAGCGGGTCTGGGCCGGGCTCACGGAGGGGCTTGATCCCGAGCCGCCGTCACGGGACAGTTATGGCTCGTTCCGCCGTGACGCGGAGGATCGGAGGCATGCCATGAGAGCGGCGCGCGGCCGCTGGCCGCTGCTCCTGTTTTTCTGGACGCTGGGCCTGGCGTCTATGGCGCTCGATACCGCCGAGGCCCGGGCCGGGGAAAAAACCGAGAGCTTCGCCGGCCAGTTCCTGGTGGCATCCGAGCGCATGGGCGATCCCCGCTTCGACCAGACCATCGTCTATATGGTGGAGCACAACGAGGAGGGGGCCATGGGGTTGATCGTCAATGTGCCCATGGGCGAGGTGCCCTTTGAGGCGCTGTTCGAACGCCTGGGCATAGACGACCGGAAGGCAAAAGGCGGTATAAGCGTCTTCTACGGCGGTCCCGTGGACCCGGGACGCGGCTTCTTCCTGCACAGTACCGACGTCATGATCGAGGGTAGCCAGACGGTGGGCAAGGACGTAGCGCTGACCACCGTGCCCGGCATGCTGAGCGTCGTGTCCCAGGGCAAGGGGCCGGCCCATAGCGTCTTCGCGCTGGGCTATGCGGGCTGGGCGCCCAAGCAGCTCGAGTCCGAGCTGGCGCGCGATGACTGGTTCGTCATCCCCGCCGATAAATCGCTGCTCTTCGCCGAGGACCCCGCCAAGAGCTGGAACCGCGCCGCCGCGCGCCGGGGTACGGATTTGTGAGTAACGCCTCTTCGCTGGGCCGGACCAACCGCTCCATGGCGCGGAGTTGCCTGGCCCTGGCCCTGCTCGCCGGTCCGGCGGCGCTCGCCGCGGGCCTCGGGCACCGCTTCGGCTGGTGGGGCTTCGAAACCGGCTTTGCGATCCTGCGCTGGGCCGCCTACGGGGGCTTCGGGGTGGTCGTCATCTCGCTCTTTCCCCTGGGGCTGAGCATTTATCTGCGCGCCTGGCGGAACCTGATCCTGGCGGCCCTGGCGCTCGCCATCGGCGCGGCCACCCTGGGCGTGCCTCTGTCCTACGCGCAGAAAGCCCGGCGCTTCCCGCCGATCCACGACATCACGACCGACGTCGAGAACCCGCCGCCTTTCATTGCCGTCCTGCCGCTGCGCGCCGAGGCGCCCAACACCGCGTTCTACGAGGGCAATAGGCTGGCCGCCCTGCAGCAAAAAGCCTATCCCGACCTGGGGCCGGTGAACTACCGCCTGCCGCCAAGTCAGGTCTTTACGCGCGTGGCCGAGTTGGCCGAGGAGCTCGGCTGGAACATTGTCACCTCCCTGCCGGAACAAGGATGGCTGGAGGCGACCGAGACGAGCTTCTGGTTCGGCTTCACCGACGATATCGTGGTCCGGGTCGGGTGGCGCCCGGAGGGCAGCGTCGTGGACATCCGTTCGGCCTCGCGCGAGGGCGTGAACGATCTGGGCGTCAACGCGGCCCGTATCCAGAGATTCATCGACAGGCTGGTCGCCGGCTCGCGCCAGTAGTTTGTGGCAACGGCCCGGCTAGCCCTTGCGTTCGGGCTCGCGCGAGAGGCCGAGGCGCTCCAGCTCGGCCAGGTAGTTGCGCCAGATCTTCTCCTGGTTCCGGCCCAACTCGTAGAGGTACTGCCAGGAGAAGATGCCGCTGTCGTGCAGGTCGTCGAACTTGATGTAGACCGCGTAGTTGCCCACGGGCTCGATCCCCATGATGCCCACGTGCTTGCGTCCGGGAATGACCTTCTTGTCGCCGGGTCCGTGGCCCTGGACCTCGGCCGAGGGGCTTTCAACGCGCAGCAACTCGGCGGGATAGGAGAAGCGCTCGCCGTTGTCGAACTCCACTTCGAGGCGCTTGTCCTCGGCCAGGTAGCGGATCTCCTTCGGCCAATGCTCGGTTCCTAAGGTTTCGCTCATGCCTGCTGTCCCATGATGATAATGAGCCTTAATCGTCCAGCTGCCGCGCCTCGTCGGCCAGCATGATGGGGATGCCGTCGCGGATCGGATAGGCAAGCCGTGCCGTGCGGCTGATCAGTTCCTGGGCC
>JAZGBC010000227.1:0-12408 GCA_036444495.1 Kiloniellales bacterium
AAGCTGCATCTCTTCAAGCCCAGCCCCTACCTCACCTTCTCCGTCCATTTGGACGGTCTGGAGGAGGAGCACGACAGGGCGGTGGATCAGACCGGCGTGTTCGACCGCGCGGTCAAGGCGATCCGCGCGGTCAAGGCGGCGGGCTTCCGGGTCAACGTAGCCAGCACGCTCTTCGACAACGCCGAGCCACGGCGGGTCGCGGCGTTTTTCGACTTCGTCGGCACGCTGGGTGTGGAGGGCGTGACGATCTCGCCGGGTTATGCCTACGAACGCGCCCCCGACCAGGAACACTTTCTCAACCGGCAGCGTACCAAGAAGCTGTTCCGCGACGTCTTCCGGCGCGGCAAGGGCCGGAAATGGGTCTTCAACCAGTCCACCCTGTTCCTCGATTTCCTGGCCGGGAACCAGGAATACCACTGCACGCCCTGGGGCAACCCGACGCGCAACATCTTCGGCTGGCAGCGGCCCTGCTATCTGCTGAACGAGGGCTACGCGCAAAGCTTCAAGGCGCTGATGGAGGAGACGGCCTGGGATCTCTACGGCACGGGAAACTACGAGAAGTGCGCCAACTGCATGGTGCACTGCGGCTACGAGGCGACCGCCGTCAACGACACGGTGGCGCACCCCCTCAAAGCGCTCAAGGTCTTCCTCCGGGGCATCGGGACCGAGGGCCCCATGGCGCCGGAGATCCCGCTCTCCGGCCAACGCCCGGCCGACTCCGTCTTCGACGATTTGGTGGCCGGCGCGGCGGCCGAAATCCGCCAGGAAAAGGCCGATCGCGGGAAAGCGGCGGAAGGCTCGTCAGTCGCCGCCGAGTAGTCCGCGTTCCGGATCGGCGACCTTTTCCAGACTGTCCAACGCCAGGCGCGTGTCGAAGGCGAGGCGCACGAGCTTCGGGCCATCCCAGGGCGTCAGATACATGGTCATGATGGTGGACAGGAGCCTGAGCCGTCCGTCCGGCCCCGTGGCCTTGAGCGCGGCGCGCGGCAGGCTACGCTCGGCCGGGTCGGCCAGGGCGCGCAGCACCAGGAACGGCACCCCGGCGGCTTCGGCGGCCTGGCCCACCCCGTGGCTTTCCATGTCCACCGCCCGCGCGGCGGTGTCCCGGAACAGCGCGCTTTTCTCCTCGGCCTTGGCGACGAGTTCGTCGCGGCCCGCGACTGCGCCCTCGGCCCAAGGCAGGTGCATCTCCGTGAGGGCTCCGGCGAAGCGGGTGCGCCAGGCCGGGTCCGGCTCGTAGTTTCCCGTCTCGGCGATCACCCTGTCGGCAAGCAGAAGCGTGCCGGGCCGCAAGCCCGGGTCCAGTCCGGCGCAGATGCCGAAGCTGATAAGTCCCGTGGCGCCCTGGGTGAGCAGCTTCTCGGCTGCCGCCCGGGCGCGGGCGCCGCCCGGGCCGGAGCAGACGAGCAGAGGCGCGGGCCGCTTGGCGCGCGCATAGGCTTTTTCGATGACTTTGGCTTCGAAGGCGAGTCCGGTGACGACGCCCGGGCGGTTCACATGCCGTACCGCACGCGCCGCTCGTTGCTGCGCTGCATGTTGCGGTAGCGGGCCAGCGCCCAGAGCGGGAAGTAGGCGCTGTAGCCGTGGTAGTTGAGGTAGAAGACGCGCGGGAACCCGATGCCGGTGTACCAGGGCTCGCGCCACTTGGCGCCGTTGCGTGGGCTGGTTTCCAGATAGACGACGCCGCGCCGGACCGCATCGCTGTCGATCTCGCCCGCGGCGATCAGTCCAAGCAGCGCCCAGGCGGTCTGCGACGCGGTCGAATCCTTGGTCAGGCCGCGCTTCTCCTTCCAGTAGGTGGCGCAGTCCTCGCCCCAGCCGCCGTCGGGCAACTGATAGGCCTTCAGCCAGTCGACCGCCTTGCGGATGTGCGGCATGGAAAGGTCTTCATCGCAGGCGGCGAAGGCCGCAAGCGCCGACCAGGTGCCGTAGATGTAGTTGACGCCCCAGCGGCCGTACCAGGAGCCGTCCGCCTCCTGCTCGCGGCGCAGGAAATCGAGACCGCGCCGGACCGCCGAATGACTGCGCCCATAACCCAATTGGGCCAACATGGAGATGCAGCGCGCGGTCACGTCTACCGTCGGCGGGTCGAGCAGTGCGCCGTGGTCGGCAAAGGGGATGGAATTCAGGTAGTAGTATTCGTTCTCCGCGTCGTAGGCGCCCCAGCCGCCGTTGCTGCTCTGCATTCCGAGGATCCAGTCCGTGGCGCGCTCGATGGCCGGGCGGCAGCGCGGATCGCCGGTACGGTCGAGCGCCATGACCACGACCGCGGTGTCGTCCACGTCGGGGTAGTGGTCATTCCAGTACTGGAAGGCCCAACCGCTGGGCTGCAATCCGGGCCGGCGCCAAGCCCAGTCACCCACCGTGTCGGTGATCTCGCGCTCGAGCAGCCAATCGATGGCTTTCTGCATAACCGGCCCGTCCGGGTCCTCGCCGGCCTCGAGCATGGCGTGGGCGGCAAGGCAGGTGTCCCAGATGGGCGACAGGCAGGGCTGGCAGTAGGTGATATCCGGGCCGCGGTCGAACAGCAGCCGGTCCACCGCCTTCCGGGCGGTGACAAACTCCGGGTCATCGTCCGGCCGGCCCAGGGCGTCGAGCGCCATGACCGCGTTCGCCATGGCCGGGAAGATGCCGCCCAGCCCGTCCTCGCCGTTGAGCCGCAGGGTGATGAACTCGACGGCTTTACCGATGGCGCGTTTCCGGCTGCCCTTGGGGAAGCGCCGCCCGGCGGTTTTAAGCAGGCTGTCGAGCCCGGCGAAGAACGCGCCCATCGCATCGCCATTCCCGTTCAGGGGGTAGCGCTCCTTCTCCGGATGGCGCCGGAAGAGTTCGTCGACGCGCACGCCGCGCGGGTTGCGCGCCTTGGGCTTGTAAGCCATGAGGATGAGCAGCGGCACGATCACGGTGCGCGACCAGTAGGACACCTTAGATATATGGAAGGGGAACCAGCGTGGCAGGAGCATGATCTCCACCGGCATCACCGGCACGGCGCGCCACGGCACCAGTCCGAAAAGCGCCAGGGTGGTGCGGGTGAAGACATTGCTCTGGGCGGCCCCGCCGCGCGCGAGCACGACCCGGCGCGCCCGGGCCATGTGCGGGGCCTCGGGGTCGTCGCCGATCAGCTTGAGGGCGAGGTACGCCTTGATCGTGGCACTCAGGTCCGCTTCACCTTTGTAGAAGAGGGGCCAGCTGCCGTCATCCGACTGGATGGATCGCAGGTAGTTGCCGATCCGCCGCTCGCGCTCCGAGTCGATCTCGCCCAGGTAATGCTGGAGCAGGACGTACTCGGCCGGGATGGTGGCGTCCGCCTCGAACTCGAAGACCCAGTGCCCGTCCGGCTGCTGCCGTTCCTTCAGCGCACCCCGCACCTCGGCGACGAGGGGGTCGAGGTCCGGCTCGATGTCCAGGTCCGGCGCGAGGTTGCCGAGTGCCCCTGGGGCAAGCGCAATTTCCTCGGCCTGCTGCCTGGGTCCGCAGGCAGTCTCGTCGGAAGCAGCATTGCGGCGTCGGTCCGATAGTCGATCAAAGAAGCTCATGGTGAATTATCGCGGCCCGGCTCGTTAAGGAGAACGCCGAATGTCACTGAGAAGTATTAAATAATTGAGCATTGGCTTCGGTGCAAGCGGAGTGAGCAGGGAAAATATTTTCAAAATGCGTCACGATCCCGTAACTATCCGGGCGGCCGTCCGGCCGGAGCGCACGGCGCTTTCGATGGTTGCGGGATAGCCCGTATCGGTCCAATCCCCCGCGAGCAGGAGATTTCGCCACTCCGTGCGTGCCGGAGGGCGGGACATGAGCGCCTGCGGAGTCTGGGCGAAGGTGGCGCGCTTTTCCTTGATGACCCGCATGGGGGGGCGAGGCTCGGGCGCCAAGCCGAGGGCGGCGGCGGTATCGGCCCAAAGCCGGGCCGCCACTTCCTCGCCCGGCTCCTCCACCAGCTCCTCGGCGGCGCTCACGGTCAGGCTCACCACATCGCCGCGCAGGAACAGCCATTGGGCGGCGCCGCCCACCAGGCCGAGAAACGGCACTTCCGCCGACATGCCCGGCGCGAGCCTGGGCGGCCCGGGCAGGCGGATATGGGCGTTGACGATGGGACGGGCCTCCTGCGGTGCCTGGAGGTTGGGCAGCAGGTCGGCGGCCACGCTCGGCGGCAGGGCAAGGACCAGCCAGTCGTCTATCCCAATCTCCACCGGGTCCGCCCCGAAGTCGAGCGCCGCCGCCCGGCCATCCTCGAAGACGATGGCGCGCAGGCGCCGATTGAAATGAACCGCCGTGCCACGCGCGCGCAGGAAAGCCAGGGCCGGATCGACGAAGCAGGGGCCCAGGCCATCGCGGGCAACCAAGGGCCGGCAGGCCGCCTCGCCGCGGAGAAAGGTCTCGCGGACCACCAGCCACAGCAGGCGCGCCGAAGCCTCGTGCGGCGCGGTGTTGAGCGCCGCCACGGTGAGGGGCTCCCAGAAGCGTTCCCACAGAGGATCGCCCGGGTCCAGGCGCTCGGCCACCGTCTCCTCCTTGCGCGCCAATGCCAGGCCTAAGCCCGCCAGATAGGCGCCCGGCCGCGTGCCCGGGATGCGCCGGCCGGGCGAGAAAATCCACCAGGGCAGGGGTCCGCCGTTGGGGCGCAGGACCCAACGCGCGCCGCTCCTCAGATCCACGAAGGGAAAGACGGCCCGGGCCGGCGACACCAGAGCGTCCCGGGAGCCGATCTCCTCCAGATAGGACAGGGCCGCCCGGTTGGCCGCCAGCAGGATGTGGTTGCCGTTGTCGATCAGGCGTTCGAGCTTATCGTCGAAATAGGAGCGGCAACGCCCACCGGCCTGCGCCACGGCTTCGTAAAGGCTGACCGCCTGACCCCGGCCGGCCAGATGCACCGCACAGGCCAGGCCGGCCATTCCGGCGCCGACGATGTGAACCCGGGCCATGGGCGCTCCTTGGTATCAGAACAGGCTGTGGCGCAAGACGATCCAGAGCTTCTCCAGGCGCGGCACGCGCACCGGGATCTCGGGCCGGTCCCAGCCCCGCGCCTCGAGACGCTGGAGGATGCGCTCGTAGATCTCCAGCATGAGGATCGCCGGCCGCACGCGCCGCCGGTCGCAGTGCTCGATCAACGCCCGCGCCCGGGTGAAGCGCTCGCGCGCCTGAGCGGCGAGGTCGGTGCAGACTTTTGCCAACCCGGGATGGCCGAGCACCGCCTCAGGCTCGCGTTCCGCGATCCGATGCCGCGCGAGCAGGTCCCGCGGCAGGTAGAGCCGCCCGCGCGCCGCGTCCTCGGCCAGATCGCGCAGGATATTCGTGGTCTGCAATGCCTCGCCCAGCACCACCGCCAGTTCCTGCCCGGCCGGGCCGTTTTCACCGAAGACCCGAACCGAGAGCATGCCCACCGCACCGGCCACGCGCCGGCAGTAAAGCGCAAAGTCCTCCAGGCTGGGGGCCTGCAGCTGATCGCGCACGTCCATCTCCATGCCGTCGATGAGCGCCAGAAACTCCTCCTTGGGCAGGGCATAGGTCTCGACCGGCCCCTCCAGCGCCCGGGCGATGGCCTCGCGGGGCCGGCCTTCGTAGAGCCGGTCGATCTCGCGGCGCCAGCCCTCGAGCGCGGCCAGCTTGTCTTCGGGCTCGCCCGGTTCATCCGCGATGTCGTCCACCGCGCGGCAAAAGGCATAGATGGCGTACATGGCTTCGCGCCGGGCCTTGGGCAGGCTGCGCATGCCCAGATGGAACGAGGTGCCCGAGCGGGCGACCACCTGGCGCACGTAATCCATGGCCGCGGACTCATCGGCGGCGGCGGAGGCGGCGTCCGGCTCCGTCGCGGCGGAAAGGGCGTCTTGTCCGGCGTCGCTCACGGGCCCTGGCGTGCCGGTTGCTTGGCTCCGGAGACCCGGAACAGGCGGTGCAGGAACTCCCCGCCCGCCCCGCGCAGGCCGCAGGACGCGAAGTCCATGCGGCTGAGCGCGACGCGCCCGGCCAGAGGGTCCCCCGCGTGCAGCAGAGCGGTCAGCCGCTCGGCCAGGCGCACGATGACCGCCGATTCCATGGCCAGATGCCGGCTTCTGAGCCGCCCGGGCAACTCGCGGGCGCTGACCAGCAGCTCCTCGACCCCGTCCAGGCAGTTGTCGATCACGCGGCGCAGCCCGGGGCTCGAGCGCGGCGCGTCGAGCGCGGTCACCTCGATCCCCGCCGCGCCCATCCAGTCGAGCGGCAGGTAGACCCGGTCCAGGGTCCGGTAGTCGTCCTGACAGTCCTGCAGGTGGTTGAGCACCTGGAGCGCGCTGCACAGCGCGTCCGAGTTGACATAGCCGCTCACCGCCTCGCCGTGCAGGTCGAGCAGGTAACGCCCCACCGGGTTGGCCGAATACTCGCAGTAGCCGAGCAAATCCTTCCAGTCCTCGTAGCGCGGTTTGATCGCATCCTGCTTGAAGGCGGTAACCAGGTCCACGCAGTGCTTGGCCGTGACCCCGGTTTCGGCCAGGCTTTGGCGCATGAGATGCGCGGTCGTGAGCGCCGGATCGTCCCGTCCCTCGCCGGTGACCGCCTTTTCGAAACGGTCGAGGCGCGCGATCTTGTCGTCCGGGGCGAGTTCCGGGTTGTCCGCGATGTCGTCGATGGCCCGGGCGAAGCGGTAATAGGCCGCGACATGGGGCCTGAGGCGCGCGGGCAGCAGCCAGGAGCCGACGGGAAAGTTCTCGTCCCCGGCGTCCTTGCCCGACGGCGTTTCAACGCTTTCGTTCACGGCTGGCCCCCGTGCCACCTTTGCTTATCCTTCGCGGGTAACAAGATTACTCTTCGAGTGGCTTTTGTTCCACCTCGCGGGCTTTCGTATGCACACGGCCCTTCCAGGTCCCGCCGCGGCCGTGCCGGTGCCGGCGCGCTGAATCGAGGGTCATGGCGCAATAAAGCGCCGCCGCAAGCGGCAGGAGGACGGCCAGCCGAAAGGATTGACGGTAGTGGCTGTAGGTGGGCCAGGCGGAAAGCGTCATGGCCGACCAAGCGGTGAAGCCAAGAATCGCCGCGACGTTCGCACCATGGGCCGGGGCGCTCAGCCCAATCAGCGGCGGCGCCAGGAAGGTGAGCGCCATGCCCGCAACCGTGCCCACGAGCAAAACCGGGGAGTGATGCAGTTGCGTGTAGGCGCTGCGCGCCACCATGGTCCAGATGTCCCTCAGGCCCCGGTAGGGGCGGATGCTGCGTGCCGTGGTTGCGAGACCGAGCCAGATGCCGCCCGTCCCCCGCGCGCGTGACAGGTCCTTGATGCGGCGTGCCAGCGCGCAGTCGTCGATCAGCTCGCCCCGGATCGCGGCGAAACCCCCGGCCTCCACGAGCGCGGCGCGGCGCAGCAGGATACAACCGCCGGCCGCCGCCGCCGTGCGCCGCCGGGGATCGTTTACCCAGGGGAAGGGATAGAGCATCTGAAAGAAGAAGATGAAGGGCGGGATGAGCAGGCGCTCCCACCAGCCGTGGCAGGACAGGGCCACCATGAGGGAGACCAGGTCGCGGCGCTCGTGCTCCGCCTTGGCCACCAACCGGCGCAGGTTTCCCGGCTCGTGCTCGATATCGGCGTCGCTCAGCCAGACGTAATCGGCCTCGGGCGCGGCCTCGTCGGCCTTGCTCAGGCCTTCGTGGAGCGCCCAGAGCTTACCCGACCAGCCAGGGGGCAGATCGCGCACGGCGACGATCGTCAGACTCTCCTCGCGGCCAAAGGCGCGCGCCTCTCGGGCTGCTTGGCGCGCCAACTCGGCAGTGCCATCGCCGCTGTGATCGTCGGCGAGTACCACGTGAAAGCGGCCCGGATAATCCTGCGCGAGCAGCGAGGCGATCGATCGGCCGATCACCTCGGCTTCGTCGCGCGCGGGCACGAGGGCCACGATTTCCGGCCAGCGGGCGGGTGCCGGTGCGTCGTCGCCGAGCCGCGCCTCGGCGCGCCAGAAACCACCGCGAAACACCACCAGATAGAACCATATGAGCAGCGAGAGGGCCGCAACTGCGTTGAGGATATCGGCCATGATGCGGTTCCTGAAAGGCGCGTTGCGCCTGCGGCAATAACTGGCAAGGACCGCGGATATCAGACCCTGAATACGTAGGTCTTGCCGGCCTCGCGCTCGATGTCGGGCGGGAAGCTCTCGCGCTTGTCGGCGAAGTAGCGCAGCCGGTGATCTCCCTCGGAAGTGCGGTTGTAGGTGACGTAGAGCACCCGGCGCGGCCCGGCGGTAAAATTCGGGTCCGAGCGGTGCGGCGCGT
Organism: Kiloniellales bacterium; assembly: GCA_036444495.1. Taxonomy (GTDB): domain Bacteria; phylum Pseudomonadota; class Alphaproteobacteria; order Kiloniellales; family J153; genus JAZGBC01. The sequence continues at coordinate 8,236 of JAZGBC010000227.1, forward strand.
AGGAATCGAAGAACATGGCGTCCCCGGGGCGTGTCGGGTAGGAGACGAACTCCATATCCGCGATCTCCTGCTCGCTAAGCGGGGTCCATTCGTTTCCCACCAGGCCCTTGTCGTGAAACCGGGCGGCGAGTTCCAGGCAGCCGTTTTCCGCCGTGGCCGCGTCGATACTGATCAGGCCGGTGATGTAATAGCCGGCATAGTCGTTCCAGCCCGCCTGCGCGTCCTGGTGCACCTTGAAGCCGTCGCCGCCGGGCAGTTTGAAGTTGATCTTGTCCTTGAACAGGACCGCCTCCTCGCTCAGCAGGTCCGAGACGGCATCGCGCATCCGGCTCTCCAGGAACAGCTTGCGGAAGCCCGCGTGATAGGGGGTCAGGTCCTCGATGCGCTGGAGGATGCGCTTGTCCGGCTCGGTCAGGCTGTCCTCGCGGTAGACCATGTGCCGGCCCGGCTCCTCGGGCCAGGCGGTCACCTCTTCCGTCCAGGCGGTGATGTCGAGCATTTCGGCTTCGCCCGCGAACCCGGGCAAGAAAATGAAGCCGTCGCGCTGGAAGGCCTCGACCTGCTCTTGGGTAAGAATCCTGTGTTCCTGCATAACGCCCGAGTCTTTTCCTTAAATCATCGGGGAATGCAAGTGGCAATCCAGGGCGGTCCCGGTTTCAAACCAGCGCGTTGAAGCGCTTGAGGTAGCGCGCCTTGGCCTCGGCGGGCGGCAGGGCCTTGAGGCGCGGGGGCTCCAGGCCCCGCGGCCGGTCGAACAAGCGCCCCGCCTCGGCCTCGGCGAAGCCGGCCAATTGGGTGGCCTCCAGATAGGCGGCCGCCCGGTCGGCGCGCTTGATCAACCGCTTGACGGTCTCCGGCGGCTCGGCGGGCAGCCCGAAACGCAGGTGGATGGCGCGCAGCAAGCGCTTCTCCAGGGCCTGGTAATCCATCCCCACCACTGCCTTGAAGGGCGTAATCAGGTCGCCGATGACGTACTCGGACGCGTCGTGCAGCAGGGCGGTGAGGCGCCAGCGCCGCGGCGTGTCGGGCCGGAATCGACCCACCAGCCGCTCCACAAGCAAGCAATGCTGAGCCACGCTGAAAGACCAGTCACCGGAGGTCTGGCCGTTCCAGCGGGCCACGCGCGAAAGTCCGTGGGCGATATCCTCGATTTCCACGTCCAGCGGCGAGGGGTCCAAGAGGTCGAGCCGCCGGCCGCTCAGCATGCGTTGCCAGGCCCGCGCGGAGGGTTTTCTCGCCATGGCGGTCAGCGCCGCAGGTTGGGCAGCACCAGGAAGTCGATCCAGTTACGCACCTCGGCGCGGCGAATGTCCTCGCTCATCACGTCCTCGTCGATGCCGAGCCGCCAGGCGATGTCCTTGCGGCCCGGGTCCTGATGCAGCGCCTCGAGCTCGTCGACGAAATCCTGTGCGGCGTCGAGATCGCGGAAGAAGTCCCTGTCTACCAGTTTCTGCTTGCGGCAGTAGCAGAGGCGCGCCAGCTCGTGCAGGTCGTACTCGGGGTGATACTGCAGCCCCCAGAAGACCCCGCCCTCGTGGGTGACCGCCAGGGACTGCACCTGGGTGTGATCGTTGGACGCCAGGAGCAACCCGCCCGGCGGCAGGTGGGTAACCTCGTCGTCGTGGCTGATGAAGGCGTCGAAGACGCTTTTCTTGCCGCTGTAAAGCGGGTGACCGCGTCCTTCCGGGGTCAGCCTGATCTTGCGCGCGAAGCCCATCTCGCGGCCCTTGGGGTTGGCCGCGCAGAGTCCGCCGGCCGCCACTGCGGCGATCTGCGCCGCCCAGCAGCTGCCGAAGCTGGGGATCTTGGCTTTGAAGGCGGCCTTGGCGAAGTCGATCTGGGGGGTGACCTTGGGGTCGTCGGCATAGACGGTCAGGCTGGACCCGGTCCAGGCGATGCCGTCGTACTGCGCGATGGCCGTGCCCTGGGGCAGCCCGGCGCCCGGGTCCGCCGGACAGACGATTTCCACCACCGCATCCGGCAGGCAGCCCTTGAGCATCCGGGCGTAAAGCTCGCCGGCCGTGGTTGCGCCGCCGGCCGAGAGGTCCTCGCGCCCCTCGCGCGAATAGCCGTCGACGACCAGGAATCGGACTTCATTGGCCATGGTGTGGGTTTCCCGAAACTCGTCTCAGGCGGCCTCGGCCGCCGCCAGGCCGTCGATGATCCCCGGCAGGTCCGTGGCCCGGGCGCAGATGGCGTCCGCCGTCGTTATGTCCTTGTCCCTATCGCGGCTGGCGGTCAAGAGCACCGCCTTCATGCCGATGGCCTGCGGCCCCTTGACGTCATTGTGGTCGCGGTCGCCCACGTGGACCATTTCCTCGACCGCCACGCCCATCTGCCGGGCCACCGAATCGAAGACATCGCGGTGCGGCTTGGAGTGACCCGCCTCGTCGGAGAAGGCGAAGCCGCTGAAATACTGGCGCAAACCATAGCGGTCCAGGAGCTGGCGCAGGCCGGTTCCGGGGGTCACGATGGCGTCGGAGACGATGCCCAGCTTGTAGCGCGTCGACAGCTCCTGAATCGCCTTGTCCATGCCCTCGATGAGATCGGGCGGAATATCCACCTCCATCTCCGCGTGCCCCTGGACCACATGGGCGAGGGCGTCTTCGGAGAGATCGCGTCCCAGACCCGCCAGCGCCACCCGCAGGCGTTCGTCGATCAGCCAGGTGACGTGCTGATCGTGCCAGACGTGGTTGAAGGCGGCCTCCATCACGTCGTAGGCCAGGAAGACCTCGTCCCGGCCGATAGGCTCCTCGGCATTGAGCGCCTCCCAGAGCAGATGGCGGCGCTCTTCCCGCTTGGAGCGCAGGCCGCGGGCGGTGCGCTTGGGCTCGTCCGAATCGTCGTGGACGATAGTATCCCAAATGTCGAAGGTTACCGCCTTGATCATGCTGCTTTCCCTGGCCCGGCCCGAAAGGCCGCAAACCTAGCGCCCGCCCCGGGTCACAGCAATAAACATTTGCTCCTTGGGGCCCGGGAAATGGGGCCGTCTCCCCGGCGGCCGCGGCCCGGGTCCCATGAACCGGCCGAAAGGTCCCGCAAAGGGCGGAATCGAGGTGATTTGGAGGCCGGAAAACCGCTTTTTCTGTGGTATAATGCGCCCTTGGACAGTCCTGGCCGAGGCGCTAGGGTGAATCGTTGCCGGCCGCCCCTGGAGGGTGCGCTGGTGGAGGCAAGAATGCCTGAGGTGCTCGTTCAAGCCCCGAGAGTCGTGGAGCCCTTGACGGCCGAGCCGCTGGGTGACTCGCCCAAGCGCCAGGCCATCGTCCAGGCGGCGACCGAGTTGTTCCTGGAGGCCGGATACGGCGCGGTCAGCATGGACTCCATCGCCGCCCGGGCCGGGGTGTCCAAGCGCACGGTCTATAGCTATTTCCCTGGCAAGGACGCGCTCTTCGGCGCCGTCATGGGCAACGTCTGTATCGGCGTCGTCGGGGTCCGGGCGCCGACCGAGCTCACGAGCGGGCCGCTGCGCCAGGTCCTCATGGACTACGGGCGCAACTTTTTGACCCTAATCACCTCGCCCCAGGCGCTGGCCATCTACCGGGTCGTGGCCGCCGAGGCGGTGCGGTTCCCCGAACTCGGCGAGGTGTTCTACCGGCTCGGGCCGCAACGCTGCACCGATACCCTGGCCGGCTATCTGCGCGAGCAGGACGGGGAGGGGAACCTGCGCGTGCCCGATTCCGCCGCCGCCGCCGCCCAATTTCTCGCCATGGTCAAGGGTCCGGTGCATATGCGCCTGACGCTCGGCGTGGGCGAGCGGCCAAGCGCCCGCGACCTCGAAGCCGTGGTCGGCTCCGCGGTCGAGGCCTTCCTGCGCGCCTACCGGTGCGGCGATACCCCGTAATTCCGTTTTTTAGCCGATCATTCGATATGCCACACGCCGTCCGGCCGGAAGGCGTGGAAGACGAAGGCGAAGGTGACGTCGTAAGGGATGTCAACCAGGCCGCTTGCTTCCCGGCGTTGGACGATGACGTTGCCCACGTCACGGCCTTCCGAAATATCTCGGCTGTCCAGCGCGGAGTTCTGGCCCGCTTCCCAGGTGAGCACCAGATCACCGGTCTCGACCCGGCCCTTCCTACGCAGGAGATCGAGCGACCAGGCCTGGTCTCCGATCGCCACGACCCGGGCCATGGGCGCGATGTTCTCCGGATAGCTGCCGGTGTAGAGGAAGGG
>JAZGBC010000228.1:0-2461 GCA_036444495.1 Kiloniellales bacterium
GCCAGGAGGTGGCCGATGCCCTGGAAAGAGACCTGCACCATGGATCAACGCATTGACTTCGTATCCTGCTGTTTGAGGGATGAGGCGCCGATGAGCGAGCTGTGCGCGGCCTTCGCCATCAGTCGCAAGACGGGCTACAAGTGGCTGCGCCGCTATGGCCGTGAGGGTCCGGCGGGCCTGGAGGACCGCTCTCGCGCGCCGCATCGCCACGGCCGCCGGATGGTGCCGGAGATTGCCGCGGCGATCCTGGCGCTGCGCCGCGACCGGCCCCATTGGGGTCCGCGCAAGCTGCGGGTCATTCTCCAGTCGCAGCATCCGGGGGTGAGCTGGCCGGCGCCAAGCACGATCGGCGATCTCTTGCGTAGCCATGGCCTGAGCGACCGCCGCCGTCGCCGGGCCTTTGTGCCGGGGCCGGCGCCGGCGGCTTTTGCTCCGATCACCGCACCCAACGATCTCTGGTGCATCGACTTCAAGGGCTGGTTCCGCACCGCCGACGGCCAGCGCTGCGACCCGTTGACCATCACCGATGCCTACAGCCGCTACGCCTTGGTCTGCCGGATCGTCGCGCCGCAGCATGAGCCGGTCGAGGCGGTCGTGCGGAGGGCCTTTGGGCGCTATGGCCTGCCCAAGGCGATGCGCTCCGACAACGGCCCACCTTTCGCCGCCGCGGGACCGGGCGGACTGACGCGACTGTCGCTGGGCTGGCTCAAGGCGGGGATCGCGCTCGAGCGCATCGCGCCCGGCAAGCCGCAGCAGAATGGCCGTCATGAACGCTTCCACCGGACCCTGAAAGAGGAGACCTCCCGGCCACCGGCGGCGAATGCACGCGAACAGCAGGCCCGCTTCGACGCCTTCTGCCAGGACTACAACCACCTGCGCCCGCACGAGGCGCTCGGCCAGAGGCCGCCGGCCAGCCTCTGGCGGCCCTCGCCCCGCCGTTACCCGCAGAAGCTCGCCCAGCCCTGGTACGACGCGCAGCACGCCCTCAGACGCGTGCGCGCCAGCGGCGAGATCAAGTGGGGCGGGCGCTCCGTCTTCATCAGCGAGACCCTGGCCGGAGAGCCCGTCGGCATCGCAGAGACACGCGATGGCGATTGGCTCGTTCGCTATGCCGAGATCGATCTCGGCATCATCGACCCAAGGACCAACCGACTGATACGATTTGTGCCGCCTCGCTCAGACCGGAAGAAAGCAAATCAACCAAAAAGACTGTTACCCATGTATCCGGTCTAAACTGTTACCTATGTGACCGGTTGCGCCGGCGGTGCCGAGACCCAGCGAAGCGGAACTGTTACAGGACCAGCGCATCGACGGCAAAGCAGCCCTCCGGCGTGGCGATCACCGGGTTGACATCCATCTCGCGCATCACCGGCGCCAAGGCGCCGCACAGAACGGAAAAGCGCGCCAGGGCGAGACTAAGGGCGTCGATATCGGCCGGCGGCGCGCCGCGCTGGCCATCCAGCAGGCCCCGCAACTGCAACCGATCGATCAGGCTGCGGGCCCGGTGAGGTCCGAAGGGTGCAAGAGCGTAGACACGATCGCTCAACAGCTCGATCAGGGTCCCGCCCGCTCCGACCATGACGACCGGTCCGAAATCCGAGTCGCGGAGGTATCCGAAGACAAGCTCCGTTCCGCGTGGCGCCATGGCTTGCACCAAGACCCGAGGCCCCAGGCGCTGCGATAGATCGTCGTAGGCGCGCGCCAAGCGGTCGGGTTCCGCAATATTCAGCCGGATCCCGTCCGCCTCCGTCTTGTGATCGATGCCCAGCGCTGCAGTCTTCAGGGCGACCGGCCATCCAAACTCGTCGGCGGCTCTCTGTGCGGCGTCGCAAGTTTCGACTACGCGATAAGGCACCGTTGGAATTCCGAAAGCCTGGAGAAGCGATAGTCCGTCCGCTTCCTGCAGCTCGGAACCTTCGCCAAGGCGTCGACGCCAGGCCTCGACGTCGTCGTGCGGCGGGGGACCGGGCGTTGGGTCTGGCTTTGCCGCAAGGGCCTGCAGGTCGCGATAGGTTACGGCGCCTTGGACGGCCGCCAGCATGTTGTCGAGACCGTTGATCAAGGGCAGGTCGGCATCGGCGAACCCCTCCGCCAACACACGGTTGTTCGCGTTCGCAAAGCTCGAATAGAGAAAACAGGGCTTGCCCGAGAGCTCGGGTAGCTCGGCGGCAATCTCGGCCAGTCCGGGGTCGTAGAAATAGTCGTCGCGGCCATCGAACTCGAAGCCCAGAAGACCGACTCCCGGGTCCTCAGACATGATGCGCAGGCTGTCCCGGAAGACCTGGGCGAAGCGGGTGTCGAGCGCGCCGGCGGCGTCCAAGGGGTTGGAGGGCTCCAGGGTGGCGGGAAGCGTGGTGCGCAGAGCCGCCAAACTGCGGTCCGCTAGCTTTGCGAAGGCCAGCCCCCGGTCCGCGGCCCGGTCGATCAGGAGTTCGCGCAACCCACCGGAATCCGTAACGAT
>JAZGBC010000229.1:0-5067 GCA_036444495.1 Kiloniellales bacterium
CTTCCTCCTGGCCGCGCCCGTCTGGGCCGTGGAGCCGGACGAGATGCTCGAGGATCCGGTGCTGGAAGCGCGCGCCCGGGCGCTGTCGCAGGAAATCCGCTGCCTGGTCTGTCAGAACGAGCCCATCGATACCTCCAACGCGCCTCTGGCGCGCGATCTGCGCATCCTCGTGCGCGAGCGTCTGACGGCGGGCGACAGCGACGCGGAAGTTAAGGCCTATCTCGTTGCGCGTTACGGCGATTTCGTGCTGTTCGATCCGCCGATGAAACCCAGCACCTACCTGCTCTGGTTCGGCCCGGCGCTGATGCTGCTGCTGGCGATCGGGGGCGTCTGGCTCTACTTCAGGCGGCATGGCGCCGAGGCGAGCGCGCCTGTGCCCTTGAGCGCCGAGGAACGCCGGCGCCTGGAGGCCCTGCTGGACGAGGGCGGCGAGCAGGGCTCCGGCGACTCATGATCTTCTGGCTGATCGCGGGTGGACTGACCGCACTGGCGGTCGTGCTGCTTTTGCTCCCGCTCCGGCGCCGGGCGGGGGCCGGGACACCGCGCGCGGCCTACGACCTGAACGTCTACCGGGACCAGTTGGCCGAGGTGGAGCGCGATACCGAGCGCGGCATCCTCGGCGCCGAGCAGGCGGCCGCCGCGCGCGGCGAGGTCGAGCGCCGGCTGCTGAGTGCGGCCAGCCGGGCCGAAGAGGGCGGCAACGAGGCGCCGGCCTCCACCGCGCCGCCCGGGCCAAGCCGGGCGGCCACGCTGGGCATCATCCTGTTCCTGCCGGCCGCGGCCTTTGGGCTTTACCTGTTTCTCGGCGCGCCGGGCGTGCCCAGCGTGCCGCTGACCGAGCGAGGGGCCATGCCCCAAGGGACCGCCACGCCGGGGGCCATGAACGAACTGGCCGAGCGGCTGGCAGAGCGCCTGGCCGCCCAGCCCGAGGACCGGGACGGCTGGCTGCTCCTGGGCCGCACCTACACGGAGCTCGGCAGCTATGCCGAGGCCGCGCAGGCCTACCGCCAGGCGATCTCCCAGGGCTTCGACGACGCCGAGACCCAGAGCGCGCTGGGCGAGGCCCTGGTGGCGGCCGCCGGCGGCACGGTCGGCCCCGGCGCGCGCCAGGCCTTCGCCGCCGCCCTGGAGAAGGACCCCTCGAGCCCTCGCGCGCGCTATTACGGCGGGCTGGCGCTGGCCCAGGACGAGCGCCTGGAGGACGCCATCGGCATCTGGATGCAGCTGCTCGCCCAGTCGCCGCCCGATGCGCCCTGGCGTCCTGTCGTCGCGCAGCAGATCGAACGGGCCGCCGCCAGCCTGGGCACGCCTACGCCCGAGCTGCCGGCGGGCAGCGGCGAACCCTCCGCCGGCGCCCCGGAGGCGGTTCAGCAGATGAGCCCGCAGGAGCAGGAGGCCTTCATCCGCTCCATGGTGGAGCGGCTGGCCGCCCGCCTGGAGGCCGAGCCCGGGGATTTCGAGGGCTGGCTGCGCCTGGCCCGGTCCTACGGCGTCCTGGGCGAGGCGGAGCGCGCCCAGGAGGCGCTCGCCCGCGCCGCCGGGCTGATCGAGCAACTGCCCGAAGACGCCCCCGAGCGCACCGCCCTCGACGATGCCAAGGCGGCCCTCGCCCCCGCCGAATAGGGCTGAAATCCCCCGATTTTCACAAGCGCCCAAACCCCCGCCCCCGGGGCCGTTTTTTGCTTTCAACCAAGGGCAAAGGCCACTAACGTTCAGAGCCAAGACCTTGGAAAGTATTTAAGAAATAGGTCACAGGGAGAATCGGGAGGTATGGCGGAGGCCGCCATCGCCGCATCGGCCGCGCAGCCGGCGCTGGTCTGCGAGGACATCCACAAAAGCTTCGGATCGCTCGAGGTCCTGAAGGGGGTCTCGCTGACCGCCCACGAGCACGACGTCATCTCGATTCTAGGGAGCAGCGGCTCGGGCAAGAGCACTCTTTTGCGTTGTATCAACCTGCTGGAGATCCCCGATTCGGGCCGGGTCAGCGTGCGCGGCGAGCTGATCCGCATGACCAAGAACAGGGCGGGCCGGACGGTCCCGGAGGATAACGATCAGGTCGACCGCATCCGCTCGCGCCTCGGCATGGTGTTCCAGCAGTTCAATCTCTGGTCCCACATGACGGTGCTGCAGAACATCATCGAGGCGCCGATCCACGTGCTGAAAATCCCCAAGAAGGAGGCGATCGAGCGCGCCGAGCGCGTGCTCGAACGGGTCGGCATGTACGACTGGAAGGACTACTACCCGGCGCACTGCTCGGGCGGCCAGCAGCAGCGCGCCGCGATCGCCCGGGCGCTGGCCATGGAACCCGAGGTCATGCTGTTCGACGAGCCGACCTCGGCGCTCGATCCCGAGCTCGTCGGCGAGGTGCTCAAGGTGATTCGCGGCCTCGCCGAAGAGGGCCGCACCATGCTGGTGGTGACGCACGAGATCGGCTTCGCGCGCGAAGTGTCCGACCAGGTGATGTTCCTGCACGCGGGGCAGGCCGAGGAGTTCGGCAAGCCGAAGGAAGTCTTCGACAGCCCCAAATCGGAGCGCTTCCGTCAATTCTTGTCAGGCACGCTGACATGACGGAGGCGCCATCCAAAACGTTCATTGGAATCCAAACCGCAAGAGGAGGCATACCGTGAGAAAACTCGTAACCTTTGTCCTTGCCATCGCGGCCCTGGCCGTCGTGGCAAGCACCGCAAACGCGGGAGAATGGAAGAAAATTCGCATCGGCGTCGAGGGCGCCTATCCGCCGTTCAGCTGGGTCGAGCCCGACGGCACGCTCAAAGGCTTCGACATCGATATTACCGATGCCCTGTGCAAGGAGATTGGCGCCGAATGCACGAAGGTACAGCAGGACTGGGACGGTATCATCCCGGCGTTGCTCGCCCGCAAGTACGACGCCATCATCGCCTCGATGTCGATCACCGAGGAGCGCAAGAAGAAGGTCGCGTTCACCGACAAATACTACAACACGCCGGCCAAGTTCGTGCGCAAGAAGGGCTCGGGAATCGAGATCACCAAGGAAAGCATGAAGGGCAAGATCGTCGGCGTGCAACGCGCGACGACCCACGACAACTTCATCACCGGGGAGTTCGAAGGCACGGTCGAGATCAAGCGCTACGCCACCCAGGATGAGGCCTACCTCGACGCCGTGGCGGGCCGCGTCGACCTGCTGCTCGCCGACTCGGTCGCGATGGACGACGGATTCCTGAAGACCGACCAAGGAAAGGACTTCGAGTTCGTCGGTCCGGACTATACCGAACCGAAGTACTTCGGCATCGGCGCGGGCATCGCCATCCGCAAGAAGGACACCGACCTTGTCGAGAAATTCAACAAGGCGCTCGACACGATCCTAAAGAACGGCACCTACAAGGCGATCAACGACAAATACTTCAAGTTCAACGTCTACGGCGAACCGGTCAGTTGATGGCGTAATGGCTATTGGGAGCCACTGTCCGGCTGATGCCGGGCGGTGGCTTCCTTTCAGGAAACAGGATCGGCACCCGGGTTAGGAAACAAGACCGGACCTCGGGGCGTTCGGGGACATGCTCGACCTACACGGCTATTTCCCTTTCATCCTGGGACTCTCCGAAGGGATGACGGGTGACGGACTGAAGGGCATGGTGCTCACCGTGACGGTGGCACTCGGCTCGCTCGCGCTTTCGGTCGTTCTCGGCATGATCGGCGCCGCGGCGAAGCTGTCCAATTCGGTGATCGCCCGGACCATCGCCGGGGTCTACACGACGCTCGTCCGCGGCGTGCCCGACCTGGTGCTGATGCTGCTCATCTTCTTCGGCGGGCAGATTCTGGTGAACAACGTCGGCGACAGGCTCGGCTGGGGCTACATCGACGTCGACCCCATGACCACCGGTATTATTACCATCGGCTTCATCTTCGGCGCCTACATGACCGAGACATTCCGCGGCGGCATCTTGGCGGTGCCACGCGGCGAGATCGAGGCCGGCTTCGCCTACGGCATGACCGCAAAGCAAGTTTTCTTCCGCATCACCTTGCCGCAGATGGTGCGCCACGCGCTGCCCGGCTTCGGCAACAACTGGCTGGTGCTCGTCAAGGCCACCGCGCTGGTCTCGGTGATCGGGCTCCAGGACATGGTGTTCAACGCCGGTCAGGCCGGCCTGACGATGCGCCAGCCGTTTACCTTCTACTTCGTGGTGGCGCTGCTGTTCCTGGTCATCACCGGCGTCTCCGACATCGGCCTGCGCTGGCTCAACAAGCGCGCCAGGGTCGGCGTGCGAGAGGCCTGAGCGATGGATTTCGCGCCCATCATCGACCACCTTCCGCTCTATTTCGAGGGGCTGTGGATGACGATCCAGTTGGTCGCGCTTTCGCTCGCCTGCGGCCTGGTTCTGGCGATTCCACTCGCGCTCACGGCGATCTCGAAGAATCGCCTGATCGCCGCCCTTCCCAAGGCCTATATCTATTTCTTCCGCGGCACGCCGCTGCTGATACAGCTGTTCCTGATCTATCACGGGTCGGGGCAATTCCGGCTGTTCTTCGAGAGCATCGGCATCTGGTGGTTCTTCCAGTCGGCCTATCTCTGCGCCCTGCTGGCTTTTTCGCTCAACACGGCGGGCTATACCGCCGAGATCATCCGCGGAGCCATCGAGCAGACCGCGTTCGGCGAGACCGAGGCGGCGCGCGCCTGCGGCATGTCGCGCGGGCTCCTGTACCGCCGGATCATCCTGCCCAGCTCGTTCCGCCGCGCGCTGCCCGCTTACGGCAACGAGGTGATCTTCATGCTGCACGGCAGCGTCATCGCCAGCATCGTCACCATCGAGGACCTGCTGGGCGCCGGGCGCTGGGTCAACTCGCGTTATTTCGTGCCGTTCGAATCATTCATTGCCGCGGGCCTGTTCTATCTTTGCGTCACGTTTTTCATCGTCTGGTGCTTCAGGTTCTGGGAGCGCCACTGGCACGCGCACTTAAGGCCGCACGAGGAAAAGGCGCAAAAGGGTTTCGCCGCCACATTTCTCGGTGGCCTGACGCTGACGCGCGGATAGCCCCCGCAGGGCGTGCATCATGGTCCCGCGCAGCTTCGCGGTCCATCGTCAGTCCGGC
>JAZGBC010000230.1:0-3819 GCA_036444495.1 Kiloniellales bacterium
GGCGCGCGCATGAGCCAGATCGTGATCCACGGCGACACGGTCTATCTGGCCGGCCAAGTGGCCGTGGACGCGGCCGGCGAGCCGGCGGGTGCGCAGATGAAGAACATCCTGGAGCGCATCGACGGCCTCCTGGCCGACGCGGGCAGCGACAAGACCAAAATCCTGTCCACCACCATCTGGCTGGCCGACATGCGCGACTTCGACGCCATCAACGAGCCGTGGGACGCCTGGGTGCCGGAGGGCTGCGCGCCGGGGCGGGCCTGCGTCGAAGCCAAGCTGGCCTTCACCAAATTCACCGTCGAGGTCGGCATCATCGCGGCCCGCTAAGCGCGGGGAGAGGCGTTGGGTATGAAGGTTCTGATCCTGGGCGCCGGCGTCATCGGGGTGACGACGGCCTATCGCCTGCTCGAGGACGGCCACGAGGTCGAGGTCATCGAGAAGAACCCGACCGCCGCGGAGGAAACCAGCGCGGGCAACGCCGGGCTGATCGCGCCGGGGCATTCCTATGCCTGGGCCTCGCCGGCCGCGCCCGGGATCCTGCTCAAGTCGCTCTATACCCCGGGCCAGGCGCTGCGCTTCAAGCTGCGGCCGGACCCACGGCTCTGGGCCTGGTCGCTCAAGTTCCTGCGCCAGTGCACCGCCGGGCGGGCGCGCATCAACACCCTGCGCAAGAACCGCCTCTGCCTCTACGCCCAGAAGGCGCTGCACGAGATGGTGGCCGAGACCGGCATCGAGTACGACGGGCTGGACGGCGGCCTGCTCTACCTCTACCGCGACGCGGCCGGCTTCGAGCTGGCGGCGCTCAAGACCGAGCTGCTGTCCGAGGGCGGCCAGAAGCTGGAGATCATCGATGCCGCCCGGGCGGCCGAGATCGACCCGGCCCTCGAGCCGGTCAAACACAAGCTCGCCGGCGCGGTCTACTGCCCGGGCGACGAAAGCGGCGATTCGCGCATGTTTTCGCTCGGCCTGGCGGAGATCTGCGCAAAACTAGGCGCCCGCTTCCACTACGGCACGACGATCCGGGGCATCGCGGCCGAGGGCGGCCGGATCGAGAAGGTGGCGACCGACAAGGGCGAGTTCCGCGCCGAGGCCTATGTGCTGGCCCTGGGCTGCGACAGCCCCCTCCTGGCCCGGCGCCTCGGGGTCAGGCTGCCGATCTATCCCATCAAGGGCTATTCGGTCACCCTGCCGGTGGACGGGAGCAACCTGGCCCCCAGGATCGGCGGCGTGGACGAGGAGAACCTGGTGGCCTACGTGCGCCTGGGCGATCGCCTGCGCGTCACGGCGACCGCCGAATTCGCCGGCTATGACCTGAGCTGCCGGCCGAGCGATTTCAGCCATATGCTGGCCGCCATCAAGGACCTCTTCCCCCGGGGCGCCGATTGGGAGCGCCCGGCCTACCGGGCCTGCCTCAGGCCCATGACGCCGGAGGGCACGCCCATATTGGGGCTTGGCCGGCACCCGAACCTGTATTTCAATACCGGACACGGGCACATGGGCTGGACCATGGCCTGCGGCACGGCGCGCATCACCGCCGACCTCATCGCCGGCCGCAGCCCGGAGATCGACCTGGCCGGCATGACCCTGGCGCGGGGCTAATACCGCGGGGCTAATACCAGGGAGCGCGAAACCGAAAGGGGACAAGAGATGGCCGAAACCCTGAGCAAGGACCAGGACAGCGGCGGGCCGGCCGTGAACAGGCAGCACATGACCTTCGAGATGGACGAGGGCGTTTCCGCCCGCGCGGCCATCGGCTTGATCGTGCTGGCGAGCGACCAGACGATCGAGTACGAGTTCCGCCAGATCTTCGACCTGGCCGGGGTCGCCTTCTACGAGAGCCGGATCTACAACGACACCAGGATCACGCCCGAGACCCTCAAGGCCATGGAGGCCGGCATGACCGAGGCCGCGGGCCTCATCCTGCCCGGCCTGCCGCTCGACGTGGTGGCCTACGGCTGCACCTCCGGCGCCATGATGATCGGCGACGACAAGGTCGCCGAGCTGATCCACGAGGCGCGTCCCGGGGTCGCCTGCACCTCGCCCATGAAGGCCGCGCTCGCCGCCTTCTCCAGCCTGGGGGCCGGGCGCGTGGCCCTGCTCACCCCCTACCTGGACGAGATCAACCAGACCATGCGCCGCCACATCGAGGCGCAGGGCACCTCCGTCCCGGTCATGGGTTCCTTCAACGAGCCGGACGACGGCAAGGTGGGCCGGATCAGCCCCGCCTCGATCAAGCAGGCGGCGCTCGAGCTCGGCCGCTCCGAGCAGGTAGACGCCGTCTTCGTGGCCTGTACCGCGCTTCGCGTGGTCGAGATCGCGGCCGAGCTGGAGGCCGAGCTGGGCAAGCCGGTCACCTCGAGCAACCACGCCCTGGCCTGGCACTGCCTGCGCCTGGCCGGGATCGAGGACTCCCTGCCCCAATACGGCCGCCTGTTCACCAAGGGCCTGGCCTGAGGGCCTAGGATATGGCCTCACGGACCCTGGAGCTGGACGACCGGCTCTACGACTACCTGCTGGCCAATTCCCTACGCGAGCCGCCGCTCCTCGCCCGCCTGCGCGAGGAGACCGCCGCCATGCCCATGGCCAACATGCAGATCAGCCCCGAGCAGGGCCAGTTCATGGCGCTCCTGGTCGAGCTGATCGGCGCCCGGCGGACCCTGGAGGTGGGCACCTTCACCGGCTACAGCGCGCTTTGCGTCGCCCTCGCCCTGCCCGCCGGCGGCAAGCTTATCGCCTGCGACATCAGCGAGGAATTCACCGACGTCGCCCGGCGCTACTGGGCCGAGGCCGGGGTGGCGGACAAGATCGACCTGCGCCTCGGGCCGGCGGCCGAGACCCTGGACGGGCTGCTCGCCGAGGGCCTGGCCGGAACCCTGGACTTCATGTTCATCGACGCGGACAAGCAGGGCTACGACGCCTACTACGAGCGCGGCCTTAGCCTGCTGCGCCCCGGCGGGCTCATCACCGTGGACAACGTGCTGTGGGGCGGATCGGTCGCCGATCCGGGACGCCAGGACGCGGACACCCGCGCCATCCGGGCCCTGAACCTGAAGGCCCTAGGGGACGGGCGGGTGAGCATCTCCCTGGTCCCCATCGGCGACGGACTGCTGCTCGCGCGCAAGCGCTGAATAGAGCAATTATTTCCGAAGAATAGGGCGAAATCATCGCTATTCCGCTACTATGGATAAAAATCAAAAAGTTTGCCGTTATTTCAATCGCTTAGGCCCGCCTCGCGGCAGGATTACCCTCTTGACGCCTAAGTTATTGAAAAGTAAAGACTATTCGGGCGAACAAAGCGCGTACAAACGGTAAAAACCGGGTTCATTCAAAATTAAATCTATGTTCACGCTGGCCTGTGACAATTCCAGGACCGGCCAATAAGGCTTGGCCGATAGGTAATCGACCAATGAGGCTTGTTATGTGGAAAATACTGGCACTTGGTATCGGCTTCGCCCTGGTGGCGTCCACAGCCTCGGCGCAGTCGCAGCAGTGCAACGAACGGGACCGGGTCCTGGAGTTGCTGGCCAAGAAGTACAAGGAAAGCCCCGTCGCGGCCGGCGTGACGAATACGGGCGGCCTGGTCGAGGTCCTGACCGACGGCAAGGGCGGCACCTGGACCATCATCGTCACCACGCCGCAGGGCATGAGCTGCCTGGTCGCCGCCGGCGAGGGCTGGCGCACCATGGAGCAGCACGCCACCGAGCCGGAAGCCTAACTAAGCCCGGCACGCCGAGCGGCTGCACGCGGGCGGAGAGAGAGCCCGCGCCGGATCGCGGCCGGCTTATACCAAGCTCACGAGCCGCCACCGAAGGCCGGATA
>JAZGBC010000231.1:0-5578 GCA_036444495.1 Kiloniellales bacterium
GACGTCTGCGAGAACTGTGGCGAGTATTACCTTTCCGATTCGGTGGCGGACAAGGTCATGGCGCGAGCCGAGGAGGCGGTCAAGAACGGCGTGGAGGTAGAGATTCTTCGCTATGCGGCATAAGCCAACCATTCAAGAACTGCGACGCGCACACGAGAGACGGGGATGACCCATGGTCGAATTCACCCTGCCGAAGAACTCCAAGGTCCGTAAGGGCAAGGACCACCCCGCGCCCCAGGGGGCCAAGAACCTCCGCAAGTTCCGCATCTACCGCTGGAGCCCGGACGATGAGGAGAACCCGCGCGTCGACACCTACGAGATCGACCGGGACGCCTGCGGGCCCATGGTCCTGGACGCGCTCATCAAGATCAAGAACGAGGTCGATTCGACGCTCACCTTCCGGCGTTCCTGCCGCGAGGGGGTCTGCGGGTCCTGCGCCATGAACATCGACGGCACCAATACCCTCGCCTGTACCAAGTTCATCGACGAGATCGCGGGCGACGTGAAAGTCTATCCCCTGCCCCACATGGCGGTGGTCAAGGACCTGGTGCCGGACCTGACCCAGGCCTATGCCCAGTACGAGGCGATCGAGCCCTGGCTCAAGACCACGACCCCCGCGCCCGAGCGCGAGCGTCCGCAAAGCCCGGAGGAGCGCGCGAAGCTCGACGGTTTCTGGGAGTGCATCCTGTGCTTTTCCTGCACCACGAGCTGCCCCAGCTACTGGTGGAACGCCGACCGCTATCTTGGGCCGGCCGTCCTGCTCCAGGCCTACCGCTGGATCGTCGACAGCCGCGACGAGGCCGCGGGCGAGCGTCTGGACGCGCTGGAAGACCCCTTCCGGCTGTACCGCTGCCACACCATCATGAATTGCACCAAGACCTGCCCGAAGAACCTCAACCCGGCCAAGGCGATCGGCGAGATCAAGAAGCTCATGGTCGAGCGGCGCTTCTAGGAGCGGCACCGCGCCGGCCGTGCCGGACGCCGGCGCCGCATCAATTGACTCCCTCTCGCGCGGAACCACCGGAGACCGGCCGATGTACGTGCCCGAAGCCTTCGCCCTGAAAGACGAGGCGTACGTCCGTGACGTCATGGATCGCTATGGCTTCGCGCTTCTGGTCACCGCCGCGGACGGCGCGACGCGGGCCAGCCACCTGCCGTTCCTCTTCGATTCCGAACGCGGCCCGCAGGGAACGCTCACCGCCCACATGGCGCGGGCCAACCCGCAGTGGCGGGATTTGGAGCTTTTGTCCGCCAAGGGCGGGGAAGCGCTGGTGATCTTCCAGGGGCCGCACGCCTATGTCTCGCCCAACTGGTACGCCGGCAGCCAAGCCGTGCCGACCTGGAACTACGTCGCGGTTCATGCTTACGGCACGCCCGGTTTGATCGAGGATAGTGTACGCGTACGCGCCCTGCTGGAACGCCTGACCGAGCGGCACGAGCAATGCAGTCCGAAGCCCTGGAGCCTCGCGGGCCAGGAGGAGAAATACACCTCCGCCATGATCCGCGGTGTGGTGGCCTTCGAGATCCCCGTTGCGCGCCTGGAAGCCAAGGCCAAGCTCAACCAGAACAAGGGGCCCGAGGACCGCGCCGGAGTGATCGCCGGTCTGCGCGCCGCGGACGATCCCCTGGCGGCCGAGGTCGCGGCGCTGATGGACGGCGGCCTGGGCGCGGGCGGCGCGGGCGGCGCCGGCTGAGCCCGGGACCCGCGGACGCGCTGGGGATGGGAGGGTTATCGTGAGGCGCCCGGTGTATGATTTCCGCCGGGTTTCGGCCGGCTCCCGAATCTGGCTGCTGCTCACCGCCCTGCTCTTTGCCATTGGGACCGCAACCTTGATATCTGCGTCCGACGTTCCGCAGGAAAAAAACGCCGCGCTGCCGGTCTTCGATCTTCAGGGCCATCGCGGGGCGCGCGGGCTGTATCCCGAGAACTCCCTGGCGGGCTTCGAGGCCGCGCTCGCCCTGGGCGTGACCACGCTCGAGATGGATATCGGCCTGACTCGCGACGGGGTCTTGGTGGTGCATCACGGCCGCGGGCTCGACCCCGAGCGCACGCGCGGGCCCGGCGGGGCCTGGCTCGAGCCGCCAGCTCCGCTCCTGATCGAGCTCGATTTCGCCGCTTTGGCCGCCTATGACCTGGGGGCGCTGCGCCCCGGCAGCCGCGCAGCCGAGCGCTTTCCCCATCAGGCCACCCTGCAGGGCGTAGCCGTGCCTTCGCTCGACCAGGTGTTAGTGCGCGCCGAGGAACTCTCCGGCGGGCGCGTCCGCTACAACGTCGAGACCAAGATCTCGCCCCTCGCCCCGGAGGAAAGCGCCGAGCCGGAGGATTTTGCCCGGCGCTTAATCGCATCCTTGCGCGGGGCCGGGGTGGCCGGGCGGGCCACGATCCAGTCATTCGACTGGCGTACGCTTAGACACGTACAGGAGATGGCGCCGGAGATTCCCACGGCCTACCTCACGGCCGAGCGGAGCTGGCTGGACAACCTGGAGCGCGGCCGTCCGGGCACTTCACCCTGGACCGCGGGGGTCGACCTGGACGAGTTCGGCGGCTCGGCGCCGCGCGCGGTCGTGGAAGCCGGCGGCCGCACCTGGTCGCCCTATTTCCGGGACCTGCGCGAGGCCGACCTCGGCGAGGCCCACCGTCTGGGCCTCAAGGTCGTGGTCTGGACCGTGAACGAGCCGGCCGACATGGACTCGCTCATCGACCTGGGCGTGGACGGCATCATCACCGACTACCCGGATCGGGCGCGCAAAGTCCTGGCGGAGAAGGGCCTGGCCCTGCCGCCGGCCTTCCCCGGTAGCCCCTGAACGACTGAATTCAGCGCCTAGCGCTTGGGCGTACGTCTCTTGGGTGACGAACGTACGGCGCCGTCTCGGCCCGGGAGTCCGCGGTTCCGGCTTAATCGGCTGGAAACCGCTGAACTGCTACCCTATACCCTGCTCTCGCGTCTCCTGTATACAGGAGACGTTTTTTTGCGGAGAGATCGACCTAATGCGCCGCATCGCCACCCTCTTGACCGCGCTTTGCCTTTGGCTCGCCGCCGGCGGTGTCTCGCTGGCGGGGTTGGACCCCGAGAGCCTGCGCCGGGACCTGACCGAGGCACTCACGGGCGGCTTTTCCCTCTACCTGCCCGATGGCATCGGCTACGGCGAGATCACGGCCACGGCCGAGGGCGAGGCGGTGCGCGTCAGGATCACCAAGCTCACCATGCCGATCCAGGACCTGCCCGGCCTGCTGCATCTGGGCGATGTGGCCTTCACCGTGGCCGACGCCGGCCCCGGCCGGTACCGCGTCTCAAAGGTCGATACCTCCTCAAAGGCCAGTTTCGTGAACCAGGAAGGCCGCGAGGTGGGGCTGGGCAACTACCGGCTGGAGCGCTTCTCCGGCATCTGGTCGAGCGCCTTGGCCAACTTTCTCGACCTGGATTTCGTGGCCAGCGGCATCGAGGTGCTCGTGCCCGAGGCGAACTTCGCCCTGGCGCTCGAGAAGGTCACCATGACGGCCAAATCCAGCGCCGGGGCCGAGGGACGTCTCGATCAGACCACCAGCTTTCAGGCCGGGCCGCTGCGCGCCTTGATGCCGCTATACGGCACGGTCGAGATCGCCGAAATCCGCTCGGACAGCGAATTCGCCGGCATGAATCTGGCCGCCTACCGGACCCTGGCCGAGGAGATGGCCAAGGTGAAGCCGGCGGGCAAGGGTAAGACTCCGGACCGCAAGCAGATAGCGGCGCTGATCGAGCGCATGGCGGAGATCGACATCTTCCCCGAGCGCGTTTGGGAACGCATGCAGCTGCGCGGCCTGTCCGTCGTCGATCAGAACCAGCAGCCGGTGTTCCGCCTCGAGGAAGCGGAAGTCGACAGCGCCGCGCGCGAGCTGCGGACGCCTCTGGGCGCCGGCAGCCTGGGCCTGCGCTACGGTGGGCTCGCCATGGAATCCGCCGGCGGTCTGGGGAACCCGGCCTTCCGCCGGCTCGTACCCCATAACGCAGGGTTTATCTTGAGCGTCGAGCGTTTTCCCACCCAGCCCCTCTGGCGCATCCTGCTGAGCGTGCTCGCCCAGCAAGTGGCCTCCGGGGACTCGCCGTCCGATTCCCAGAACCTGGCGCCGCTCATCGGCTCCCAACTCCTGACGGCTATCCAGGAGGCGGGGACCGTTTTCCGCCTCGACCGCTTCCACATGGACGCCGAGAGCGGGCGGGTCAGCGGCGAGGGGGTCGTTACGCTCGGCGCCGCCACGCCGACCGGCGCCACGGGCCACGCGAATTTCCAGATCGTCGGCCTGGACGAGATGATAGCCATCGCCATGAGCGGCGGCGCCGGGCAGCCGAACGCGGCGGGCGGGGCCATGTTCTTCATGATGCTCAAGGGCATGGCCCGGCGCGAGACCGCGCCGGACGGCAAGATAGTGGACCATTTCGATATCGAGCTGACCCCGGACGGACAGATCCTGGTCAACGGCCGGCCCGCCGGCCTGATGCCGCCCCCGGCACAGTAGGGCGGCGGCTCCCGCACCTCAGAACCTTTTCATAATGCCCCTGACCACCTCCTTGTCATGCTCGGGCTTGACCCGAGCATCCAGGCCAACGCCCGCAATCTGCTGATTCTACGACCATTGTTGTCTGCCCTTTCGGCTGCCCTGGACCCTCGGGTCAAGCCCGAGGGTGACAAAAATGGATTATGCCAAGGTCGCACCTCAGGACAGCGCGATGTCGCCGGTGATCTCGTGGCTGAGCCCGGCGCCCTCCAGGGTCAGTATGACCTTGGCCTTGAGCGTTTCGTTGCCGCTCAGCTTGCCGCTCTCGATGGCTTGGCGCACCGCCTGCTCCATCTCCCGTTGCGAGGTGACGCCGACCTTCTTGAGAAACTTGCGCACCTCCATATTGAACACGTCCTCGTTCATGCCTGGTTTTCTCCGTGGGCTCGCGTCTGTTTTGTAGGCGTGGAGCGCGAACATAACGGCTCGACCGCCCCTGCGCCATGGCTTGTCGCGATTGGACGCTAGGGGAATTTTGGCTAGACTTTCAGCCATGCAACTTTCTAAGGCCCAGATGGCCGAGTTCGAGGAGGAGGGCTATGTCTTCCTGCCCGATGTCTTCTCGCGTGCCGAGATTGCGGTCCTGAACGCGGAGGTGCCGGGCATCTTCGCCCAGCAGCGCGAGGAGGTCTGGCGCGAGAAGGACGGCAAGGCGGTGCGCACGGCTTTTGCCGCCCACACCTACAACGAGGCCTTCCGCCGCCTGGGCGCGCACCCGCGCCTGATCGGGCCGGTCATGCAGGTCCTGGGCGGCCCGGTCTACATGCACCAGTTCAAGATCAACGGCAAAGAGGCCTTCGACGGCGACGTCTGGCAGTGGCACCAGGACTACGGCACCTGGGCGCGCGACGACCTCATGCCCGAGCCCCGGGCCATGAACGTCGCCGTCTTCCTCGATGAGGTGAACGAGTTCAACGGGGCGCTCATGTTCATCCCCAAGAGCCACAAGGGCGGGGTGCTGGAGGCCGGGCACGACCTGCTGACCACCTCCTACCCGCTCTGGACGCTGGACAAGGAGACGATCGCGCGCCTGGTCGAGGAAGG
>JAZGBC010000232.1:0-2909 GCA_036444495.1 Kiloniellales bacterium
AGGTTCGCGTGCCATAACGGGAGGAGGCTACCCCCGCCCCCGCCTGGAATCAAGGCGGCAGGGGTTAACCACAGCTCACGCCGCGCGTTCCGCCGCCTTACCGACGATCTCCACGATCTCGCTCAGGATGGCGTTCAACTCGTAGTCCTTGGGGGTGAAGATTGCGGCCACGCCGGCCTCGCGTAAGGCCTCGGCGTCGTCTGGCGGGATGATGCCGCCGACGACGAGCGGCACCCCATCCAGCCCCGCCTCCTTGAGCCCCGCCAGCACCTCGCGCACCAGCGGCAGGTGGGAGCCGGAGAGCACCGAAAGCCCCACCACATGGACGCCCTCGGCCCGGGCCGCGGCCACGATCTCCGCGGCGGTGAAGCGGATTCCCTGGTAGACCAGGTCGATCCCCGCGTCGCGCGCCCTGAGTGCGATCTGCTCGGCGCCGTTGGAATGGCCGTCCAGCCCCGGCTTGCCGATCAGGAGCTTGAGCCGCGCCCCCAGGCCCTTGGAGACCGCCTGCACCTGGGTGCGCAGGGCCTCCAGCCCCGGCCCGGCCAGATTGGCCTCCCCGGCGGTGCGGATGCCCGTGGGGGCGCGGTACTCGCCGAAGACCTGGCGCAAGACCCCGGCCCACTCGCCGGTGGTCACACCCGCATGGGCGCAGGCGACCGACGGCTCCATGACGTTGCGCCCCTCGGCCGCGGCCCGGCCCAGATCGCCGAGCGCCTTTTCCACCGCCGCCCCGTCGCGGCTCGCGCGCCAGGCGGCGAGGCGTTCGAGCTGCCCGGCCTCGGCGCCCGGATCCACGCTGAGGAAGCCCGAATCCGCACCATCGGTCAGCGGCGAGGGCGCAGTCTGGGTATAGGCGTTGACGCCGACCACCACCTTCTCGCCCGCCTCGATGGCGGCCAGCCGCGCCGCGTTGCTCTCCACCAGACGCTCCTTCATGTAGCCGGATTCGATGGCGGCCACGGCCCCGCCCAGGCCCTCGATCGTGGCCATTTCCTCGCGCGCGCCGGCCATGAGTTCCTCCACCTTGGCCTCGATCACGGGGGAGCCGGTGAAGATGTCCTCGAATTCCAAGAGGTCCGTCTCGTGGGCGACGATCTGCTGCAGCCTGAGCGACCACTGCTGGTCCCAGGGGCGCGGCAGGCCAAGCGCCTCGTTCCAGGCGGGCAGCTGCACCGCCCGGGCGCGGGCGTCCTTGCTGAGCACCACGGCCAGCATTTCCAAAAGTATCCGGTAGAC
The DNA here is from genome assembly GCA_036444495.1 of Kiloniellales bacterium. GTDB lineage: Bacteria > Pseudomonadota > Alphaproteobacteria > Kiloniellales > J153 > JAZGBC01. The sequence continues at coordinate 1,240 of JAZGBC010000232.1, forward strand.
GTTGTTCTCCGGCTGCTGCTCGGTGAGGCCCAGGAAATTCACTTGCACGCCGTAGCGGAAGCGGCGGTATTTCTCCTCCTCGACCCCATAGCGCTCGCGGCAGAGCTCGTCCCAGAGGGCGGCGAAGGCGCGCATCTTGCACAACTCGGTGACGAAGCGCAGGCCGGCGTTGACGAAGAAGGAGATGCGCCCCACCACGGCGGGGAACCGCTCCTCGGGCACCTGGCCGCCCGCCCTGACCGCGTCGAGCACCGCAATGGCATTTGCCAGCGTGAAGGCCAGCTCCTGCACCGGCGTGGCTCCCGCCTCCTGCAGGTGGTAGGAGCAGATATTGACCGGGTTCCACTTGGGCGCCTCGCGGCAGGTGAAGGCGATCATGTCGCCGGTGAGGGCGAGCGAGGGCGCGGGCGGGAAGATATGGGTGCCGCGCGCCAGATACTCTTTCAGGATGTCGTTCTGCGTCGTGCCGCTAAGGGCCGCGCGCGCGACCCCCTGCTCCTCGGCGAGCGCCACGTAAAGCGCCAGCAGCCAGGGCGCCGTGGCGTTGATGGTCATGGAGGTGTTCATGCGATCCAGCGGGATGCCCTCGAAGAGGGCGCGCAGGTCCCCCAGGTGGCCGATCGGCACCCCCACCTTGCCCACCTCGCCCTTGGCGAGCGGATGGTCGGAGTCGTAGCCGGTCTGGGTGGGCAGGTCGAAGGCCACCGAGAGGCCCGTCTGGCCGCGCGCCAGATTCTCGCGGTAAAGCGCGTTGGAGGCGGCCGCCGTGGAATGCCCGGCGTAGGTGCGGAACAGCCAGGGCTTGTCTCGCTGCGGCGCGGTAGAACCCTCCCTGCCGTCCCCTGGCCCGCCAAGGTCTTTGGCCCCTTTTTCACCCGATTTTGTCACTTAATATCTTTCACAAGCCATATTTTAACATATAATTGCGTAATCCGACCGTTCGGCGCACAAAACAGACCATTTGTGCATTGCAAAAAACCGGACCCGCCGGTAAAAGTCAAGCGAAACCCACCTTAACAAATTCCGGTTAAGGTCGGGATCACGGTCGGCCGCCCCGGACCACATTTCGGCGGGGCCGGCAGGAGGGTTTTGAGCATGAGCGAGACGGCGGCGGCGGTGACCGGGGCCCAGCAGGCTCCAGCCGGCAAGGACCTCTACGAGGTGGGCGAGATCCCGCCCCTCGGCCACGTGCCCAAGCGGATGTACGCCTGGACCATCCGGCGCGAGCGCCAGGGCGAGCCCGAGACCGCCATGCAGGTCGAGGTGGTGGAGGTGCCGTCCATCGACAGCCACGAGGTCCTGGTCATGGTGATGGCCGCCGGCGTCAACTACAACGGCGTCTGGGCCGCGCTCGGCACGCCGGTCTCGGTCTTCGACGTGCACAAGGCCGATTACCACATCGCCGGATCGGACGCCGCCGGTATCGTCTGGGCGGTGGGCTCCAAGGTCACCCGCTGGCGGGTGGGCGACGAGGTCGTGGTGCACTGCAATCAGGACGATGGCGACGACGAGGAGTGCAACGGAGGCGACCCCATGTTCTCGCCCTCCCAGCGCATCTGGGGCTACGAGACTCCGGACGGCTCTTTCGCCCAGTTCACCCGCGTGCAGACGCAACAGGTCATGGCCCGGCCGCTGCATCTGACCTGGGAGGAGAGCGGCTGCTATATCCT
>JAZGBC010000233.1:0-2085 GCA_036444495.1 Kiloniellales bacterium
GAGACCGGCGCGAGGCCCTGGGGGCCGCGCTCGCCGCCCTTTCCGATGACTCTCTCGACGCACCTGCCGCGGCGAGTGACACGGATCCGCTGACCGAGGCCACCGAAGCCGCGCTCGCGCACCTGTACGAGGAACCGCTCGAGACCGCCGCCGCGCCGCCGCCGGACGCGGCCGAAGCGCTCGAGGTCGGCGCCCTTCAGCAGGCCGCGCTGCCAGTCCCGACCTTGCCGGACCTGGACACCGGGACTCTTCCGGCCTGGCAACGCTTCGCGGTCCCGATCGCAGGCCCGGGCCTGCGCCCAATGATCGCGGTGGTCCTGGATGACCTGGGGCTCAATCGTTCAGGCACCCGGCGCGCGATCGCCTTACCGGGACCGCTGACACTCTCGTTCATGACCTATGCGGAGGGCCTGGAGCGCATGGCCGCGGCGGCGCGCGACGCCGGCCACGAGCTGATGCTCCACGTCCCGATGGAGCCACGCGATAAGAGCTACGAGCCCGGGCCCAACGTGCTAAGCGCCCACCTGTCAGCGGAGGAGCTCACGCGCCGGCTCGAATGGGGCCTGGAACGCTTCCGAGGGTTCGTCGGCATCAACAACCACATGGGCAGCCGGTTCACCGCCTCGCCCGGGGGCATGGCCTATGTCATGCGTACGCTCAAGGCGCGAGGCCTTTTGTTCCTCGATTCGCTCACCGCGCCGTCGAGCGTGGGCGCCGCCATGGCCCGGCGCGCCGGCGTGCCGTACGCCTTGCGCGAAGTCTTCCTCGACAACGCATGGCACGATCGGGACGAGATAGCCCGGCAGCTTGCCCAGCTGGAATCGGTGGCCCTGCGGCGCGGCAGCGCGGTCGGTATCGGGCATCCCCATCGGGCCACGCTCGACGTGCTTGCCCGCTGGCTGCCGGAGGCCCGGGCGCGCGGTTTCGCGATCGTGCCGATCAGCGCGATCGTGCGCCACCGGCTCGGCATCAGGCAGCAATTCGTCGAAACCTCGGGGTGATCCGGTGCCCCGCTGGCATGACCGGCCGAGGCGGCCCGAGCGGCTTGCCGCCCCGGACTATGCCGATGCGGGGCAACGGCTTCTGGCGGCCGTCCGGGACCTTGCCGCCCTGGCCGAGGCGGCCGCGGTCATCGCCCGATCGGCCGGCGAGGGCGCCCGAGCCGGCCCCGATTCGCCCCCCTGAAAGGACTGGACTTGCGCGGTAAAGGCCGGTATCGCCCTGGACAGCCACTCCTGCTACCATTCCCGGCAAGTACGAGGCGTTATCCGGGGCATCTCGGGTAAAACCAGGTCTGCATTGAGCACTGGGAGATCACCGTCATGAACGACTTTAGCGAACTGAAGGAGCACGCGGAAAGACTAACGCGGCAGATCGGTCTGATCCGGACCGAACTCGGCATCGACGACATAAACAAGAAAGCCGAGGCCATAGAGCGCGAAATCAGGGAACTAAGACACGATAACAATCGTCTCACTCGCGAGAACGAAGAACTCAAGGGTTCTCTGAAATCCCTGATCTCATCGGTAGAGAACAGCCGATTATCCGAATTGCCTGATAGCTTCCAGGGTGTCGGTAGGAAGCTGGACGCAATACTTGAGACGGGTCGGGCGAGCGACGTTCCCGCCGAAGCGAGGACGACGGCGCGTTTTGGCGTTGTGGCGGATATCGTGCAAATGCCCAAGGAAGGCCGAGCAGAGGCCTCGGCGGCGAAAGAGCCGGACAAGCCAGAAATTCCTTCGGGTTTGCGGCGCGGTCCTGACTAAAGCGCTGCGGCACGGCCCGGATCGACTCAATTCCTGGAACCCTGGTGGCCCTTGGACGGTGTCCTTCGGTTAAGCGACAGAGCGAGGCGGGGAGCCGCTTGGCTTGTTTGCGTTGGCTTCTAGGAAGGCCCCTAAGTCTATTTCTGAGACCCGCCACTCTTTACCGATCTTGAATCCTCGCAGATGGCCCTTCCGCAGCCATTGCGTCACCGTACGCTCGTTGATTCGAAGGCGTTTGGCAACGTGGATCACGGGGCGCTCTGGCACCGAGGTTCCCTGTGCCTGGCAAGCGCGGATTTGTAGGTTCGATTGCTGCATG
>JAZGBC010000234.1:0-16275 GCA_036444495.1 Kiloniellales bacterium
TAGATGCTGCGGTCGCCGAGGCGCTTGCGCAGGGCCTTGGCGTTGTATCTGGCCCCGGGCAGCAGGGGAAAGACCCTAAGCGCCGCCTCGAAGGACCGGAGCGCCGGCTCTTCCTCCTCCAGCTCCAGGTAGACCAGCCCGCGGCCCGAGAGCGCGCCGAAGTGGCGCGGTTCGAGCGCGAGCGTCCTGTCGATATCGTGCAGCGACTCCACGAAGTTTCCGAGCAGATAGTGCACGGTCGCGCGCTTGTTCCAGCCTTCCGAGAAGCCGGGGGTGATCTTGACGATCTGATCGAACTTGCCCAGCGCCGCGCGCAGGTCCCGCCGCGCCATGGCGGCGACCCCCTGCGACATGAGTATCTCCACCGCCGGATCATCGGAATGGGACCAGATGCGCCAGATGGAGGCCTCCGGGCTCCGCGCGGCCTCTACGTCGGACGCGGCCTGGAGCCGCCCGAACAGCTCGGGCAGGCGCGAATCCTTCTGGTCGGCCGCGGCCAAGCCCGGGGCCAGCGCCAGGGTGATCGCCAGTGCTATTGCGGGCAATACCAACCATCGCTGATATTGACCCATTTCACCGAGGCGATTTTTCCCGCCAGGCAGGAGCGAGTTGCGCCGTAGTGCCGTCCACTTCAAGCAGCGAGCGACGCATCTGGCGGGAAAAAGCACCCGGCCCGGAGGGTGGGGCAAATCGGCGCGCCGGGTGCGTTGCGGCGCTCGCCCGATGTCCCGCATCGCGCTTCGCACCGCGCCTGCCCGGGCGAGCCGATTTGCTCCCATGAAATGGGTCAATATCAGCGATGGTTGGTATATGTTCCTCACGAACGAAAGTATGACGTAAAGTCCGGGTCCGCCCAAGGGACAGGTAGCCCCGGCGGCGATCACGATTCCATGAGGGGAAAGGGCGGCGCGATGGCGGCGCGGAAGCATTTTTCTGCCGATTACGGCGAGGCGCGCGGGAAATTCCTCGAGGCCGCCAAAAAGGCGGGCGCACGCCTGGCGCATTACGAGAATCCCACCAGGGGCCCGGACGGCGCGGCGCTTTTCACCGACACGGCCTGGCTCGGACCCGCCGAGGCCGAGTTGGTGCTGGTGACCGTCTCGGGCACCCACGGGGTGGAGGGCTTCTGCGGCTCGGGCGTGCAGGTGGGCTGGTTCGAAAACGGCCTGCACGAGGAGATAGGCGACGGCCTGGCCTTGCTGCAGATCCACGCCATCAACCCGCACGGTTTCGCCTGGCTGCGCCGCGTCACCGAGGACAACGTGGACCTCAACCGCAATTTCATCGAGCACGACGGGACCTATCCGCTGAACGAGGGCTACGAGGAGCTGCACGAGGCCATCTGCCCGCCCGAGTGGAACGACGCGGTGATCGCCGCTACCCGCGAGATATTCATGGCTTATCTGGAAGAGCACGGCGCCCACGGCCTGCAATTCGCCATCTCCGGTGGCCAGTACATCCACGCCGACGGCATCTTCTACGGCGGCAACGCCTATACCTGGCCGCACGACACCCTGCTGGCGATCCTCGAGCGCGAGCTGGGCCAAGCGCGCCGGGTGGCGGTGATCGACTACCACACGGGCCTCGGGCCCCGCGGCCACGGGGAACGCATCTGCGTGCACCGGCCCGGGACCGAGGGGCTCGAGCGCGCCGGCGACTGGTACGGCGGGGACATCACCTCGCCCTATCTGGGCAACTCCAGCTCGGTCGAGCTTTTCGGGGTCAACCTGGACGGCATGGAAGCCGCCCTGCCGCACGCCGAGCTGACCGGTATCGCGCTGGAATTCGGCACCCTCCCCACCGAGGAAGTGAAGCTGGCGCTGCGCGCCGACAACTGGCTGCACGCCCACGGCGAGGTGGAGTCGAAAAAGGGCCGGGCGATCAAGGATCAAATCCGCGAGGCCTTCTACCAGGACGCGGACGACTGGAAGGAGCTGATCTGGGAGCGCGGTGTGGAGACCCAACGCCTGGCGCTCGCGGGCCTGGCGGAGGGGTGATGCCTATCGGCAAGAATTTATCTTATCAATTGACTTTGATAATAATAAATATTATTTGATTTATAAATATAATTATATTGGAATAGGGCCATCCCGAAACCCCTGAAAATCCGCAGGATCGGCACCTCCCTAGGGCTCTTGCTGCCCAAGGAACTCCTGGCCGAATTGGGTGTCGGCGAGGGGGACCTGCTCTATCCGGTCCGAACGCCGGGCGGCGTGGAACTCACGCGCTATGACCCTGATTTCGAACAGGCGTTGAGAGCCAGCCGGGACTTCATGCGGCGCTATCCGAATGCCATGAAGAAACTTGCGGAGGGCTGATGGAGCCGAAATGGCTGTCGCTTCGCATGGCCCGAGCCATGCACACCGAGGCCGTGGCTGTGTTTGGCGGTTCCCCGGAAATGCGCGACGAGGGCCTTTTTGAGAGCGCCTTGCAGCGGCCGCGCAACCTCTACGCCTACGGTGAGAACCCCTCGCTTTTCGGCTTGGCCGCGGCCCACTGCCGCGGAATCGTGAAGAACCATCCCTTCTTGGACGGCAACAAGCGGACCGGTCTGCTTGCGGCCAACGCCTTCCTCGCGCTGAACGGCTATGAGTTCCGCCCCACGGAGGCAGACGCCGCCACAATTATCATGGCCCTCGCAGCCGGCGAACTCGAAGAAGACATTCTGGCCCGGTGGTTCTCCGATTACTCGACTCCGGCGCCGCGTTAAAACGCCGCTTCGCCTCTGGTTTCTAGAGCACGATCCGGTCAGGTCGAATCACTCCCCTCACCCAGCTCCGGCTAAGGCTCGGCTGTAAGCCTCGCCAAGCCTTTGCAACCCTCTCCCTGGGGAGAGGGATCAAACCCTCCAGTGGAGGGTTTGATGGGAGCGAAGCGACCGAGGGTGAGGGGGGCTGCTGCCGCGTAAAACTAAACGGAGACTGTTCTAACCCCTACTCCGCCGCCGCGGCCTTGGCGCTGGTGCCCGGCTCGAGCGCGCGGCCTTCCAGCGCCTTGGGCAGCGGCCCGCCGGTCGCCCAGTCCAACAGCTCCACCGTATGCACCACGGGGGTGCCGGTACCGCCTTGAAGCTGCACTTGGCAGCCGATGTTGCCCGTGGCGATGACCTGGGGATTGGTCTTGGCGATGTTGTCCAGCTTGCGCTCGCGCAAGGCGTTCGCCAGTTCCGGCTGAAGCAGGTTGTACGTCCCGGCCGAGCCGCAGCAGAGATGGCCTTCGGGCACATCGCTCACCACGAAACCCGCCGCGCCGAGCAGCGCCTTGGGCTGGGCCGTGACCTTCTGGCCGTGCTGCAGGGAACAGGCGGCGTGGTAGGCGACGCGCTGGCCCGTCTCGCGCACCGCCGCGCCCAGGCCCAGCTCCGCCATGAACTCGCAGAGATCCTTGGTCAGCTCGGAAACCTTTGCCGCCTTCTCCGCCCACTCCGGCTCGTTGCGCAGCATGAAGCCATAGTCCTTGACCGTGGTGCCGCAGCCCGAGGCGTTGATGATGATCGCGTCCAGTTCCCCGCCCTCCATCTCGCGGCCCCAGGCGGTGACGTTGGCTTTGGCGGATGCAAGCGCGGCGGCCTCGCGCCCCATGTGGTGGGTCATGGCCCCGCAGCAGCCCGCGCCCCGCGCCACCACCACCTCGACCCCGTGGCGCGTCAGCAGGCGAACCGTGGCCTCGTTGATCTGGGGCGAGAGGACCTGCTGCGCGCAGCCGGTCATGAGCGCGGCGCGCGCCTTGCGCGGCCCCTCGGCGGGAAAGACCTGGGGCCGGTCCACCCGGCTGGCGCGGGGAATGTCTCCGGGCGCCAGCGCCAGCATGGCGCGCAAGCGTCCGCGCAGGAGCGGCGCCAAGGGCCGCGCCAACCAGGCGCCCAGCAGCGCCAGCCGGAAGCGCCCGGGATGCGGCAGGACCCAAGCGAGAGCCACGCGCAAGGCCCGCTCCGTGACGGGGCGCAGATAGGTCTCTTCGACGTGTTTGCGCGCCTGGTCCACCAGATGCATGTAGTGCACGCCCGAGGGACAGGTGGTCATGCAGGACAGGCAGGAGAGACAGCGGTCGATGTGCTTGACGACCTTGGCGCTCGCCGGCTTGCCGGTCTCCAGCAACTCCTTGATGAGGTAGATGCGCCCGCGCGGGGAATCCAACTCGTCGCCGAGCAGCACATAGGTCGGGCAGGTCGCGATACAGAAGCCGCAGTGCACGCAGGCGCGCAATATCTTGTTCGCCTCGGCGATGTCCGGGTCGGCCAACTGGGTGAGCGTGAAGTTGGTCTGCATGAGTCCCTCACACCCCCGCGTACATGCGCCCCGGGTTGAGCACGCGCATGGGGTCGAAGCCGTCCTTGATCCGCGCCGTCAGCGCGGCGTTGGCCGCTTCCTGCGGCTGGAACACGGGCACGGCGGCGCGCAGCTCGGCGGGCGCGCGGATCAACGTGGCGTGACCCTCGCCCGCCGCGATGCCGCCGCGAATGAGCGCCGCGCCCGCATCCTCCGAGGCGCCGTCGGCCGCGGGCAGCGCCAGCCAGATCAGCCCACCGCCCCAGTCGTAGTAATAGCGCGCATCGCTTGCCCCGGCGATACGCGCGGCGAACGCGGGCCCGGCTTGCGGCGGCACGGAGACGCGCCAGACCAGGCGTTCCGTCTCGGCCAGGAAGGGCGCGGCATCGCGCAACTCCCGCCACAACGTGACCGAGTTCATGGAGTGCAGCTCCTCGGTTTCGGCCAGGTCCGACAGGTCATTGCGCAAGGCATCGCAGCGGTGGTCCACCGAAGGCCCCGGCCCTTCGACGCGGAGCGCGGTGACCGCGCCGCCGGCCCGCGCCACATAGGACACGTTTGAGCCCGCCGCGAGCGCCGCCGGCAGGTGCGCCGCGCCGGAAACCTCGTGGGCCGAGCCCAGCGCCCGGGTCATGGCGGAAAGCGCCTGCCCGTCCCCCAGACCGAAGAGCAGCACCGTGCGAGTCTTCTCCGGCGCGGGCATGACCTTGACCGTGACATCGGTCAGCGCCGAGAGCGTGCCGTGCGCCCCGGCGATCAGCTTGCAGAGGTCGTAGCCGGTCACGTTCTTGACCACGCGCCCGCCGGACTTGAAGGCCTCGCCCCGGCCCGAAACCGCCTTCAGCCCGAGGAAATGATCGCGCGCCGCGCCCGCCTTGATGCGCCGCGGGCCCGAGAGGTTGCAGGAAAGCACGCCGCCGATGCTGCCCTGGCCTTCCGCCGCGCCGAGGAGCGGTCCCAGGTCCGGCGGCTCGAAGGCGAGCATCTGGTTTTTCTCATCGAGCGCCTTCTCGATCTCGGCGAGCGGCGTGCCGGCGCGGGCAGCGAGCACCAGCTCCTCCGCCTCGTAAAGCGTGATGCCGCTCAGGCCCGAAAGCTCGATGCCGTGGCCCGCCTGAACGGGGCGCCCAAGGCCGCGCTTGCTGCCGCGCCCCACGACCTCGAGCGGCGCCTCCTCGGCCGCGGCCCAGGCCACGGCCTCGCGCACCTGGGCGTCGTTCTCCGGCCGGAAGGTCGTGGTCATGGAATCAACCCTAGAACCGCGGCAGGTCCGGGAAGGGCAGCTTGCCGCCGTGCACGTGCAAACGCCCCAACTCGGCGCAGCGGTGCAGCTCGGGAAACATCTTTCCCGGGTTGAGCAGGGAGTCGGGGTCGAAGGCGCATTTGACGCGCTGCTGCTGCTTGAGATCGTCTTCGGTGAACATGACGCCCATGAGGTCGCGCTTCTCCACGCCCACGCCGTGCTCACCGGTCAGCACGCCGCCGACCTCGACGCAGAGCTTGAGGATCTCGGCGCCGAACTCCTCGGTCCGTTCCAGCTCGCCCGGCTCGTTCGCGTCGTAGAGGATGAGCGGATGCAGGTTGCCGTCGCCGGCGTGGAACACGTTGGCCACGCGCAGGCCGTATTTCTCGCTCAATTCCCGCATGCGCTCGAGTACCACGGGCAGCTTGTGGCGCGGGATGGTGCCGTCCATGCAGTAGTAGTCGGGCGAGATGCGCCCAATCGCGGGGAACGCCGCCTTGCGCCCGGCCCAGAAGGTCTCGCGCTCCGCCTCGCTGTTGCTGATTTGGCCGGTCACCGCGCCGCAGCCCTTGGCGATCTCGTCCACGCGCGCGATCAGGTGGTCAACTTCGACCTGGGGTCCGTCGAGCTCCACGATGAGCAGCGCTTCCACGTCCAGCGGATAACCGGCGTGCACGAAATCCTCGGCGGCATGGATCGCGGGCCTGTCCATCATCTCCATGCCTCCCGCGATGATGCCCGCGCCTATGATCGAGGTCACGCAATCGCCCGCCTGCTCGTTGCTGGGAAAGCCCAGCAGCAGCGCGCGCGCCGTCTCGGGCTTCTGCAGCAGGCGCACGGTCACCTCGGTCACGACGCCGAGCAGTCCCTCCGAGCCGGTCATGATCCCGAGCAGATCGTAGCCCTCCGAATCCAGGTGCTTGCCCCCCACCCGCAGAACCGTGCCGTCGATCAGCACCATCTCCAGGCCCAGGAGGTTGTTGGTCGTGACCCCGTATTTCAGGCAATGCACGCCGCCGGCATTCTCGGCCACGTTGCCGCCGATGGTGCAGGCGATCTGGCTGGAAGGATCGGGCGCGTAATAGAAGCCCGCGTGTTCCACCGCCTGGGTCACGGCCAGATTGGTCACGCCCGGCTGGACCACGGCGCAGCGGTTGTCGAAATCGATCTCCAACACGCGGTTGAACTTGGCCATGACCAGCAGAACCCCATCGGCGAGCGGCAGCGCGCCGCCCGACAGCGAGGTGCCGGCCCCGCGGGGCACCACCTTGATGCCCTCTTGGTTGCAGTACGAGAGAACCCGGCTGACCTGCTCGGTGGTTTCCGGCAGGACCACGATGAGCGGCGGCTGGCGGTAGGCGGTCAAGCCATCGCTCTCGTAGGCGCGCAGCTCTTCGGCATCCCCGATCACCCCTTCGCCGGGCACGATGACGCCAAGCGCTGCGATGATCTCGGCCCGGCGGGCGATAGTCCCCTGATCGGGTTCGGGCATGCGCATCCGGCAGGCTCCTCCCTGACCCCCACGATCCGGCTTTTTCTCGGGTTCGCAACCACCGAAAAACAGCGGCCGCGCCGGGGGCTGAATTGGTATTACCACTTGGGCAGACTATGGCCCCGGCCGGGGTCACCGGTCAATGCCGTGCAGGCAAAGGAAAAGCCGCGCTTCCGATGTGGGAAGGCGGCTGTTTTGGGGCCGGCGGCCGCGTCCCGGCCGCCGCTATGGCGCCGGGATCAGCCCTGGCGCGCCTTGAAGCGCGGGTTGCGCTTGTTGATGACGTAGATCCGGCCACGCCGCCGCACGACTCGGCAGTTCTTCTCCCGCTTCTTGGCGGTCTTGAGCGAATGTACGACCTTCATGGCAGGTTTCCTCGATTTCCAGGCCGCCGGCCGGTGGTCTCCGCAGCGGCGGGGAACATAGGCAAGGGGCCCGGCCCTGTCAACCGCGCGCCCTACCAGTCGGACATAAGGGCTTCGGTGTCTTTCTTGATTACATGAAAGCGCATGATCCGCAGGTCGCCGGTCTCGATCGCCTGTATACGCCGGCTCCAGATCTCCACCTCGTCAACCAGAGCCGGGGCCATCTCGGGCGAAATTCCCTTCCTTTGGAGCGAGTCGATGTAGTCGGCCCAACTCTGAGTGACCAGGCTGCGGAAGCTGTCGGTGATGTCCTCGGTCACCCGGATATCGAGATGAAGTTCGGCAAAGACATCCTGATAATCCTGCATCGCCCATGGATGGGCGCCCATGGGTTCGTTATCGATCCAGACCTTAATGTCGCCGGATGGCATGTGGCGCTGGGTATAGACATAGTCGGTGAAGAGGAACTGTCCTTTGGCCTTCAGTAGGATCTCGACCATCTCCAGGAATTCGCGCTTATGTTTCACCGAGAAGAGGAACTCCTTGGAGAAGACGCAGTCGATCGATTTGGCCTTCATGTTGAAGGTGTCCGGGTCGAACTGCTCGATCGTCACCTTCTTGCCCATGCCCGCCTTGACCGAAAGGGCCGTGGCGGCCTCGACCAGGTCCGCGTCCGGCTCCAGGCCGGTCACCCAGACACCTAAGTTCTCGCACATGGTGCGCGCCGCTCCACCCAGGCCGGCGCCCAGATCGAGCACAGAATGGGCCGGGTCCAGGCCAAAGAAATTGACCATGTTCATGATGTAATCGGCGCCACCCGGGCTGGAGAAGCCCTCGCCCCAGACCCGCTGCACCAGTTCCAGGCGCGAGGTCTCCCAGTACTCCCTTTCGCGTTCGTAGCGGACGTCGTGGTCCAGCCCCAGGTCGAGCGCCCGGTGCTGGGGCTTCTCGACGAGATCGTAGCCCTCCCACCAGGCCTTCAGGCGGTTGCGGAGGGCGTTCTTGCCCCTCAGCACCTGCAGGCCTCGGTTTCCAGCGCCGAACATCACAATTCCTTAGGTCGTCTTCGGGTCCGCGCACAGGCCAAGCGGCCGGGCGCGGTCCCCCTCAGGCTCAATTCATAAAGAATTGGGGTAAATCCACGGTTAAGGGTGGGGTTAACGACTGGTAAATCTCGCCGGTGGGTTGCGGCCCTTGGATCACCGTTGTACCGCCCTCACCTTCCGGCCCTGCTTTGACCGGCGAATCATCCCTCCTGTACCATCGGCGCCATGCCCGCTCCCCGCCCCCTGCTCCTGTCAGAGCACATTGTCCGCCACCTGCGCCTTGCCGTTCCCGTCATGCTGGCCCGGGCCGGCATGATCATCATGGTCCTGGTGGACGCGATCATGGCCGGCCGCGCCGGGGTGGGCCCGCTGGCCCACTACGCCATCGCGCTAGCGCCTCATCTCCTGGTGCTGGTCCTGGGCATCGGTCTTCTGGTCGGCACCATCATCCTTACCGCCCAGGCCGATGGGGCGGGACGGCCGGCGGATTGCGGGCGGGTCTGGTTCGTGGCGCTCGGCATGTCCTGCGGGCTTGGGCTGATCGCCGCGCTCCCGCTGCTCTGGGGGGAGACCCTGCTTCTGGGGCTGGGACAGGAGGCCGGGCTGGCCGCCGGCGGCGGCCGGGCGCTGCATATGTTCGCCCTCGGCATGCCTGCGACGCTCATGTATATCGCCACCACGTTCTTTCTCGAAGGCATCGGCCGACCGAAACCCGGCATGGTGATCGCGCTCTCGGCCAATCTGCTCAATGCGGGCATCAACTGGCTGCTCATCACCGGGGAGATGGGGGCCCCCGCCATGGGGGCAGCCGGGGCGGCGCTGGGGATCACGATTACCCGCTGGGTCATGCTTTTCGCACTCGTCGGTTACGCCCTGGCGATGCGCGACGCCGCCGGCTACGGCCTGCGCGTGCGGCCCAGCGGCATCCGGACCCTGGTGCGCAAGCTGCTGCGGATCGGCGCGCCGCTGTCCATCGCGGCGGGGCTGGAATCGGCCTGCTTCTCCGCGGTGGCGACCTTTGCCGGCTGGCTGGGCGAGGCGCCGCTCGCCGCCTATCAGATCGCCCATGGCGCGGTGACCTTCGTCTTCATGCTGGCCATCGGCCTGTCGACCGCCACCTCGATCCGGGTGGCCAACGCCGTCGGCCGGCACGATCGGGCCGGGATGGCCGCGGCCGGCTGGACCGGAATTGGCATGATTGCCGCGTTCGCCGCCGTCATGGGCCTCGCCATCGCCTTCTTCAGCGGTGAGATAACCGCGCTCTACAGCAGGGACGCGTCAGTGCTCGCGCTGGCCGAGCCTCTGCTCGCCATCGTTGCCGTGATGGTCGTGGTTGACGGCATCCAGGCGGTGACCCTGGGCGCCCTGCGCGCCACCGGCGACGTGATCTTTCCGACCATCACGTACGGGCTCTGCTTCTGGGCCCTGGGGATGCCGGTGGCCTATCTTCTGGCGTTCGAAGCGGGTGCGGGCGTCGCGGGGCTGCTCTGGGGCCTTTTTGCCGCGCTGGTTTGCGCGCTGCTGGCGCTCGTCTGGCGCTTTATCTTGGTCGCGCGCCGCCCGGTGACACCTCTTTAGCGCGCGCTTAATACCGACGGTATAACCAATTATTAATCGAAAGGGGACGACACTCGCCTTGAATCAATCGCACCGAGGAAGGCAGGGGAACCAGACATGCAGCGACGGGTCAGCGTACGGGAAGGGCAGCGCTATGCGCAGCGCTTTAGGATCAAGAACCGCCCCGCTATCTGGAAAGTGGGGTCGGTGAAGGAGAGCGGGTCCATTCCTCACGCCCGCCTGGTCAACGTCGAGGATCCGCTGCAGACCAAGACCATCTCCTGCGTGACGCTCATCTCCGGCTCGTTGTTCGAACTGGTGGCCGATTCCCCGGTCGGGACCGGCTGAGCGCCGGCGTAAGACCAAAGATCAACGAGAAACGGGCCGGTTCAACCGGCCCGTTCCTTATCGGCCCTAGGCTTTAGAATGGTGGGCACACCTGGGATTGAACCAGGGACCTCCTCGATGTCAACGAGGCGCTCTCCCGCTGAGCTATGCGCCCTTTGGGGCCCCTCCCACGGGGCCCGGAAAAAGCGCAGGCGGAGTACCATCATACCTGGGCTTTTTCAAGCCGGCTCCGGCCGGATCAAGAGTGGAGCATGACCTCCACCTGGTCGACCAGGTCGCGCAGGTGAAAGGGCTTGGACAGGACGCGGGCCTCTTTCGGGCTCTGCTCGCGCGCCCTGAGCGCCACGGCGGCGAAACCGGTAATGAACATGACCTTGATCCCGGGCTGCTTCTTGCCCGCCCGGCGGGCCAGCTCGATACCGTCCAGGCCCGGCATGACCACATCGGCCAGAAGCAGATCGAAGGGTATCTCGGAGAGCTGGGCCAGGGCGTCCAGCCCGTTGCCCACCGGCGTCACCTCGTGCCCGGCCCGGCGCAGGGCCTTGGCGAGGAACTCGCGCATGCTCTCGTCGTCTTCGGCAAGCAGGATCTGCGCCATCTTGGTCCTTCGGGTCCGGTGGTCGGGCCTGACGGTAGCGGCCCGGACGCGGGGGGAGGGCCATAGTCTATGAAGCCTTCCCTAAATTAGTGCTTAACGGGGCCGTTTGCCGCCCCGCATTTTCACGCCTGGCGTGCCCCGCCGCAAGCCGTATCGCCCCGAACGCCCGGCCGGTCCCGAACGCCCTCCCGTCCAGCCGATTCGGGGCCGAGCCAAGTCCGAGCCAAGGAAGGGACATGACACGGCGGCGGCTTTCTTTTAAACACGTGAGCCATGGACGCGCTTCTGAATACGGGGGCCATGGACGCAGCCGCTGCCATGGCGGCGCTGGGCCCGGTGGAGGCCGAGGAAGCCTCGCACGAGGTGCTGGCCCCATCGCGCCAGACCCTACCGCTGGTCTTCGCCTCGCCGCACAGCGGCAGCAACTACCCGGCGGAGTTCCTGGCCGCCTCCAAGCTCGATCCCGTGGCGCTGCGCCGCTCGGAGGACAGCTTCGTCGACGAGCTTTTCGCGACCGCCCCCAGGCTCGGCGCGCCGCTGATCCGGGCGCTTTTTCCGCGCGCCTTCGTCGACCCCAACCGCGAGCCCTTCGAGCTCGATCCCGCCATGTTCGAGGACGAGCTGCCGGCCTACGCCAACACCCGCTCGCCCCGGGTGGCCGCGGGGCTGGGCACCATCGCCCGGGTGGTCGCCAACGGCACGGACATCTACCGCGGCAAGCTGACCTTCGCCGAGGCGCTGCACCGTATCCGCGGGCACTACTGGCCTTACCACCGGGCTCTCGGCGATCTGGTGGAGCGCACCAGGGAGGCCTTCGGTTGCTGTGTCCTGGTGGATTGCCATTCCATGCCCTCGGTCGGCGGTCCGGCGGACAGCGATGCGGGGCACCGGCGCGTGGATTTCGTGCTCGGGGACTGCCACGGCACCTCCTGCGCCTCCACGGTGACCGAGGCGGCCCAGAGCGCGCTTCAGGAGCTGGGCTACCACGTGGCGCGCAACGCGCCTTATTCCGGTGGCTTCGTCACGCGCCACTACGGCCGGCCCGAGGCAGGCGTTCACGCCCTGCAGATCGAGGTCAACCGGCAGCTCTACATGGACGAGGCCGAGATCAGCCGCGGCGCGGGCCTGCCCAAGCTGGCGCGCGACCTGAACGCCGTCATCGCCGCCCTCGGCGCCATCGAACCGGCGCAGATCGCGGCCTAATGGCTGCAAGCGAAGGTCCGCCTCTCCGGGTCCGGCCCGCGGAGCCCGGGGACCTGGAGCGCGTCCAGGCCATCTACGCCCATCACGTGCTGCACGGGCTGGCCTCCTTCGAGGAAACCCCACCCGATCTGGAGGAAATTACCCGGCGCTACGAGAACCTCCGGGCCCGTGGCCTGCCCTATCTCGTGGCGGAGTTGGGCGGCAAGGATGCACCGGAGGGAGTGCCAGAGGGGGTCTGGGGCTACGCCTACGCCGCTCCCTACCGGACGCGGCCGGCCTACCGCTACAGCGTCGAGAACTCCGTCTACCTCGCTACGGGCCTGGAGGGCCGGGGCATCGGCCGGGCGCTCCTGGAGGAGCTGATCCGCCGCTGCGCCGAGCTCGGCTACCGGCAGATGATCGCGATCATCGGCGACAGCGCGCACGTCCCCTCGATCAAGTTGCACGAGGCCCTCGGCTTCAGCCACGTCGGCAATATCGTCTCGGTGGGCTTCAAGCTCGGCCGCTGGGTCGACAGCGTTATCCTGCAGCTCCCTTTAGGCGAGGGCGACGGGACGCTGCCGCCGGATGCGGGCGAGGCGTCCGGAGACTAAAACCAAGCCCCGCCGCTAAAAAACGGGCCGCGCGCTTGGCACGGCCCGAGTTTGGGGAGGAGACGCCTGGTCGGCGTCTGGCGGAACGCGAGCGGGCGCTCAGCGTTCCTACCGCAGTGCAACATTATATTCGAAATTTCTTATACTGCAAGGACCTGGATTCGCTGTGTTGCAGCATTACGGGGCAAATGCTTAGCTGACGTGAAGCGGCACCGTCTCGACAGGCGCAGGGTAAATCCATCAGGGAGAAGGCCGATCCATGTTCAAGGCGATTCTGTTGCAGGAGAGCGACGGCAAGGTGAGCGCCGCGCTTCAGGAGATCGAGGAGTCACGGCTGCCGGACTTCGGCGGGAACGTGGTCACGGTCGCGGTGGACTATTCGACCCTCAACTACAAGGACGGGATGATCCTGAGCGGCATCGGCCGCCTGGTGCGCGACTACCCGCACGTGCCGGGCATCGACTTCGCCGGCAAGGTGGAGGAGAGCGCCCATCCGGACTTCCAGCCCGGCGATGAAGTGGTCTCGACCGGCTGGCGCGTGGGCGAGTCCACCTGGGGCGGCCACGCCCAGAAGGCGCGGGTCAAGGGCGGCTGGCTGGTGCCCCTGCCCGAGGGACTGAGCGCCAAGCGCGCCATGGCCATCGGCACGGCCGGCTTCACCGCCATGCTGGCGGTCATCGCACTGGAGGAGCATGGCGTGACCCCGGACGGGGGCGAGGTCCTGGTCACGGGGGCCGGCGGCGGCGTGGGCTCGGTGGCGGTCGCCATCCTGGCGAAGCTCGGCTACCGGGTCGCGGCCTCCACCGGCCGGGCCGAGACCCACGACTACCTCAAATCCCTGGGCGCGGAGAGCATCATCGAGCGCCAGGAGCTGTCCGAGCCCTCCAAGCGCCCCCTGGAGAAGGAGCGTTTCGCCGGCTGCGTGGACACCGTGGGCGGCGCCACCCTCGCCCGGGTGCTGGCCCAGATGGCCTACAATGGCGCGGTGGCCGCCGTCGGGCTGGCCGGGGGCAGCGCGCTGGAGACCACGGTGCTGCCCTTCCTGCTGCGCGGGGTGAACCTGCTGGGCATCGACTCGGTCATGTGCCCCCTGCCCCGGCGCCAGGCCGCCTGGGCGCGCCTGACGCGCGACCTGCCGCTGGACAAGCTGGACGCCATGATCCAGGACGCCACGCTCGCCGAGCTGCCCGGCCTGGGCGGCAAGATCCTCAAAGGCCAGGTCCGCGGGCGGGTGGTGGTGGACGTGAATGGGTGATGGTGGGGGGCTCGCGTTATGGGTAATGACCTGTTCGGAATGTAGACGGAAAAGTTGCGATCTAGAGAGGCAGATCCTCTTGCCAAGTGGCGTCCTCCTTCTCCGCCTGCCTGAACACACCTGGATCCACAAGTGGAGTGTTGGGCTTTTTGCCCGCGAACAGGTCCTCAATAGTTAGAATCTGGATTCTCGGATATTTCCCGTATTCGGTCTCATAGAAGCCAGCCTTGACGGCTTCCTTACTCATCGGTGCTGTCGGTGGCGTAAGCGTAATGAAGACGCCTATCTTGGCCCCCTCCCTCTCGACAACGTGGGCCAGGTCGCGGATCATAGCTACGCCCACATTTTTGCCGCCCTTCACTGACACGATGGCCTTCTCGGTCTTCTTGGCCTCCGACTTAAAATAGAGCAAGCCGTCGATACCACTATCTGCGCCTTTCTTCTTCCCACCGTACGGCACCGCATTGATTAACGACACAGCCCACCACTGGAACTGATATTTGTCGGCAACGGCCAATGCCTTTGCGCCGCTGAGGTCTTTCGGCGTGCCATAAATATCGTACTCAATGTCAGGGAAAGCATCGTTGAGACGCTTTTCAATCAACGAAATTGCAAGGTGAGTAATGTCGATTCCGATCCAATTCCGCTCAAGCTTTTGGGCGGCATGGACTGCTGTCCCACAACCGCAGAAAGGATCAAACACAACATCCCCTTTCTTGCTGGATGCCTCAATAATACGCTCCAGTAATATAAGGGGTTTTTGCGTTGGGTAGCTAAGGCGCTCTTTTGATGAAGATGAAATGATGGGTATTTGCCATACATCCGAAATTGCTTTGCCGCCCTCAATTATTTCGTCAACTCGCCGCAACTTGTTTTTAGAATGACCGCGGCCCCCAGGCATCCAAATCCACTCTACACCATCCTCATCGACATGAATTTTTTGCTTCCTGCTGGCCAACAACCCTTCTTTGGTCCACACCGTTTTGGGCATGCTGAAATAGTTTGATTCTGACTTAGCGTAGAATAAAATTATGTCGTGCTTTCTGTTATAGAACTTTGGAAGGTCCATAAGCCTGAACGAATAATCCCAAACTATTTCGTTTCTGTACTGTTTATTACCAAAAATTCCATCCATCAGAATTTTCAGATAATGGCTGGCTGTTGGATCGCAATGAAGATAGATGCTGCCTGAATTCTTCAAAACCCGATGAAGTTCAATCAGCCGAACCGCCATCATTGTCAGATAGGCCATCATGTCATTTTCTTTTAGAAACGAACGCATGGCCCGGAGCATCTCAGCGGCGTCGATGTTGCCGCTGTTTATCACCTCGTCAAAGGCCTTTTCAGCCTCCTCAGTCCAGTGCCAGGTATCCTCAAAAGCCTGAATCTGCGCTTTTGATTGCTCGCCCGTCGGCGCTCGGAAGAGGACGTTATAGGTAGCCTTAGAATTAAACGGTGGATCGAGATAAATCAGGTCCACACTCTCCGAACCGATCTCGTTCCGGAGAACCTCAAGATTGTCACCGAAGTAAAGTGTGTTTGACATGCCGTATCTTAATCCGTCAGTCGGGTAATGTCTTCCTGGGACCACAGTTTGTCAAAAACCCAGGATCCCTTCGCTTGCGTCACCCGCAAACCTTATGCGTACGGACGTGGCGGCAAGCCGCGTGTGCCTCCCGCAGACCATCCACGTACGGCTCAGGGGCGAAGGATGGAAACGACTCGAGAGAAGTCACCGGAAGTGGAAGCATTTCGGATTTAGTGACCTTAGGGTTATCACAATAAGAATTTGAGTGTTCTTAGTTTGTTCTATGCGAAGGCTGCCTAAGAGTCAAGCCTTCTGGCCCCGGAATGAACTGTGTCCAGCGGCAAAGCTTAAGGAGCGCCCATGCCCCAAGCCTTCAAGGCGGCCTGCATCCAGAACAGCGCGGGTCCGGATATCCAGGACGCCACGCTCGCCGATCTGCCCGGCCTGGGCGGCAGAATCCTCAAGGGCCCGGTCCGCCGGCATCTCAGAGTATGGCCATACTCTGAGATGCAACAGGCGCTCGTCTCCGAAAAACGCCCAAACCAGAACATGCAAGGGGGGGACGCGGCCGACAACCTCGGCGTAAAGCACTGAATGGTTAGGGTTTGAGGTCCCTGGCGACACGGAGCCCGAAGCTGTCGCGCTGGTAGACGGGCCAATTCCTGTTGCGGACGGCAGACCGAAGGAACGCCGGTCTACTTTTCCAGGAGCCGCCGCGGTAAATACGATTAATGCAATCATCGCTTACCCAGGCCGTGCCATCGACCGGTGCAGCGTGA
>JAZGBC010000235.1:0-12793 GCA_036444495.1 Kiloniellales bacterium
CCGTTGAGCACGCGCTGGCTGCCGAAGACCCCCGTAATCGGCCCGGTCGCGGGCCAGACGAAGCCGCTTTCGAACAGGGGCTCGGGCCGGTCCACGGCGCGCGCCGCGGCGATGCGCGCGTTTTCCGCGCGGATGCGCGCCAGCACGTCATCGGGCGGGGTGACCATCTTGGGCGGCAGGCCGTCGATGCGCTGGATCCGGTACTCGCGCTTCGCCACCACCAGGTGCATCATCTCGACGCGGCCCTCCGGCCAGAAAATCTCCAACACCGCGTTTGGCGGCGCGTCGCGGCCGAAGCCGAAGATGAAACGCCCCGTCTCCGTGACGCGGAGCTTGCGACCCTCGAAGGTCACCTCCGCGCCGGGCGCCGCCTGTCCGAAGACCAGCCCGCCCTGGGTGAAGTCGCCGCTCATCTGCAGCTCGGCGGCGCGCAGGGGTAATCCGGCCAGAACCAGCAACAGGAAAGTCAGGGCCGCAAATAGCGTTCTCACAGCAAGGACCCCTGGGGTTCGTCGTCACGCGGCGGCTTGGCCGGTTTCTTCTGCCCAGGCTTGGGCATGGCCGCCGCCCCGCCGGTCGGGCCGCTGGCGGTCGCGCCGGCCCGCCCGTCGGCGAACTCCAGTTCCAGCGCCAGGCCCGGCGTGACCTGCCCGGCGCGGGAGATCAGGCCCTTGGGGCCGTGCACCACGGCGAAGCCCCGCTCCAGCACTTGGTGATAGGACAGACTCTCCAGCACCCGCGCCAGGGATTCCAGCGCGCCCCTGGCGTCCAGCAGGGCACGGGGTTCCCGGCACGCACGCAGGAAACGCGCGCCCTCCGCAAGCAGGCGCTCCCTGGCGAGTGCGAGCTGCTGCTTCGGGTGCGGCAGGGCCGCGGCCAGTTGGGCAACCCTCCCGCCGCGCCGGGCCAGCAGATTGGCCGCCGCGTTGCCCAGGCGCTCGGCGCGTTCGTCCAGGCGCTGGCTCATCTCCCCGAGGATGCGCAGGGGATCGGGCAGGCCGCGCCCCAGCCCCTCCACCCGGGTGCGCCGCTCGTCCAGGAAGCGCCGGGCGGCGGCCTGGCCGCGCCGCGCGGCATCCAGGAGCTGCGCGGTCAGTTCCGCGCGCACGGGCACGGCCATCTCGGCGGCGGCCGTGGGCGTGGGCGCGCGCAGATCGGCGGCGAAATCGATGAGCGTGGTATCGGTTTCATGGCCGATGGCGGAGATCAGCGGGATTTCCGACCCCGCGGCGGCGCGCACCACGACCTCCTCGTTGAAGGCCCAGAGGTCCTCGAGGCTGCCGCCACCGCGCGCCACGATCAACAGGTCCGGGCGCGGCACGGCCCCACCCGGAGGCAGGCGGTTGAAGCCATCAATCGCGGCGGCCACCTGCTCGGCCGCGCCTTCGCCCTGGACCAGCACGGGCCAGACCAGCACGCGGCGCGGGAAACGGTCGGACAGGCGATGCAGGATATCGCGGATAACCGCGCCCGTGGGCGAGGTCACGACGCCGATCACCTCGGGCAGATAGGGAATATCCTGCTTGCGGTCCGCGTCGAACAGGCCCTCGGCGGCCAGCTTGCGCCTGCGATCCTCCAAGAGCTTGAGCAGCGCGCCCTCGCCCGCCAGCTCGAGCCGGTCGATGACGATCTGGTACCTGGAGCGCGCGGCGTAGGAGGTGATCCGGCCACTGGCGATCACCTCCATGCCGTCCTCGGGCGCGAGCCCCAGGCGCGCCGCGGTGCCGCGCCAGCAGACCGCATCCAGTACGGCGTCGGCGTCCTTGAGTGACATATAGAGGTGGCCCGAGGCCGCGCGCTTGAAGCCGGATATCTCGCCGCGCACGCGCACCCGGTCGAAGCCGGCTTCCAGCGTCCGCTTGATCGCCTGGGATATCTCCGAGACGGTAAGGACCGGCAGGTTCCCGCCGGCCGTTACATCCTCGCCGTTGTCGCTTGAAAAATCGCTCATGGCTGCCCGTGGCTATGCTACAAAACCAGCAAGACCGAAACCAGAGTCCTTGACCCGGGGAAAGCGCCGGCCATGAAAATCCTTGTTGTGGGCGGAGGGGGACGCGAGCACGCGCTGTGCTGGAAGATCGCCGCCTCGCCGCTCTGCGACAAGCTTTACTGCGCGCCGGGCAACGCGGGCATCGCGCAAGAGGCCGAATGTCTGCCCATCTCGGCCGAGGATATCCCCGGCCTCGTCGCCTGCGCCAAGGAGAAGGCCATCGATTTCGTGGTGGTCGGCCCCGAGGCGCCGCTGGTCGCCGGCTTAGTGGGCCGGCTGGAAGAGGAGAAGATCAAGGCCTTCGGGCCATCGAGCGCGGCGGCCGCGCTGGAGGGCTCCAAGGGCTTCGTCAAGGACCTCTGCGCCAAGTACAACATCCCGACCGGCGAATTCGGCCGCTTCATGGACCCGGCCTCGGCCAAGAGCTTCATCCGCGAGGCCGGCGCGCCCATCGTGGTCAAGGCCGACGGCCTGGCCGCCGGCAAGGGGGTGACGGTCGCAACCACCATCGCCGAGGCCGAGGCGGCGGTCGATCGGATCATGGTCGAGCGCGCCTTCGGCGACGCCGGCGCTTCGCTGGTGGTCGAGGAGTATCTCGACGGCGAGGAGGCCAGCTTCTTCGCCCTGGTCGATGGCGAAACCGCCCTGCCGCTCGCCTCGGCCCAGGACCACAAGCGCGTGGGCGAGGGTGAATCCGGCCCCAACACGGGCGGCATGGGCGCCTATTCCCCGGCGCCCATCCTGACCCCGGAGATGGAAGCCCGGGTCATGGAGGAGATCGTCCTGCCCACGGTCCACGCCATGAAGGACGAGGGGCAGCCCTTCAAGGGCGTGCTCTATGCCGGGCTGATGATCGTCGAGGAAGAGCCCCTGCTGCTGGAGTTCAACGTCCGCTTCGGCGACCCGGAGTGCCAAGTGCTCATGCCGCGCCTCAAGTCCGACCTGCTGCCGGCGCTGATCGCGGCCAGCGACGGCGTGCTCGATACCATGGACCTGCGCTGGCACGAAGAGTCTGCGCTCTGCGTGGTCATGGCGTCGGAGGGCTATCCCGGCGCCTACGGCAAGGGGAGCGAGATCAAGGGCCTGGACCGGGCCGCGGACCTCGAGGAGGTCATCGTCTTCCACGCCGGGACCAAGGCGGGAAGCGATGGCGCGCTGCTGGCCAACGGCGGCCGGGTGCTGAACGTGACCGCCCTGGCCCCCAGCATCGCCGAGGCCCAGGCCCGCGCCTACGCCGCGGTGGACCTCATCGACTGGCCCGGGGGCTTCTGCCGCCGCGATATCGGCTGGCGCGCCCTGGAGGGCCGGGACTGAGCGGGCCGTGGGGCGGGCGGGCGATCAGCTCGCCGGCTTGATGTCGCAGACAATCGCCGTCGCCGGCACAGTGCCGCGGTTGTAGAACCAGTTCACCGTGTCCTTATCCTCGACGATCCCCGTCGGGGTGTCAGCGTTGAAGACCTTCTCACCGCTCGCGCGGCCTTCGATCCACTCGCCGCTGATAACCTTGACGAGACCCGGCACCTTGTCGTGACTATGCTTTCCGATCTGTCCGCCGGGCGCAATCGTGATGGCGCGCAGCAGTAGGATATGTCCTTCGAGACCGACCTGCGCTTTCAGGGATTTATCAGAGATCACACCGAGGGTCTCGACGCTGAGACCCTTGTGCTCGGTCGGTGGTGCGACCTGCGCCAGCCCTTGTGCGCCGAACGCTCCGAGGATCAGACCAACACCCGCGCAACAGGCCGCCATGATGCCGGATTTACGGATGACTCGAATTACTGAATTCATGATTTTCCTCCCTCAACAAAGTTGG
Source organism: Kiloniellales bacterium (assembly GCA_036444495.1). Lineage (GTDB taxonomy): Bacteria > Pseudomonadota > Alphaproteobacteria > Kiloniellales > J153 > JAZGBC01. Next base: position 3,804 of record JAZGBC010000235.1, read on the forward strand.
CCGGACATGCGCCTCCGGCCGGCGAAGCATTGTAAGAAATCCGTATTTCGATACAATACTGTTATTACAAGATAGATTATCTCAAAAAACGGAGGAATCATTGGATCGGCTAGGCGCCATGCGGGTTTTTGTTGCGGTCGTCGAGGCCGGGGGCTTTACGGCTGCATCGCGCGCGCTCGGCATGCCGCTTCCGACGGTATGCCGGAAGATTGCGGAGCTCGAGAACCACCTGGGCACCCAGCTTCTGATCCGCTCGACCCGCAAGGTCTCGGTCACCGACGGCGGACATCGCTACTATGAAGATGCCAAGCGGATACTCGAAGATATCGATACCGTAGAGCGCCAGGCCGCCGGCGAGTATCAGCGTCCCAAGGGGCTCCTGACTATCACCACGCCGCCCATGCTTGGCCGGGTTCAAGTGCTGCCGATCGTCAACGACTTTATGCGGCAGCATGACGAGGTCGAAGTCCGGCTGGTCTTTACCACCCGGGTACTGGACTTGCCGAACGAGCAGGTCGATCTGGGCATCAGGATCGGCACGCCGTCGGGCAGCGCGCTGACCGTATTGCGGGCGGGATCGACTCGGCAGATTATTTGCGCAAGCCCGGCCTATCTCGATGCTCACGGACGCCCGTCTTCGCCCGGGGATGTCACGCGGCATCGATGCATCACCTTTTCCCCATCGGGCGCTCAATTGCCCTGGGTCTTCAGGATGCCGCCGGGAAAAGTTCAGTACGTCGCAGTCAGACCGAAGCTCTCTTTTTTGATGTCCGGTGAAGCTTCCGTCGACGCGACGTTACAGGGCGTTGGCCTGACGCAAATGTACTCTTATGCAGCCGCGCCTCATGTCGCCGCCGGCGATCTGGAAATCGTTCTTAAGGATTTCGAGATCGAACCGTCGCCGGTGAATCTCGTCTACCCGCATGGCCAACGTGTTCCACAGAAAGTGAAAGCGTTCATCGACCTGGCAGTGCCGGCGCTCAGAGCGAGTCTTGCGGCCGCAGCCAGGACATGTGACGCATGAGGATCCGCGATATCGGCTGGCGCGCGCTGGAAGGCCGGGACTGAGCTGATCGCGGGGGCGGTTGTTCCTCATACAGAGAAAGTATGTTAGGGCTTCGCCGGGCGCTTCGATAGTAGGGGGTAATATTCAATGACCATCGGCCACGAAATCAAGGGATCGGGCAAGGAAGGCGTGATCGTACTGCATGGTTGGTTTGGAGACCATTCGGTCTACGAACCCATGTTTCCTTACCTTGATACCGATACCTTCTCCTATGCCTTCGTCAACTACCGGGGCTACGGTTTATCCAAGGCTATGGCCGGCGAGCACACCATGGCCGAAATCGCCGGCGATGCCATTGAACTTGCGGATGAACTGGGCTGGAAGCATTTCCATGTCATCGGTCATTCCATGGGCGGGAAGGCCATGCAGCGCGTGGCTCTGGACGCGCCCGGCCGGGTCAAGAGCGGCATCGCCTTGACACCGGTACCGGCCTCCGCGCTTGAGCTGGATGAAGGCAGCGAGGCTCTGTTCAGCGGCGCCGCAGACAGCGATGAGAACCGGCGAATGATCCTGGACTTCACCACTGGCAACCGGCTTTCCGGAAAATGGCTGGATTGGAGCGTTCAGCATTCTCACGAAACAACCACCCGTGACGCCTATGCCGATTATTTTACCGCCTTCGCCAAGACCGGCTTCGAGGACGAAGTCAAAGGGCTTGATATCCCCATCCTTGTCCTAGTCGGCGAATATGATCAGGGCATGACCAAGGATTTAATGGAACAAACATTCATGGTCTGGCTGCCCAAGGCCCGCCTGGATGTCATCCCCAATGCCGGACATTATCCGATGCAGGAAACGCCGGTCTACCTGGCGACGCGCATGGAGGCTTTCATGCGCGAACATGCGGGTTAGGCATCAAGACCCCGCCTCAAGCTCATCGAGGAGCTGTCGGGATGCTTTGAAATCCGGCGTCCCCGGCCCTTCCGTGAACGCCGAATAGACCGGGGTGAGCAGGTTCGAGCGCCTCCCGCCGGCGGCCCGCATCCCGCCACATCCCGGCCAGTGCCGTCACCGTCTTGCCCATGAGCACCACCGGCAAGTTCGTGCACGGTAAACTGCGCGCCCGAGAGGCGGAGCGGCGGGGGGAGGATTGAACCGGCCGGGAAGACTGCTACTATTCCCGCCAGCGAAACCCAAACGGGAAGAGCGCAGATAACGGACGCATCGGGACATGACTTGTGGGCTTCCGGCGATTCCTACGACGCCTATATTGGGCGATGGAGCCGTCAGATTGCGCCGCTGTTCCTAGAGTGGGTCGAAGCCGGGCCCGGCCTGCGCTGGCTGGATGTGGGCTGCGGGACCGGGGCCCTGTCGCAGGCGATTATCGAGTATTGCGACCCGGCGGACCTCATCGGCTTGGAGCCCGCCGAATCCTTTCGGGAACGGGCAAGCGCCGTGATAGCCGATCCGCGCGCGCGTTTCGAGGCCGGCGATGCCGCCGCGCTGCCCCTGGACGACGGCAACCGCGACGTCGCCGTCTCGGGCCTGGTGCTGAATTTCGTGCCGGACCGGAAAAGGGCGCTGGCGGAAATGAAACGCGTGACCGCCGCGGGCGGGACGGTCGCGTTCTATGTGTGGGATTACCCGGGCGGTGGGCTGGAGCTGCTGCGCGCCTTCTGGACTGCCGCTACCGCGCTGGACCCGGCCGCCGAAGCCTTTACCGAAAGCCGGCGCTTTCCATTTTGCGAACCCGAGAGTCTGACGGCCCTGGCGCGCTCCGGCGGCCTCGGCGAGGTCGCCGTCGAGGCGATCGAGGTGCCTTGCGTCTTTCGCGATTTCGACGATTACTGGCGTCCGTTCACGCTCGGCACGGGGCCGGCGCCCGGATATTATCTGAGCCTTCCGCAGGAAGGCCGCGACGCCCTGCGGGCGAAGCTGGAGAGCAACCTGCCGCGCGGCGGCGGCGGATCGATCCCGCTGAAGGCCCGCGCCTGGGCCGTCCGCGGACGAGCGTGACCGTTGCTTCAGTCCCGCACCCGGTAAAGCTGCCAGTCATCGGGCACACCCTTTAGCACGTGAAGGCCGAAATCCTCGAAATCAAGGCCGGAGCCGGCAACCAGATCCTTCACCGTGCGCGAGACGATGATCTCTCGCGGCGGCGCGAGATCGGTGATGCGGGCCGCGATATGTAGCGCCACTCCGGAAAATTCGCCCCCCACCAGCTCGCACTCGCCGGTATGGACGCCGGCGCGTATATCGACGCCGATCCCGGCGACCGTCTCGCGGAGCGCCTCGGCGCAGCGAACCGCCCTGGCCGGCCCGTCGAACGACATGACGAAGCCGTCACCGGTGGTATTGATCTCCTTGCCGTTAAAGGCCACCAGTTCCTGGCGAACGAGGGAATTATGCGCCTCGCGCAGGTCGCTCCAGTCGCGGTCACCGCGCTTTGCGGCGATCTGCGTCGAGCCGACGATATCGGTGAACATGATGGTCGACAGCACGCGGTCGCCAACCGCTTTCGGTCGGCCGCCGGTCAGGAACTCCTCTATCGATTGCAGGATGTCCTCGACGCCCACCAGCCAGGGCAGATGATCGTCTGAATCGATCTCGACCAGCTTCGCCCCGGGAATCTTCTCGGCGAGATAGCGCCCATGCCCGATCTCGCACGTCCGATCGCCCTTTGCATGCACCACCAGGGTTGGAGCCTGGATCGTGGGCAGAACATGGCGGATATCGATCTCGCAATTGGCGCGGGTTATCGCCACGGCCGCGCCGGGGCTGGCGCTCAAGCGCAGGAATCGCGTCCACCAGCGGGTGAAGCGCTCGTCCCCCACGGCGCTCGGTGCCCGCATGTCCAACAAAGAATCGCTCGGCCAGGTTGACGCAAGCGATTCGATGAATTTCTCATGTGCCGCCGGCTCCGGGCCGAACGGATAACCGGGCGCCCTGAGTCTTCGCGCGTAGCCACCGATCATGACCAGCCCCGTTGTGCGTTCCGGATAGGTTGCCGCGAACAGGGCGCACATGACTCCACCCTCGGAATAACCGACCAGCGCCGCGCACTGCGACCCCACGGCGTCCATCACCGCGCGCACGTCGTCCATGCGCTCTTCCAGGGTCGGTGTGTCGGTTACCCTGTCGGAAAGACCAGTGCCGCGTTTGTCGAACAGGATCAGACGGGAAAATCCGGCGAGCCGGCGCAGGAAGCGGCTCATCTTGGGCTCTTCCCAGAACACCTCGATATTGGAAACCCAACCGGGCACCAGCACTAGATCAATCGGCCCGTCGCCAACGACCTGATAGGCGATATTGACCCCTTCGCTAAGCGTGTAATGGGTTTCCGGCACCATGGCTGCACCCGTGGTTAACGGGCCGTCAGTATAGTCTGGGGCCGTCAGTACGCGCCACACCAATCAATCGGCAGGAAGCCCGCGTCGTTCGCCGCCAACTGAAGGACGGGAGTCAATGACCGCGCCGGGTCAACAGCGGCCGTACCGATGACGCTCGCGCCAAGGTCTAACGTTGGGCGTGAAAGCAGATGGAGCGGCCACCCCCCCCTCCCGCCTTTGAGCCCCCCGGGAAATTCGGCTAGCATGACCCCTGTTCCAGTGCAGCGGGCGAACGGGGAGAGCCATGCTTCAACAGGCCGCGCGGGCCAAGGTCTTCGGCAAGCTGCTCGCCTCGCTGCAAGGCGCGGCGCGGGGCAGCCGCGAGCTGGATATCATCATTTCCTATCTGCTCGGGGACACGACGAGCGAGGCCGGCCAGATGATCCAGCTCCTGGTCGAGGAGGGCTACCCCTGGAACGTCATCTCCGAGCTACTGGACGAGGAGCTGCCGCCCTACACGCGCGCGCTCGATGCGGCGCTGCCGGGCGAGAATATCGTCCTCACGCTCTATTCGCCGCGCCGCTCCAAGTGGGCGGCGTCCCACCGCAAGCCCGACGGAGAGCAGGTCCTGGTCTGGGCCGCCACCGAGCCGCTGGCGCGCCGCTGCGCCGCGCTCAAGGGGCTGAGCACACACACGGCGGCCCGTCCGGCGCCGCGTCCGGCGGCGGCACCGCCGCGGCCCAAGGCCGAAGCGTCGGCGGCAACGCGGCCAGCCGTAGAGCCGGCGCCGCGGCGGCAGGCCGAGGAAGAGGAAATGGCCGAGAGCGAATGGAAGATTCTGTTCTAGAAACCGCGGAGCGGGGAAGCGACTGAGGCGATGGACGGCTCGATCATAAAAACCGCCCCCGGCGAGCCGCGGCCCTATATCGTCGTGCTCGGCAACGAGAAGGGCGGCACGGGCAAATCGACCACGGCCATGCACCTGATCGTCGCCCTGCTCCAGATGGGCTTCAAGGTCGGCAGCATCGATCTCGACGCCCGCCAGCAGAGCCTGACGCGCTATCTCGCCAACCGCCGCAGCTACGGGGCCGAGGGCGGGGTTCCGCTCGTCCAGCCCGAACACCGCTGCATCGAGGACGCGCGCCTGGACACCAGGTCCGAGTCCGAGAAACGGGAGCGCGCGCGCCTGCGCAAGGCCTGCGGCGAGTTGGCACACTGCAACTTCATCGTGATCGACACGCCGGGCAGCGACAGCTACCTCTCGCGCCTGGCGCACGAGAACGCCGACACCCTGATCACGCCGCTGAACGACTCCTTTCTCGACATCGACGTGATCGCGCAGATCGACCGCCGGCGCCGCGAGGTCCTGGCGCCCAGCACCTACAGCCTGATGGTCTGGGAACAGAACAACCGCCGGGTGCTCGCCGGCCAGCCGCCCATCGACTGGGTCGTCATGCGCAACCGCCTGACCCACATCGAGGCGCGCAACAAGCGGGAGATCGCCGATCTCTTGACCCAGCTCGCCCGGCGCATCGGTTTTCGCCTGGCGCCCGGCTTCGGCGAGCGCGTGGTCTTTCGCGAGCTGTTCCTCAAGGGCATGACCCTGCTCGACCTGCCCGCGGACGATCCCTCGCTGCCGCCCAACCCGAGCCACCTCTCGGCGCGGCAGGAGATCCACGATCTGCTGGAGACCATCGGCCTCGTCGAGCGGGCGCCGGCTTAGTGCACGATCCGGCCAAGCCGGATCACCCCCCTCCAACCTCCCCCCATCAAGGGGGGAGGCTATTAAGGATCGACGTCGCGCGGCCTTTCTTCCCTCCCCCTTGACGGGGGAGGGTGGCGCGGAGCGCCGGGTGGGGGTGACTGCGGCAAGGCCGCAAGAGCGTTGTTTCAAACCCTGGAGGCAAAGAAGAAACACCGACACACAAAGACCCTCGCCGGCGGTCAGTTCCGCACGGACGCCTTGACCACCAGGCACTCCTGGCGCCGGGCGGCGAGTCGGGCGCAGAGCTTCGCCGCGTCGCTCAGCTTGCCGAAGGCACCGGTACGCAGCCGTATGACGGGCCCCCGGCTGGCGAGCTTGGCTTCGTCCAGGGCCAGCTTCATGTCGCTCAGGAGCCCGGGGAAGCGGCGCTGAAGCTTGCGCCACTCGGCCTCCGCCCCGGCCTTGGTCTTGACCGAGGCCAGTTGCACCGCAAAGCCCGGCGCGTTTTCAGATAGCGCCACGCCGTGCCCGTTGGCGGCCCGCGCCGGCACCGGTTTGCGCGCCGGCACGGGGGCGAGATCGGCTCGCGGGCCGTCTTCGCCCGCCCGGCTCTCCGGTTCGGGCTCGCCCGGCGCCGGCAGGCTCACGCCGCCTTGCACCGACTTGACCACCAGGCCGAAGTCGTGCGCCCCAATAGGCAGCGGCGCGGCCGGGATGAAGACCCACTCCCCATAGGCGTCCGCGGCCGTGGTCCCGATGGGCTCACCGTTATCGAGAATGATGAGCTCGGCCCAGGGCGCGGCGCGGCCGGCGATGACGGCGCTGCCGTCGGGGTCGATCCGCACCACGTCGACCGAAGGTTTGATGGCCGGAACGGGTTCGGTGGGAACCGCCGGTTCGTTCGCCTCCACCGGCGCGGCGGCTTCGGTCGTTTCAGTGGATTCAGCCTGCTCGGCAGGTGCGGCCGCTTCGCCGGCCGGAGCGCCCGGTTCCTCGCTGGCCTGTTCGGGCGGGGCGGCGCCGGGCTGTTCTTGCGGCGCCGGTTGGGACGGAGCCGTCAGCGGGATAACCTTCTCAACTTCGACGCCCGGTCCCTCATAGTTCGCGTACCAGCCCAAGGCGGCCACCCCCAGCAGGACAGTCAACGCCAGGACGCCGCCCATGAGCCCGTTGCTACGGCGGACCCTGGCCTTCTTGGGCAGGCCCATGCGCCAAGCCGGCTCCACGGCCGGGGCTCTCTTGGATGGCGTCTCTGTTCTCGCCTCGGCTGCGGGCGGCGCAACGCGCGGCGGTTTGCGCGGCTCGACCGCGGGCCGGATTGACTCCTCTTCCCGGCTCAGGAACTCGAATGACAGCAGGCTCGCCGGCGGCGCCGGGTCGGCCTTGCCGGCGGCCTCGCCGGGCCTATCCGGTACAGGTTCCTGCACGCCGGATCGGAGCGGCGCGGCCGCAAGGCCGCCCAGGCCCAGCGGCACGGCAGCCCCCTTGCGCGCGAGCAAGGCCTCGCCCGCGTCCCTTTGCTGTAGCGTCATGTCAGGCTTTGCCTCCCCCTCCGGCCACGGCGAAGAGTTCCGGCTGTGCCGCGCGTGGCGGCGGCGCCGGCATAATGCGGCGCAAGGCCGTCCCGCTCAGGCGGTGCTGCAGATAGGACCAGAGCCGCGCGATCTCGTCCCCCGAGCGGGTCTCGCCGGGCAGCTCCATGACGGTCCGCCCGTCGATCATGCTGGCGGCGAAATCGACCCGCTGATGCACGATGACCGGCGCCAGCATGCCGTGCTGCGACAGGATGGTGACGATTTCGTTGGTGATCCGCGCGCGCGGCGTGGCGCCGTTGACCACGAAGACCTGGGGCTTGCCCAACTCCTCGGCCAGTTCCACCGTCGCGCCGATGGAGCGCAGGTCATGGGGGCTGGGCCGGGTCGGGATGACCACCAGATCGGCGTGCCCCACCATGGTCCGCACGGATTCGTCCAGCGCCGGCGGGGTGTCGACGACCAGAAGCTCCACACCCATGTCCGTCAGGCGCGCCATGTCGTCCGACAGGCTGCTGAGCGTGGTCTGAACGAAATGCGGGGCCAAGGCCGCCCGCTTGTTCCACCAGTCGGCCAGACTGCCCTGGGGATCGATATCAATGAGCGCGACGGGACCGTTTCCCGCCCGTTCCGCTTGCACGGACAGGTGTCCGGCAAGCGTTGTCTTCCCTGACCCGCCCTTGCGAGAGGCGAGCACAACGACTTTCATCCTAGAACCCCCCGACGCTGGCCGTCTCATGACCAGGCCGCTACGTGCCGTTTCTGCTTAAATATCCCCCCGAGGACGCGAATCATACAACATATTCGGTTCGTTTCAAGGGCATACACTATATGCGGACAAACGCAAACTCGGCTTGCCGGATTGGGGCCAGCGATCCGCTTCCCAAGATTTATTGCCTAACCGCGCCGGGCCTGGAAAAAATCGCGCAGCAGGGCGGCCGAGCGCGTCTCCTCCAGTCCGCCCACCACCTCGGGACGGTGGTGGCAGCTCGTTTGCTCGAAGATGCGCGGCCCGTGGTCCACCCCGCCACCCTTGGGGTCGTAGGCGCCGAAGTAGAGCCGGCGCAGGCGGGCCAGCGAGATGGCCGCCGCGCACATGGGGCAGGGCTCCAGGGTCACGTAGAGATCGGCTTCGGTCAGGCGTTTGAGGCCGAGGCCTTGGGCGGCCGCGCGGATCACCAGAAGCTCGGCGTGCGCCGTGGGGTCGTGGTCCGTCTCGACCCGGTTGTGGGCGCGCGCTAGGACCTCGCCGCTCGCCCCGTCGACCAGCACGGCGCCCACCGGAACCTCGCCCGATTCGGCGGCGCGCGCGGCCTGTTCCAACGCAAGCTCCATGGGGGACCGGGGGCCGGACATGGCGGCAGCCTGCCGCCCGCTCCGGGCAGGGTCAAGCAAGAGCCCGCAAGGGGCCTGGACGG
>JAZGBC010000236.1:0-13456 GCA_036444495.1 Kiloniellales bacterium
TAGCAGCCAGACCGGCCATCGTCCCTGCGCCTAACGCCTCCCTGTGAGGAGCCTATTAGTAGCGCAGTCTGCCGCACTGTCCATAGCTTCCGTGCGGGCAAAGGCAATTATTTCGGGTGCCGGGCCAAGGGGGGGGCCGGGGGCCCCGGCGGGGTGCCTTTCCGGGCCCGCCTCAGTTGCGCCAGAAGCCGGGGGTGATCAGCACCAGCACGGTGAAGAGCTCGAGCCGTCCCAGCAGCATGCCGGCCGAGAGCAGCCACTTGGCCCCGTCGGGCAGCGATTTGAAGTTGCCCGAGGGCCCGATGATCTCGCCCAGGCCCGGTCCCACGTTGGCGATGGCGGAGGCCGCGCCCGATATGGCGGTGACGAAATCCAGCCCGAACAGGCCGAGGCCCGCGGCCAGAAGGGCGAAGCAGGTGATGAAGAGGAAGAAGAAACCCATGACCGATTCGGCGACCTGCTCGGGAATGGGCTTCTTGTTGTAGTAGGGAAAGAAGACGCCGTGCGGCTGGAGCAGGCGCTTGAGTTGCGCCTTGGCCGTGGCGTGCAGCACCTGGAAGCGGAAGATCTTGATGCCGCAGGTGGTCGAGCCGGCGCAGCCGCCGATGAACATGAGCACGAACATGAGCGCCATGACGAAGCCGCCCCAGGTGTCGAAGGCCGCGGTCGAATAGCCCGTGCCGGTCATGATCGAAATCACGTTGAAGGCGGCGTAGCGCAGGGAGTCGCCGCCTTCCATGATGTTCTGGCGCCAGAGCCAGCCCGCGGTCACCAGGATCGAGAAGGCCAGGATGGTGAACAGCCAGCGCACCTGGGGGTCGCGGTGGAAGACGCGCAGGTTGCCGCGGATCAGGCGCAGGTAAAGCACGAAGGGCATACTGCCCAGCACCATGAAGACGCAGACCGCCCAGTCGATGGCGGCGCTGTCGAAGTGCGCCAGGGACTGGTCCGAGGTGGAGAAGCCGCCGGTGGCGATCGAGGTCATGGCGTGGGCCACCGCCTCGAAGCCCGTCATGCCCAGGAGCCACAGCACGATGGCGGCGAGCGCGGTCAGGAAGACGTAGACGAGGCTGATGCCGCCGGCGATCTGCGCCGCCCGGGGCAGGACCTTGTCGGTCTCGAAGGCCTCGATGCGGAACAGCTGCATGCCGCCGACCTGGAGCATGGGCAGGATGGCGACCGCCATGACGATGATGCCGATGCCGCCCAGCCATTGCAGGATGGCGCGCCACAGCAGGATACCCGGCGGGGCGCCGTCCAGGCCGACGATGACCGTGGCGCCCGTCGTGGTCACCCCCGACATGGACTCGAAAAAGGCGTCGGTGATGCTCAGGTCCAGCTCGGAGTAGACGAAGGGCAACGCGCCGAATACGGCGATCACCATCCAGGCGAGGTTGGTCATGATGAAGGCCTGACGCAGCGAGAAACTGCGCCAGCCTCCACGGGTCATCAGCATCATGGAGACGCCGATGAACAGCGACGTGGCCGAGGCGGCGGCAAAGACCTGCCAGTCGGGATGGCCGATGAGCGCGTCCACCACGGCCGGGATGATCATGGCCACCGCCAGGACGGACAGCAGGATTCCCAGGATGAAGATGACCGGCCGGAACTCAATCATCGGACCCTGGGGCTCCCATCAGATGAACCGCCGCGCGATTGCCAAGGTGGAGTTATACCAAAAGAGCCGGCTGCCGGGATGCCGCTCAGGCGATCGGCGCCCCGCCGAGCCCGCCGCCGTTGCCGATCAGGGAGAGGAACTCCCGGCGGGTGCGGGGATCGCTGCGGAAGCGGCCCAGCATGCGGCTGGTGATCATGGCCGCGCCCGGCTTCTGAACGCCCCGGGTGGTCATGCATTGGTGCACGGCCTCGATGACCACGCCCACGCCCTGGGGCTCGAGGACCTGCTCGAGGGTGTTGGCGATCTGGGCCGTCATCTTCTCCTGGATCTGCAGGCGCCGGGCGTAGGCCTCGACCAGGCGGGCCAGCTTGCTGATGCCCACGACCCGCTTCTCCGGCAGGTAGGCGACGTGGGCCTTGCCGATGATCGGCATCATGTGATGCTCGCAGTGCGATACGAAGCGAATGTCGCGCAGGATCACCATCTCGTCGTAGCCCTCGACCTCCTCGAAGGTCCGCTGCAGGAGCTCGACCGGATCGACCAGGTAGCCCTCGAAGCGCTCCTCGTAGGAACGCACCACCCGGTCCGGCGTGGCGAGCAGCCCCTCCCGCTTCGGGTCGTCACCGGCCCAGCGGATGAGGACCTCGACCGCGGCGACCGCCTCGTCCCGGCTCGGCCGCTGGGCCGCGGGCGCCTCGCTGCGTTCCGGAGACTCTTTGATCTTGCCGATGGGGCGGTTGGAATTCACGCTCTTTAGTTTCCCTTTTGCCCGGTCCGTCAGTGCAGCTGCACCGGCTGGTGCGGGCTGTCGAGGGAGAAGGGGGGTACGGCCACGTCGAAGCGCCGGCCGGTTTCGGCTTCCATCTCATAGGTGCCGACCATGATGCCCGAGGGCGTGGGCAGGGGGGTGCCGCTGGTGTATTCAAAGGACTCGCCGGGCTTGAGCGTCGGTTGCTCGCCGACCACGCCCACGCCGCGCACCTCCTGTATCCGGCCCCGGGAGTCGGTGATGCGCCAGTGGCGGTTGAGCAGTTGCACCGTCTCGCCGCCCAAGTTCTCGATGCGCACCTGATAGGCCCAGACGAAATGGTTCTCGTTGGGCGAGGACTGGTCCTCGAGGTAGATCGGCTCGACCGTGACGCGGATGGAATCGGTTATTTCGTGGTACATGATCTCGCGCTTTCCACTGCCCTAAACCCTGGCTGCCTTTGGAGACGAATCGGGTCATTCTACGTCCGGGCGGGGGAGATGTCCAAGCGGCCCCGGTCCCCCCGATCGCCGGTCTTTATAGGGATAGGGGTACCGCGTCAAACGGCCGGGTGGCGGCCTCCTGCGGCGCTGGCCGGCGGCCCAGGGGCGCCTTGAACTGGGGGCGGGACCTGCCTATAAGTTGACGGTAGAAGTCTCGAGGCGCGGGTGTAGCTCAGTGGTAGAGCACGAGCTTCCCAAGCTCGGTGTCGAGGGTTCGATCCCCTTCACCCGCTCCAAATCTTCGAAAAAATGACTCTAAATTCGATAAATCCCCTACCCTGATCGCGGGTTAAATTCTTACTATATTGCTGCTTCTTTTCACTAGGTTGGCTCTGGCGGGAGCAGTCCAGTGGCTCGAAAATGTCTTGGCTATTTGGGGACGGTCGCGCTGTCGTTCGCGATCCTTTTCGTCTTTGCAAAGCTTGCACTCGATAAGTTCGAACATGATGGCCCTCCCACTGCCCGGCAGCCGGATTCGACCACTTCCGCCGCGAAAACTCCTGGATTTCAGAGGGCTCGAGACACGCCGGAAGGCAGCGGCTCCCCGACGGTTCGCCGGGCCCAGCAGTTGCTTTCGAAACTCGGCTACGATCCTGGTCCTGTTGACGGGATGCCGGGAATTAAAACCCGTTTAGCCGTCGGCAGGTTCCAAAAGGACCGCGGGCTGGCAGAGGACGGGACTATTAATCGGCAGCTGATATCTGCATTAGAATCCGCGCCGCTGCGGGCTAGCATTCCAGAATCCTCGCCGCTGCGCGTTAGCGCTCCTGGTCTGGGAATCAGGCGCGCTTCGCTTCAGGGACTATTCGAGTCTCCTGAGATTGGGTTCGAATTCGAAAACTCGCCCCTTGCCGATGGGCGGCCACGTGTAACGGGTACGTCCAAGAATGGAATAGCGCTACTCGAATTGATTGGGCCGCCGAACAATCTGAGCAGTGCCACTATGACGATTGGCACACCTGACGATGCACCGGCTGCCGTGGCCGAGAATTCCTTTTATATGATGGGTTTCGTAAAACACGCCTTTCCCGAATGGGCCGGTGCGACAAGCTGGGTTAATTCGAACTTGGACAGAGCCGTGGATTCAGGGGAGATAAGAAGGGTTTATGGGTCCAAACAGATTTCGATTTCCGTGACTCAAGGTTTGGGGATGATTTCGATAACCATCAAGGGAACGCGCTGACTCTGCCATCGGCCCGGCGCCGGCGGTCAGGGCGCTGCGAAGTCTGCCGCTTTCCCGTTCCCGCGGGGCCGTTAAGCGTCCAAGAGCTGGTGCCTGAAATAGGCCACGTTGGTGACCAGCCCGGGCAGCAGCCACTGGAACAGGCGGCTCATCTCGAGGACCTCGTCGAGCGAGGCGTCCTTTGCCGCGGCCGCCCGCAGCGCCTCGCCCCCGAGCCCGCCGGGATTGGGCAGGCTGGTTGCCGCCGCCACGGCGCGCTCGTGCACCGCCTGTACGATGGCCTCGTGCTCGGGCCCGCCGACCACCGTCTTGAGATCGACCCAGGCGCGGTGGAAATAGCTGGGCCAGCGCGCGAAGGCCCGGTAGTCGGTGTTGACGAAGGGCAGCTTCAGGATCGCCTTGATGTCGTCGTAGAGCGCGCGGGTCGGCGGGTCGGCGTGGTGCGCCTCCATGAGCAGGAAGGGCACGCTCACGTTAGGCGCATGGCGGCCCTCGAAGGCGGGGGCCTCGCTGGCCCCGCTCATCTCGCCGCCCTCCAGCAGATGGCGCGTGATGGCGGCGATGATGACGTAAGGGAAATTGCCGTGGGAGAAGACCTCGTTCATTTCCCGGATGTTGCCGATCTCGCGCGGCGCGTAGCCCAGCTCAGTGAGGCGCGCGGCGATGGGGGGCGGATTCAGCTCCTTGACCGCCGCCTCGGTGAAGGCGCGCAGGTCCAGGAAGGCCTCGACGAAGGGGCGGCTCGCGCAGAGCGGCCGCAGGCCCGTCCAGAAGGTGTCGTAGAAGGTGGGATAGTGGGCGTAGGCCATGGTGACCACGCCCATCCAGGGCACCTGGAACACGGCCTTTATGTCCTCGTAGTGTTCCTTCACCCGGCCTTCCGCCAGGTATTCGGGCAGGGGGTGGATTTCGGGGATCGGATCGGGGCGAAGGCGCGGCAGCGCGGTCATGCATGCCTCCCTGGTTTTGCGTTTTTGTGCCTATTTCAATCCGCGATCGCGCGGATTTTTGCATCAGAGCACCAAAGATAGCATGGCGTCGCCACGTTACCAGATCACGGCTGCGCGATGGCATAACCGAAACGAGGGTCGCACCATGAGTAAATTTGTGGTTGAGCCCGGGTGCCCGCGTGGGTTCTTATCCGGCCGATGACAGGGAGGCCCCGTTCCGAAGCCGGAGCAGGGCAGGGAAAGGAAATGGGCGCGCATGACCCGTGAGGGCGCATCCGGGGCCGGACTTCGGCGCATTCGCAAGCTGCTGGTAGCGAACCGCAGCGAGATCGCGATTCGCGTCTGCCGCGCTGCCACCGAGCTGGGAGTCCGCACGGTCGCGGTCTATTCCTACGAGGACCGTTTCGCCCTGCACCGTTTCAAGGCGGACGAAAGTTATCTGATCGGCCGGGGCAAGGAGCCGGTCCAGGCCTATCTCGACATCGGCGAGGTTCTGCGCATTGCACGCGAGGCGCACTGCGACGCGATCCATCCGGGTTATGGCTTCCTGTCCGAGAATCCGGCGCTGGCGCGCAGCTGCGCCGAGGCCGGCATCGTGTTTGTCGGGCCGCCGCCCGAGGTGATGCAGGCGCTGGGCTCGAAGGTCGAGGCCCGCGCCTTGGCCGAACGCGCCGGCATCCCTGTCGTGCCCGCCACGGGAGCGCTGCCCGAAGACCCGGCGGAGACCGCGCGCCTGGCCGCCGCCGTAGGCTATCCGCTGATGCTCAAGGCGATCTGGGGCGGCGGCGGACGTGGCATGCGGGTTATCGAGGCGGAGTCCGAGCTGGCGGAGCAGGTCGCCGCCGGCCGACGCGAGGCCAAGGCCGCCTTCGGGCGCGACGAGGTTTTCCTGGAGAAGCTGGTGCGCCGCGCGCGCCACGTCGAAGTCCAAATCTTGGCCGACCGGCACGGCGAGGTTGTGCACCTCTTCGAGCGCGACTGCACCATGCAGCGGCGCAATCAGAAGGTCGTCGAGCGCGCCCCCGCGCCTTACCTGGACGAGGCGGCGCGCGAGAAGCTTTGCGGCTACGCGGTGGGCCTGGCGCGCGAGGCCGGTTACCGCAACGCCGGCACGGTGGAGTTCTTGATGGACGTCGACGACGGCGCCTTCTACTTCATCGAGGTCAATCCGCGCATCCAGGTGGAGCACACCGTGACCGAGGAGGTCACGGGCGTCGATCTGGTTAAGGCACAGATTCGCCTTGCCCAGGGCGCCGCTATCGGCTCGCCGGAGAGCGGCGTGCCGCTCCAGGAAAATATCGCGCTCAACGGTCACGCCCTGCAATGCCGGATCACGACCGAGGATCCGCTCAACAAGTTCATCCCCGACTACGGGCGCATCACGGCCTATCGCGGGGCAACCGGCTTCGGCATCCGGCTCGACGGCGGCACGGCTTTTTCCGGGGCCATGATTACGCCCTTCTATGACTCGCTCTTGGAGAAGGTGACCGCCTGGGCGCCCAGCGCCGAGGAAGTTACCGCCCGCATGGACCGGGCCCTGCGTGAGTTCCGTATCCGCGGCGTGGCGACCAATCTCTGGTTCCTCGAGGCCCTGATCGGCCACCCCAGTTTCCAGGGCGGCGACTACACCACCCGCTTCATCGACGACACGCCCGAACTCTTCGAGTTCCATCCGCGGCGCGATCGGGCGACGCGTCTGCTCACCTACATCGGCGAGGTCGTGGTCAACGGCAACGACGAGGTCAAGGACCGTCCCGTCCCGCGGCGCGAGTCAGCGCCCGAGCCGCCGGCCCCGCCGGATGGAGAAATTCCCTCCGGCAGCCGAGATCGTTTCCTCGACCTCGGGCCCGAGGGTTTCGCCAAATGGATGCTGGACCAGCAGCGCGTTCTGGTCACCGACACCACGATCCGGGACGCGCACCAATCGCTGCTCGCCACGCGCATGCGCAGTTACGACATGCTGGCCGTTGCGCCCTATTACGCGGGGGCGCTGTCCGGTCTCTTTTCGCTCGAATGCTGGGGCGGGGCGACCTTCGATGTCGCTATGCGCTTCCTCAAGGAAGACCCCTGGGAGCGCTTGGAGGAATTGCGGGCGCACATCCCGAATATCCTGTTCCAGGCGCTTCTGCGTGGAGCCAACGGGGTCGGCTACAAGAACTACCCGGACAACGTGGTGCGCTATTTCATCGCTCGGGCCGCCGAGGCGGGAATCGATCTCTTCCGCATCTTCGATTCACTCAATTGGATCGAGAACATGCGGGTCTCCATCGACGCGGTGCGCCAGGCGGGCAAGCTCTGCGAACCCTCGATCTGCTACAGCGGTGATCTGACGAACCCGCGCGAGGAGAAGTACGACATCAAATATTACGTCGGCCTGGCCAAGGAGCTGGAGGCCGCGGGCGCGCACATCCTGGGCATCAAGGACATGGCCGGCCTGTGCAAACCCGAGGCCGCTCGGCGTCTGGTCTCGGTGCTCAAGCAGGAAATCGGCATCCCCATTCACTTCCACACCCATGACACCAGCGGCATGGCGGCGGCCAGCGTGCTGGCCGCAGTCGAGGCAGGTGTGGATGCGGTTGACGCCGCCATGGATTCCATGAGCGGGCTGACGTCCCAGCCCAATCTGGGCTCGATCGTCGAGGGCCTGCGCGGCCAGGCGCGCGATACTGGACTAGACCGGGAAACCCTGCGCCGGACGGCGGCCTACTGGGAGAGGGTGCGGTGCGAGTATCTGGCCTTCGAGAGCGACATGCGGGCCGGTTCGGCCAGCGTCTTCGAGCACGGCATGCCCGGCGGGCAATATACCAACCTGCGTCAGCAGGCCCGCGCCGTTGGGCTCGAAAGGCACTGGCCCGAGGTGGCCGAGGCCTATGCGGCCGTCAACCGCCTGTTCGGCGATGTCATCAAGGTCACCCCGACTTCCAAGGTGGTCGGCGACATGGCGCTGTTCATGGTGACCAACGACCTGACTCCTGAAGCGGTTCTGGACCCAAAGCGCGAGATCGCCTTTCCCGAATCCGTCGTGCAGTTCTTTCGCGGCGAGTTGGGCCAGCCGCCCGGCGGCTTCCCCGAGGCCCTGCAGCGAAAGGTGCTCAAGGGAGCCGCGCCCTTGACTGTGCGCCCGGGCTCGGTACTGCCCGCGGTCGATCTGGACGCCGCGCGCGCCGAGGTAGAGAACAAGGTACACCGCCACGTGAGCGAGCAGGAGCTGGCTTCCTACCTGATGTATCCAGAGGTCTTTGTCGACTACGCCAAGCATCGGCGTCACTACGGCAGGGTGAGCGCCTTGCCCACCCAGGTCTTCTTCTATGGCCTGGAGGTGGGCGAAGAGATCGCCGTCAACATCGAGCGGGGCAAGACCCTGATTATCCGCTATCTGGCGACCAGCGATCCCGACGACGACGGCCAGCGCACCATCTTTTTCGAGTTGAACGGCCAGCCGCGCACCGTCAAGGTGGCGGACCGGGCCTTGGCGGGCAGCGCGCGCACGCACCGCAAGGCCGACGAGTCCGATCCGGGTCAGATCGGCGCCCCCATGCCCGGCCTGATTGTCAGCGTCTCGGCCGCAGCCGGGCAAAGCGTGGACAAGGGCGATCGCCTGTTCACCATCGAGGCCATGAAGATGGAGACCGCGGTCTATGCCGCTGCGCCCGGAGTGGTGGAAGAGGTCGCCGCGCCGGCCGGCACGCGAGTCGAGGCGCACGACCTGGTGCTGGTCATCGGGTCCATATAGCGAGAATTTGGCTAGAGAAATACTATCCGGGGAGAGTGAATAATTTTCGGATTCATCTGGAAGCATAGGTATTATTGGCAGTATGAGCGGCTCGAATTCAGGGTGAATTGTGAGTTTACATATAAATCCGTTGGGTAAATTTGCAGCGATGACATAGTCGGGCGGCGGGCGCTACGTCAGTCGCGGTTGACGGCTATTTCTTACGGCCCGATGCCGGCGGGCAGGCTGAGAATCAAAGAACTTTAATACTTTACCCTTAGAACAGGAGTGGGCTTCGTATCAAAAGATGGGATTGCGGTCAGTCCATGGCACCTCCGGACAGCGGCAAGGACAAGCGGACTCGCGAGGAACCGCTCGATGAGATCGCGCGGCTCCAGGCGCGCCTGCGCCAAAGTCAGGAGGAACTGGAGCGTCACGTGGCCGAATTGCAGGACACCCGCGATCGCTACGAGGCCCAGGGCGAGGAGCTGGTCGCGACCTGCGAGGACCTGGCGGCGGCGCGCGACAAAGCGGTCTACGCCAATCACCACAAGTCCCAGTTCCTGGCGTACATGAGCCACGAGATCCGCACGCCGCTCAATGCGATCCTCGGGTTCTCCGAGGTGATCCGGGACGAGGTGCTCGGGCCGGTCACGCCGGAGAAGTACCGCGAGTACGCGGGCGATATCCACACCTCGGGCGACCATCTGCTGGAGCTGATCAACGACATTCTCGATCTGTCCAAGATCGAGGCGGGCAAGCTCGAAATCGAGGAGGCGGAGATCGACGTGGCCGCCTCCGTGGAAGCCTCCCTGCGTTTCGTCAGGGAGCGCGCCAACAAGGCCGGCCTGTCGCTCAAGACCGAAACGCCACCCGGCCTGTTGGCCCTGCATGCCGATGTGCGCATGGTAAAGCAGATGCTCATCAACCTGCTGACCAACGCGGTCAAGTTCACGCCCTCCGGCGGCGAGATCACCGTGGCCGCGGCGCGCGGCGGCTCGGGCGGGCTCGAGCTGTCGGTGCGCGACACCGGCGCGGGGATCGCGCCCGAGGACCTGTCCAAGGTGATGAAGGCCTACGGCCAGGCAGGAAAAACCCGCTCACGCGGTTTCGAGGGCACCGGGCTGGGCCTGCAGCTGGTGAAAAAGATGATCGAGCTGCATGGCGGCAGTGTCGAGTTGCAAAGCGAACTCGGCGCGGGCACGACGTTCACTCTCCGCTTCCCGCCCGAGCGCCTGCTGGACGGCCCGGCCAAGGCAGTCGCCTGACAGCAGTCTTACCGAATGGTGGTATCGATGGGCGGGCCGTTCCTGAGCGTCTGATAGACCACGCAGTAACGCTCGGTCAGCTTGAGCAGCGAGGCGAGCTGTTCCTCGGTCGCCTCCGTGTCCAGGTCGAAGCCGAGCCTGATGTCCCGAAATCCGACCGGGGCCGCCTTATCCACCGCCAGCGTGCCGCGGAAATCCAGATCCCCCTCCGCGGTCACGGTGCCGCCCTCGAGCGGGATGTCGAGCGCGGTCGCCACGGCGCGCAGGGTCACCCCGGCACAGGCGGCCAGCGCCTCCAACAGCATGTCTCCGGAACAGGCGGTCAGGCCATTGCCCCCGGCGGCCTCGTGCAGCCCCGCCTCGACCAGCGCCCGGCCCGTGTCCACCTTGCATACGACGCCCGGCGCGCCGATGTCGCCGGTCGCGCGCATGGTCACCACGGCCGCCTCGGGCTCGTCCCGGTAGCGCGCCTTCAAGGGCGCCTGCAGCTCGCGCAGTTCGTCCGGTGTCATGACCGCCTGTCCTCCTCTTTAAATGTGCTCTTTGGTATCAGCGGGCCGCCAGCATAACCACGCCACTTCCTTGCGCCCATCACGTTTGCGTTAGCGCAGCCGATGGATCGCCCAGAGGGCCAGGGTAAAGAGCAGCAGCGCGCCCGCCTGATGCAGGGCGCCAAGCCAGACCGGCACCACGAGCAGCAGGGCCGAGACGCCGAGGCCCACCTGCACCACCGCCATGGCGGGCAGCAGGGCGCAGGCGCTTCGCGCTCCCTGGGCCAGATCGAGCCGGCGCGAGCCGAGCCACAGGCCGAGCGCCGCCGCCAGGGTGACGAGCGCCAGGACCCGGTGGTTGAACTGCACGGCGATCTCGTTCTCGAAGAGGTTGACCGCCCAGGGGCTGAGGCGCGCATAGCCCCCGGGCACCAGCTCCCCGTCCATCAGGGGAAAGGTGTTGTAGACCAGCCCCGCGTTCAGCCCGGCGACGAAGCCGCCCGAGGCGAGCGTCACCAGGACCAGCCCGGCGAAGGCGATCAGGCCGGCGCGCAAGGTCCCGGCGCGCGCGGGACGGCCGGGCGCGGGCGCCGGCAGCAGCAGGCCGAGCGCGATCCAGAGGATATAGCCGTAGATCAGCACCGCCGCGCCCAGATGCGCCACCAGGCGGTACTGGCTGACGTCCGTGCGCTCGGCGAAGCCGCTCGCCACCATGAACCAGCCCAGTCCCCCCTGTGCCCCGCCCAGGAGGAACATGGCGGCAAGGTGCGGCGTCAACCCGCGCCGGACCCGGCGGCGCAGCAGAAACCAGAGGAAGGGCAGCAGGAAGACGAGCCCGATCAGGCGGCCCCAGAGGCGGTGGATGTACTCCCACCAGAAGATGGTCCTGAACTCGGCCAGCGTCATGCCGGCGTTCTGTTCCTGGTATTCCGGTATATCCCGGTAGAGGGCGAAGACCCGCTCCCACTCGCCCTGGGAGAGGGGCGGCAGGACGCCGGAAACCGGCGCCCACTCCATGATGGAGAGGCCCGATTCCGTGAGCCGCGTGATGGCGCCGATGACCGCCATGGCGAAGATCATGGCGCAGCAGACCAGCAGCCACAGGCCGATCGCGCGGTCGTCGGGCGTGATTCCGGAGGAACGGTCGGCGGCTGCGGTCGAGGTCATGGGCGCCGAAGGCAGGGGGCCGGTTTGGATTGGCCGCGATCCTAGCAGATCGCAGCCGCGGCGAAAGGCCGCGGCGTCCGCGCCGCCGTTAGGGAATGCGTGATAGGGGCCGCTTTACTGCAGGTGCAGGAGCGCCGAGGCGAAGCGCATCTCGGCGGGCTTGATGAGCTGCTGGCCGGCCACCTTCACCGAGTGCAGCGGCCCGTCCAGGTTGTGCGCCCAGAAGTCGAGGAACTTGTGCAGCATGGGGAAATGCGGCGCCATGTCGTATTCCTGCCAGATGTAGCTCTGCAGCAGGCCCGGGTGGTCCGGCAGGTGATAGAGGATCTCCGCCGTGGTCAGCCGGTAGTTCCGAAGCTGTAGCTGCAAGACACTCATGATCGCATTTACCCCAACCGATCCGGTCCGGCGCTAAGGGCCTGCCGGTAGCTTACCCACTCCACCAGAGAACAGGAAATAGGTAAAGGAACCAATAAGTTAGCAGCCAAATGCCGAGACTGCTGCCAGGCCGGCCGGGGCGGATTTGGGGGCCCTGAAAGGCGCTTTTTCCGGGCCTTACAGGCCCCCTTGACAGGGCGGCGGGGAGGGCGTAAATCCTTGGCACTCAACGAGGTGGAGTGCTAACAACCCTCCGGCCCTCGGGAAGAAAGATTAAAGAAATCAAGGCGTTACACATTGGAGGATATGGCATGAAATTCCGTCCGTTGCATGACCGCGTGGTCATCAGACGTATCGACCAGGACGAGAAGACCATCGGGGGGATCATCATCCCCGACACCGCCCAGGAGAAGCCCATGGAAGGCGAGATCCTGGCGGTGGGCTCCGGCGTCCGGGGCGAGGATGGCAAGCTCCAACCCCTCGACGTCAAGGAGGGCGACCGGGTTCTGTTCGGCAAGTGGTCGGGCACCGAGGTCAAGATCGATGGCGAGGATATCTTGATCGTCAAGGAGTCCGACATCATGGGGGTGATCACCGGCAGGGCCGGCGCCAAGGGTAGAAAAAAGGCCGCCTAGGGGGCCAAGGAAACACGTAGGAGAAGACAAGCTATGGCTGCTAAAGAAGTAAAATTCGGTGGCGACGCCCGGCAACGTATGCTGCGCGGCGTCGACATTCTCGCCGATGCGGTGAAGGTCACCCTCGGCCCCAAGGGGCGTAATGTCGTGCTCGACAAGTCCTTCGGCGCGCCGCGCACCACCAAGGACGGGGTGACGGTCGCCAAGGAGATCGAGCTTTCCGACAAGTTCGAGAACATGGGCGCCCAGATGGTCCGCGAGGTGGCGTCCAAGACCAACGACGTGGCCGGCGACGGCACCACGACCGCCACGATCCTGGCCCAGGCGATCGTGAGCGAGGGCTGCAAGGCGGTGGCTGCGGGCATGAACCCCATGGACCTGAAGCGCGGCGTCGACGCCGCCGTCGAGGCCGTGGTGAAGAACCTGGAGAAGCGCTCGAAGAAGGTCTCGAGCACCGAGGAGATTTCCCAGGTCGGCACCATCTCGGCCAACGGCGACCCGGAGGTCGGCGAGATGATCGCCGAGGCCATGCAGCGGGTCGGCAACGAGGGCGTGATCACGGTCGAGGAGGCCAAGTCGCTCGCCACCGAGCTCGACGTGGTCGAGGGCATGCAGTTCGACCGCGGCTATCTCTCGCCCTACTTCATCACCAACGCCGACAAGATGGTCTGCGAGCTGGAGAGCCCGTACATCCTGCTGCACGAGAAGAAGCTCAGCGGGCTCCAGGCGATGCTGCCCCTGCTCGAGACGGTGGTCCAGTCGGGCCATCCGCTGCTCATCGTCGCCGAGGACGTTGAAGGCGA
>JAZGBC010000237.1:0-2929 GCA_036444495.1 Kiloniellales bacterium
AGGTCCGGGCGCGGCGGCGGTTCCGACAGCTAGATTAAGGAGAACCACAGAGGCGCAGAGACACAGAGAACCAACAAGAGATTCACCACGAAGACACGAAGTTCACTAAGAACACGAAAAGGAATTAAGCGCGCGAAGCGCGCAACAAAAAAAACTTCGTGCTCTTTGTGACCTTCGTGTCTTCGTGGTGAGGTTATCTTGTTCTCTGTGTCTCTGTGTCTCTGTGGTGAATTCCACTTGTCGAGGACGCGGTCAATCCTCGGGGGCGCAGGGCCAGGCCGTGGGGCGGCTTAGGCCTTCCGGCAATTTCGTTTTCGCATCGCCGCAGGCCAGGTCGAGTTGCGCCTGGGTTAGGCCTTTCACCTGGCTCAGATCGGCGCCCTCGAAATGGGTGCGCAGCAAATAGGCGCCCTCGAAGTCCGCGTCCTTGAGGGCCGCGCCGGCAAAGATCGCACGGGCGAGATAGGCATACTGCAGTTTCGCGCCATCGAGAGTCGCGTCCGTCATCACGGCCCGGCCCATCTCGGCTTTCGAGAGATCTGCGCCGCTCAACCTGGCGCCGGCGAAATTGGCCCGCGGCATCTCGGATTTGGCCAGATTGGCGCCGGTCAGGTTCGCCCCTTCAAAATCGGTCCGGTCGCCGCGCGCCTTGGTCAGGATGGCGCCCTCCAGGTCGGCCCCGCGCAGGCGGGCGCCGGCCAGGTTGGCACGCAGCAGATTGGCGCCGTTGAGCCGGGTGTTTTCCAGGTCGCTGGAGCTCAGGTCGGTGCGCTCGAGACGCGCGCCGCTCAGGTCCTGCTCGCGCAGGATCTTGCGTTTCTTGTCGCATTTCGACCAGTCGACCCCCGGCTCCGGCCGATCGCGGCAGCCGGCCTCGGCGGCGGGCGCGCCCATCATAAGTAGCAACAACAGGAGGAGGATAAGGCGGATGATATTGGTTTGTTTCATGACCTGACCGTTCTGCGCGTCACGTCGGACCGTCGAGGTAGCAAGTCTACCACAATGGTGCGAGAAGCGCAGTCTTGGCGGCACGCCTAGAGCAGATCGGGGTTGATTGGAATCGCCGTCGGCGATCCCATCAACCGCGTGAATCTGCTCTACTGTATAGATGTAGACCGGATTCACAGGATAGATCGAACCCGCGATGTGGGTTCGATCTATCCTGATCCGGCCTAGCCGTGCAGAGGGGCTCGCTGCCGGCGCAGGGCGAGTGCCGAATGGATCACGAGCGCCGCGATCACGATGGCCCCGCCCAGGAGCGTCCGCGCGCCCGGCTCCTCGTCCAGCACGAGCCAGACCCACAAGGGGCCCAGCACGGTCTCCAAGAGCAGGATAAGCCCCACCTCGGGCGCCGGCAGGTAGCGCGGCCCGAGCGTCATGAGCCCGAAGGACAGCGGCAGGATCGCCAGGCCGAGCAGTGCCATAAGACCGGTCTGTTCGGTGCCGAGGCTGAAGGGGATGGCCAAAGGCAGCACCAGGGCTGCGCTGAGGAAGCCGCTGAGCGCTATGGCGGGAACCATGTTGAGGGCCCGGGCGCGGCGGATCATCGTCAGGCCGCCGGCCACGCAGAGTGCGGTACCGAGCGCCGCCATGTCGCCCGTCAGGGTGCCGCCGCGCGGGCTGCCCGAGACGATCACCGCGATGCCGGCGACGGTGGCCAGGATGGCGCCCCAGGTGCGCCCCGGCACTGCCTCGCCCAGGAAGACCCGGCTGAAAATGGCGGCGAAGAGGGGGGCGGCGCTGACGATGATGAGGGTATTGGCGACGCTGGTGCCGTCGAGCGCCAGGATGAAGAGCGGCGAGCTGATGGCGAAGATGGCGGCAATTCCCAACCCCGGCAGGCCGATCGCGCGGAAGCGGGCGGCCGTGCCCCGACCGTAGTAGGCGGTGAGAAAGGCCGTGAGCGCCAGGCCGGTCAAGGCCCCGCGCCAGAAGACCATGGTCCAGGGGTCGCTGGCGATCAGGCGCACGAGCAGGGTATCGGGGGTGAGGACCAGGACCCCGATCCCGGTGATCAGCAGGCCCTTGATGTGATCCGGCAGGTGCTTCACGCGGCTCATTCTCCCCGTTTCCCCGGGTTTGACATCCCGGGCCCGATTCGTATAGTCCGCCCACTTCCCGGGAAAGTGGGCTGGGGATTAACCCCAGGCCCCGCCCGTCGGCCGCAGCGGCCGGGCAGGGACTACCGGGACAATAAGCCAATGGCAAGGAGACCGCGGCAAAATGTCCAAGCGGATTAGTTCCAAGTACAAGATCAACCGGCGCCTCGGCGTCAACCTCTGGGGCCGGCCCAAGAGCCCGGTCAACAAGCGCGACTACGGCCCGGGCGAGCACGGCCAGCGCCGGCGCAAGCCCTCCAACTTCGGCATCCAGCTCATGGCCAAGCAGAAGCTCAAGGGCTATTACGGCAACATCGGCGAGCGCCAGTTCCGGCGCTACTACCAAGAAGCCGACCGGCGCAAGGGCGACACCGGCCAGAACCTGATCGAGCTTCTGGAGCGGCGCCTGGACGCGGTGGTCTACCGCTCCAAGTTCGTACCCACGGTCTTCGCCGCGCGCCAGTTCGTCAACCACGGCCACATCCAGGTCAACGGCAAGCGGGTGACCATCCCCTCGTTCCGGGTGAGCGACGAGGACGTGATCCAGATCAAGGCCAAGAGCCGGGAGATGGACCTCGTGCTGCAGGGCGCCGAATCGCCCGAGCGCGAAGTGCCGGACTACATCGACGTGGACTACAAGGACATGAAGGCGCGCTTCCTGCGTGGGCCCAAGCTCGAGGACGTGCCCTACCCGGTGCAGATGGAGCCCAACCTGGTGGTCGAGTTCTACTCGAAATAACCGCACCCGCCACCCGCGCCGCGCTTGCGGCGTGGTGGCAATTCAGAAAAGCTGTCATGCGGAAACGCCGGGCGGCTTTTTTGTTGGGAGG
>JAZGBC010000238.1:0-3917 GCA_036444495.1 Kiloniellales bacterium
AGCCGTCGCCCAGCCTCGCCGCGCGTTTCATGGGCGCCTCTTGCCGGCCCGAGACCCAGATCGGCGGGCCGCCCGGCTGAACCGGCGTGGGCAGCATGTCCACGTCCTTGAGCTGAAAGATCTTGCCGTCGTAGTCGAAGCGCTCGCCCGTCCAGTACTTGCGCATGATCTCGATGGTCTCGGTCACGCGCCGGCCGCGCTCCTTCATCGGCACCTCGCAGCCCTCGAATTCCCTCGGATAGTCCCCGCCGACACCTACGGTCAAAAGCAGCCGCCCATTGGAGAGTACGTCGAGGCACGAGAGTTGCTTGGCGATGATGGTCGGATGGCGCAGCGGCAGCAACAGCGTGGCCGGCCCGACCTTGATCCGCGACGTCAAAGCCGCCGCGTAGGTGAGGGTCGTCACCGCCTCTAGGATCGGCCGGTGATAGACGATGTGCTCCCCGGTCCAGAAGGAGTCGAAGCCCAGTTCCTCGACGGCGCGTATATCTTCCGGCCGCCAATGGTCACCGCCGCAGGTCACGCCAAATTTCGCTGGCATCGTTTCACCCTCTCCGATCAGTCACGCGATCCGGTACTTTTCGATTTTTTCCGGGTCGAGCTCCACGCCCAGGCCCGGTCCGTCGGGCACCTTCAGGCAGCCATTCGCGTACTCGAACGGCTCGGTGATGACATCGTCGGTGTAGAAGACCCCGCCGACCTTCGTCTGCTCGCGTCCCTCCAGCGTGTTCACGGTAATCACCCCGGGCAATACGTTCCCCTCCAATGCGGCGGCGAGGTGCAGGTTCGAGGCATTGCCCACGCCACCCTCCAGAGACCCGTTGACGTTGACCGGGAGGCCCGCCGCGCGCCCGATGGCGCCGATCTCCATGGAACGGATGAGCCCGCCCGATTTCGTAAAATAGATGGAAATCACGTCCGCCGAGGCGCGCTTGACCACCTCGACGGCGTCCTGTGGCGTCCAGCATCCCTCGTCCACGATAACCGGAACCTCGACGCCCCGGCAGACGGCGGCCATGGCATCGAAGCCCTCGACGGGCTGTTCCACCGCCGCGATGTCCGCCTCCCCCTGCATGGCCTTGACGCTGTTGATCGCCGTCTTGACGGCTTTGTATCCGCGGTTGATGTCGGGAAAGATCGTGACATCCCGGCCGACCTGGCGGCGGATCGCCTTGACGATCGCCAGGTCCTCCTTGGGTTCGCCGGGCACCTTGATCTGGAGCCAGCGGATGCCGTCCTCGACCACCTGCGCGGCTTCCTTGGCCGCCTCCTTCGGCGGGGCGATGCCCACGCTGTGGCACAGGGGGATCTCCTTGCGCACGGCGCCGCCGAGCAACTGATAGACCGGCACACCGAGGCTGCGCCCCATGATGTCGAACAGGGCGCTCTCGATCATCGCCTTGGTATAGGGATAGCCGCGGATGTCCACGTCCGCCTGGGCCAGGATCGTCTTGACCGAAAAAGGATCCGCACCCTCCAGCATCGGCGCGAAGCATTCTCGGATCAGATAGCAGACGATCCCCGGGTCCTCGCCGAAGTAGCGCCCGTGCTCGCCCCCCCAACTGAGGATGGCGGGCGCCTCGCCCAGCCCGGTGATGCCCTCGTCCGTATGCACCTTGAGGATGACGTAACGGCCGATGGGAACCTGAAGCGACCGCCAGGAATAGGAAGAGCGCCCCGGCAGCTCGATCACGATGGTCTCGAGCCCTGTGATCTTCATTTGTCCGTCCTCCCATGGCCGTAGGCCTTTTGAGCCCCCTCGGGCGTGATCTTCTCTTCGCGCAAGTCGCGCTCGATCGCGGCCGGGTCGCGCTCATCCGGCGGCCCGTAGCCACCGCCCCCCTGGGTCCGCATGCTCAAGACATCGCCGCGGCGCAGTTTAAAATTGACCGTCTTGGAGTGAAGCTCCTGGCAATCCGGGCCGTCGGGATTGAGGAACAGCTTTCCGGTCGCACCGGGTCCGCCGCCGAACAGGCCGAAGGGCGCGATCTTGAACTTGTCGAATTGGGTGTTGAGCGTACCGCTTTCGTCCAGGAACTCGATATCGCGGCGCACGCCAAGACCGCCGCGGTATTTACCGGCCCCGCCCGTGTCGGGCAGATATTCATAGCGCTTGAAGCGGAGCGGATAGGTCATCTCGACCATCTCGATGGGCGTGTTCGCCAGGTTATGGATGCCCTGCGAATAGCAGTCGAGCCCATCCTTGGAATGGCGCCCGCCGCCGCCGCCCACCTCGATGTCGAAGAAGGTCCAGCCGCGCCGGTCGTCGCTATCGCCATCACCCGACAGGATATAGACGTTCGACATGGCGTAGTAGCAAGCGGTGATGCGCTCGGGAACCACCTTCGACAGGGCCATCATCAGAGCGTTGACCACAGTATGCGTGATCGCGTTGCGGCCGACCACCGGCGCAGGCGGCTGCGCGTTCACCACGGTCCCCTCGGGCGCCGTGATCTCGATCGGCTTGTAGATACCGTAGTTGGCCGGAATCGTCGGGTCCAGGATCGCGAGAATGGCGAAATAGGTCGCGGATTCGCAGGAAGATATGGTCGCGTTGATCGGCGCGCGCCGCTGCGGGTCGGTCCCGGTGAAATCCACGTGGACCGAGCCGTCCCCGATGGTGACCTTGGTGACGATCTTGATCGGGCCGTCCACGATCCCGTCGTCGTCCACGTAGTAGGTCCCCTCGTAGGTCCCGGCGGGCAGCTCCCGCAGCTTGGCCCTCAGGCGCGCCTCGGAGGCCTCGATCGCCCCCTCCATGCAATCCTGGAGTACAGCGACGCCATAGCGTTCGATGATCTCCAGGACCCCGTCGTGGCCGATATGCAGCGCCGCCGTCTGCGCCCGAAGATCGCCGATGGTCGTCTCCGGCTGACGGATATTGGCCTCCACCAGGGCGAACAGGCGCTCGTTGAGTTTGCCCTCCTCGAACAGCTTGATCGGCGGGATGCGCAGGCCTTCCTGATAGATCTCGACCGCATCGCCCGCATAACTGCCTGGACGCATGCCGCCGATATCCAGGTGATGCCCCAGCGTGCCGCAGATCGCCACGACCTCATCCCCGAAAAAGACGGGCAGGAAGGTTTGCACGTCCGGCAGGTGCTGACCGCCCTTGTAGGGATCGTTGGTGACGATGATGTCTCCGGGCCGCCACTCGCTTAACGGTATGGTTTCGTCCAGCGTCGTGCGCAGCGAACGGGACATGGAGTTCAGGTGAATCGGGATGCGGCAGGACTGGGCGATGATGCGCCCCTCGCGGTCGAAAACAGCCGTCGAATAGTCGAGCATCTCCCGGATGACGGTAGAGTAGGAGGTGCGCAGGATCGTGGCGGCCATCTGCTCGGCCACGCCTACGAGCGCGTTGTTGACGACCTCGAGCGTGATGGGATCGACGCGCAACCTTCTACTCCCCGGTTGAAATCAGCAGATTGCCGAGCTCGTCGACTTCGACCCGCTGCCCCGGATGAACCACGGTCGTGGTGTCGAGCTGCTCGATAATGGCCGGGCCGGTCAACGTGCTGCCGGCGCCCAGCGCCTCGCGATCATAGACCGCGGCGTCCGTGAAGCCCTCGGTTTCATCGAAATAGACCGGACGCCGCTCCTTGGGTTCGGCGCGCCCGGCGGCCTTGGCCTGCTTCTTGAGTGACGGCGCCGAGGTCAAGCCGATCGCCGCGACTCTCCCGCACACGAATTCGGCGGGCTTGTCCGGATGGTGGTGCGCGTAAAGCTGTTGGTGCAGGTCGTGGAACCGCTGCACGATGGTTTCGACGGCCCGCGCATCGATCGGACCCTCGGGAACCGGCACGTTCACCTCGTAGGCCTGACCGGCATAGCGGAAATCGGCTGAACGCTGGAGGCGGCATTTTTCGGGCGGCAGGCCATCGCGTGCCAGGGCCTCTCGGGCTTCCGCGTCAAGC
>JAZGBC010000239.1:0-3639 GCA_036444495.1 Kiloniellales bacterium
GCGCTCGCCGCCGGCAACGCGGTCATCGCCAAGCCGGCCGAGCAGACCCCGCTCATCGCCGCGGCCGCCGTGCGCCTCCTGCACCAGGCCGGCGTGCCGGGCGAGGTTCTGCACCTGCTGCCCGGCGATGGACCGGCGATCGGCGGCCGATTGGTGGGCGACGGGCGCATCGCCGGGGTTGCTTTCACGGGCTCCACGGAAACGGCGAAGGCGATCAACGGGATCCTGGCCGCGCGCGAGGGGCCCATCGTGCCGCTCATCGCCGAGACCGGCGGGCAGAACGCCATGATCGTGGACTCCACGGCGCTGCCCGAGCAGGTCACGCGGGACGTGATCGTCTCCGCCTTCCAGAGCGCGGGGCAGCGCTGCTCGGCCCTGCGCGTGCTCTTCCTGCAGGAGGATGTGGCGGAGAAGATGCTGACCATGCTCGCCGGCGCCATGGACGAGCTCGCGGTGGGCGACCCGGCGGAGCTCGCCACCGACGTGGGGCCGGTGATCGATGCGCAGGCCAAGGCCATGCTGGAGAGCCACGCGCAACGCATGGCGGCGGAGGGAAAGCTGTTGCGCCGCGTCAGGCTCGGCCCCGCGACCGAACACGGCAGCTTCGTGGCGCCCTGCGTCTTCGAGATCGATTCGCTCGCGCGCCTCGAACGCGAGGTCTTCGGGCCGATCCTGCACGTGATCCGCTACAAGGCCGATCGCCTGGACGATGTGATCGAGGCGGTCAACGGCACCGGTTATGGCCTGACCCTCGGCATCCACAGCCGTATCGATTCCACGGTGGAGTACATCCACGCGCGCCTGCGCGCGGGCAACGTCTACGTCAACCGCAACATGATCGGCGCGGTCGTCGGCGTGCAGCCCTTCGGCGGCGAGGGATTGTCCGGCACGGGGCCCAAGGCGGGCGGCCCGCGCTACCTCTACCGCTTCGCCACTGAACGCACGCTCTCCATCGACACCACGGCCGCCGGCGGCAACGCCTCGCTCATGTCCATGGGCGAGGACCTGCCGGTGTAGGCCGCACGGTAGCGCTGCTCAAATCCTCGCAAAAAAACCGGGGCCCCTGCATGGGGCCCCGGCGTCTCGGCGGGTCGGGGGGAGGATCGGATTTATGCGGCTTCGCGCACCGCCTTGATGCGCTCCTCGGCGACGCGGTCGGCGGCCTCGGAGGTAGGCATGCCGTCTGCGTCGGCGCGGGCGAAGATCTCGCGCAGGGTGTCGTGGATCTTGGCCACGTGGTTGATCGCCGCCTTCTTGTCGTAGTCGGGGCCTTCGTGGCTGATGTTGATGATGCCGCCGGCGTTGATCACGTAGTCGGGCGCATAGAGCACGCCGCGCGTGCGCAACTCGGCGCCGTGGCGCGGCTCGGCGAGCTGGTTGTTGGCCGAACCGGCGACGATGGGCGCCTTGAGCCGGGCGATGGTCTGGTCGTTGATGACCGCGCCCAGGGCGCAGGGTGAGAAGACTTCGCCGTCGATGCCGTAGATCTCCTCGGGCGCGACGGCGCGGGCGTCGAACTCGGTCTCGGCGCGCTCGACCGCCTCGTGGTCGATGTCGGTGACCGTCAGCTTGGCGCCCGCCTCTTTCAGGAAACGGCAGAGGTGATAGCCCACGTGGCCCAGGCCCTGCACGGCCACGCGCACTCCGTCGAGCGAATTCCTGCCCAGCCGCTGCGCCACCGCGGCGCGGATGCCCACGAGCACGCCGTAGGCGGTGGAGGAGGAAGGGTCGCCCGCGCCGCCCGAGCGAGTGCCGGCGACGTGCTTGGTCACGCGCTCCATGATTTCCACGTCATCCACCGAGATGCCCACGTCCTCGGCCGTGATGTAGCGCCCGCCGAGTGACTCCACGAAACGCCCCATGGCCAGGAACAGGGCCTCGGACTTGTCCTTGTGCGGGTCGCCCAGGATGACCGCCTTGCCGCCGCCGTAGGGCAGCTCGGCGAGGGCCGACTTGTAGGTCATGCCGCGCGAGAGGCGCAGCACGTCGTTGAGCGCCTCGGCCTCGTCGGCGTAGGGCCACATGCGGCAGCCGCCAACGGCGGGGCCGCGGGCCGTGTCGTGGATCGCGATCACGGCCTTGAGGCCGCTCGCCTCGTCGAAACAGAAGGCGACCTCTTCGTGGGCGTCGAATTCGGGATGGGTAAAGATCGGCATGGGCAAACCTCGTCGGGGCGCCCCCTTTGCCGAGCTCGCACGCCCGGCCTGGGCGGTGCATGGGTCTATCGCTCTATATGGGAATATTCTAATATATTGTTCAATAACAATCACTTAAACGCGTTAAAAAAGACAGAATCCGTACGCCCGGGGGCCCGGAAGGGAGCGGAATCGGCCCCCCGGAATGGACATCGGGTAATATTGTTACCCTGAGAAGTTCGGCGGTTTAGAGGCTCCCGGAATGCGCTCTGCGGGAAAATGCGTGCTACGTACCGATGTTGTTGCTTATTTTGGCAATATGCCTATATTATATTGGCATCTTGCCACAGAGAGGATAGAAAGAATCATGACGATCAGGCGGAAATCAGCTCATTTGGCCGATATCGACGTCCTCAAATTTCAACAATCGGACCTACTCTCCGATCGGCTCGCCTTGATAGAGTCGATCCGTTCCGGATTGCCGTTTCAGATGGTGGCCAAGGCGATCAAGCCCCTTGATATGACCATCAAAGACTTGGCGGCTTTTGGAGTAATTCCAATGCGCACCCTGACCCACTGCAAGAAAAGCGGAAAATTCACTCATATGCAGTCCGATCGGGTGGCCCGTTTTCTTCGCGTCTGGCTGAAAGCGTGCGATACCTTCGGCAGTCCCGCCAAGGCGCGCAAATGGATGGAGCGTCCAACGCGGCCTTTAGAAGCTAAACCGCCCTCGGCATTGCTTGATACGGAGGAAGGCGCCCGTTTAGTCGAAGACCTTCTATTTCGCATCGACCATGGGCTTTCGGCGTGACGGTGAAGGCTGTATCGGCAGGTTTCATAAGTGTCGCATGGCGACTCGCAAGAAGGCGTTGGGCCGATCTTTCGGGCGAAGGGGCCCGCCTGAAGGGAGGCAGATGGAATTCTCCGGGAAAAGCTGCCGTCTACCTGTCTGACGATGCCGCCTTACCGGTTTTGGAAGCTCTTGTGCATCTTGATCTGCCGCCGGATCTGATCCCCGACGATTATGCTTTGATGCGGGTCGATCTGTCTGCGCTGGAAACGGCCACGCCAGGAAGCTGGCTTGAGGATGGTCCCGAAAATTTGATTACCGAAACCGAAAGTAAAGCTTTCGGTGATCGATGGATTGTGGAGGCTAGAACCCCTGTTTTGCGGGTGCCGTCTATCGTCGTGCCCGAGTCCTTAAATCTGATCCTTAACCCCAATCATCGTTTGGCGTCGAGCATTCCCGAGCCGGCCATTCGGTCGTTCGAGTTCGATCCAAGGCTCTTCTGAATCGATTGCGGCGGCGAGCGGCTGCCTCAGGCCCCCGGCCGGGGCGCGGCGTCGCGCACCTCGAGCAGGCGGTAGACGAGCGACCAGAGCCGCAGGCCGTCGAGCCAGCCCCCGGGGCCCAGGTCCACGTGGGACAGGTTGTCCACCAGGCGGAGGGTCGTTTGGCCTTCCGGCAGGGCGGCGGCCAGCGCCGCGCTCTCCGTATAGGGGA
>JAZGBC010000240.1:0-19305 GCA_036444495.1 Kiloniellales bacterium
TTTACGTCAAAGCTCCGGAAAAATTTGAAGGAATCGCGTCTTTCGGCACTAAATCGCCTGGAATATATGGACGCCGCCCCGGGAAGGCAAGGCGCTTCGCCCCGGTTTTCGGCTCCCTGCGCCCCCGATCCGGCCTTTTCCGTTGGAGGCCGGGAGCCGCGCCGACCAGCTAATCCATGGGTTCGGCCGCTTGGTCGGCGGGCAGGTCCAGGGCCATTTCCGCCGCCGTCAGGCCGCTCACCGGGTGGCGCCAGCCTGGCGCGATCTCGGCCAGCGGCAGGACGACAAAGGCCCGGCCGGCCAGGCGCGGATGGGGCAGGACCGGGGCCTCGCCGGGGGCGCTGCGCCGCTCGCCATAGGCGAGTAGATCCAGGTCCAGGATTCGCGCCTCGTTGCGCCTGCGCCGGGCGCGCCCGAAATCCGCCTCGATGCGGTGCAGCAGCGCCAGCAGCTCGGCCGGCGCCAGCCCCGTCTCGACCGCCGCCACGCCATTGACGAACCAGGGCTGATCCGAAGCCGGCACCGGGGCGCTGCGGTACCAGCGCGAGCGCCGCAGCACCTTCACTCCGGCGGCCTCCAGCGCCGTGAGCGCCGCCTCGCAGGTCGCGCGCGGTTCGCCATGGCGCGGGCTGGGCAGGTTCGCCCCGAGGCCGATCAGGATCAAAATTCGTGCTCCTTACACTCGACTGGCCCTTGCGGGGACCGGCCTTAAGATTAGATAATGCTACACAAGGAACGGCGCAGGGGGGCCGGAATTCCGGCCGGCGCCGATTGTTCGTCCACGCACTTACGGCCAGAGATTGGATAACGTGGTGCCTATATATTGCCGAGGGTACAATGCATTTTTATCCGCAGGAACGCGTCGCCCTGTTCATAGACGGCGCAAACCTCTACGCCACTGCACGGGCGCTTAACTTCGATATCGATTACAAGCGCCTGCTGGAACTCTTCTCATCGGAATGTAATCTGATTCGCGCTTTCTATTACACGGCGCTCATCGAAGATCAGGATTACTCGCCGATCCGGCCGCTGGTCGACTGGCTCGACTACAACGGCTACACCATGGTGACCAAGCCGACCAAGGAATTCACCGATTCCACCGGCCGGCGCAAGATCAAGGGCAACATGGACATCGAGCTGGCCATCGACGTGATGGAGATGGCCCAGCACCTCGACCATGTCGTCCTGTTCTCGGGCGACGGCGATTTCCGCCGGCTGGTCGAAGCCGTCCAGCGCAAGGGGGTCCGGGTTACCGTGATCTCCACCGTGCGCTCGCAGCCGGCCATGGTCGCCGACGAGTTGCGCCGGCAGGCGGACGTCTTTCTCGATCTGACGGACTTCCAGGAAAAGTTGGAACGCGAGCTTCCGCCGGACCACCCGCGGGCACGCATGCGCGAACCCACGGATGTCCCCTACGATGACGAGGAAGAGGAGGACGAAGACTACTACGAGTCCCAGCCGGCCTGAGGCAACGTCGGAGTATGCCAAGGGGGGCGCCGACGGCCGCCGAGCCAGCCCGCGGGGCGGCGTTCGCCGATCCGGATTCCGCCTGTTCGTTCTGTCCGCGCCTGTCCGCCTTTCGCCAGGCCAACCGAGAGCGTTATCCCGACTTCCACAACGCGCCGGTCGCCTCCTTTGGCGATGGCACCGCAAGCCTCTTGATCGTCGGTCTGGCCCCGGGTCTCAAGGG
Organism: Kiloniellales bacterium; assembly: GCA_036444495.1. Lineage (GTDB taxonomy): Bacteria > Pseudomonadota > Alphaproteobacteria > Kiloniellales > J153 > JAZGBC01. The sequence continues at coordinate 1,691 of JAZGBC010000240.1, forward strand.
CGCCAACCGCACCGGCCGGCCCTTCACCGGCGACTATGCCGGCGACCTGCTCTATGACACGCTGCACAAGTTCAGCTTCGCGCGGGGTTCCTATGCGAAGCGTGCGGACGATGGACTGCAACTTGCCGGTTGCCGGATCACCAATGCGGTGCGTTGCGTGCCGCCGGAAAACAAGCCGACGACCGCCGAGATCAGGACCTGCGGGAACTTCCTGGCGAGGGAGTTGGCCGCCCTGCCCCGACTGCGCGCGGTCCTGGCACTGGGTACCCTTGCCCATGGCGCGGTGCTCGGCGCGCTGGGCGAGCGCAAGAGCCGCTACCCCTTCCGGCACGGCGAGACGCACGCGCTGCCGAGCGGCCTGCTGCTGGCCGATAGCTATCACTGCTCGCGCTACAACACGAACACCGGACGCTTGACCGTGGAGATGTTCGAAGCGGTCTTCGCCGGGCTCAGGGAGCGGTTGGTCGTCGAGGCCTAACCCCGGTCGCGCATGAGGCGCGCCTTCTGGCGCTGCCAGTCCCGCTTCTTCTCGCTCTCGCGCTTGTCCGCCTTGCGCTTGCCGCGCGCCAGGGCGAGCTCGATCTTGGCGATCCCCCGCTCGTTGAAATAGATGGACAGCGGCACGATCGTATAGCCGCCACGCCGGATCTCGCCGATCAAGCGGTTGAGCTCGCGCCGATGCAGCAGCAGCTTGCGCGGCCGGCGCGGTTCGTGGTTGTTGCGGCTGGCGGGCTCGTAGGGCGGGATGTGCGCGTTGCGCAGGAAGAGCTCGCCGCCTTCGTCGTTCGCGTAGGCCTCGGCGATGGAGCCCCGCCCTAGGCGCAGCGACTTGACCTCGGTACCGGTCAGCGCGAGGCCGGCCTCGAGCGTGTCCTCGATTTGGTAATCGTGACGCGCCCGGCGGTTCTGCGCGACAATGCGTTTCGCGCCTCCGGACATCTCGGATGCGGCCGCCCGGTCAATTGATCAGGCCGGCATGGGCCATGGCGTCGCGGACTCTCGACTCCGTCTCGGGCTTCACGCAGACCAACGGCAGACGCAGACGGTTCTCGCACAGGCCCAGCAGGCTGGCCGCGTACTTCACGGGGCCCGGGCTGGATTCGACGAACAGCGCCTCGTGCAACGGCATGAGGCGGTCGTTGATCTTTTCCACCGTGTCCAGATCGCCGCGCTGCCAGGCCTCGTGCAGATCGGCGCATTGGCGCGGCGCCACGTTGGTGGTGACCGAGATGCAGCCGTGGCCACCCTGGGCCAGGAAGGGCACCACCGTGGCGTCCTCGCCCGAAATCTGGGTAAAGTCCTTGCCGATGGCCGCCTTGGTCTTGGCCGGCCGGGTCAGGTCCGCCGTGGCGTCCTTGACGCCGGCGATGTTCGGCAACTCAGCCAGGCGCGCCATAGTTTCGACAGACATATCCACTACGCTGCGGCCGGGGATGTTGTAGATAATGATCGGGATCTCGACCGCGTCATGGATCGCCTTGTAGTGCTGATAGAGGCCCTCCTGGGTCGGCTTGTTGTAGTAGGGCGTGACCACCAGCACCGCGTCGGCACCCGCTTCCTTGGCGTGGCGGGTCAGGCTGATCGCCTCCACCGTCGAGTTGGAGCCGCTGCCCGCGATGACCGGCACCTTGCCCTTGGCCACCTCGACGCACAGCTCGGTCACCCGCATGTGCTCCTCGTGCGACAGGACCGGCGATTCGCCGGTCGTGCCGCAGGGCACCACGGCGTGGCTGCCCTGGTCGATCTGCCATTGGACGAAGTTCTGGAACGCCGCCTCGTCCACGCTCCCGTTCGAGAACGGCGTGATGAGGGCTGGAATAGAGCCCTTGAACATGGGGCCAGACATGGCTTCTCCCCGCTCGAAAGCTTGGGTTTATCCTGGGGCAGCCGCTTTCGGCCGCCGGCTTCCTCGACCATAGCGGCTGGCAAAATGGCCGGCAAGGCCGCCTGCTCCCGCTTTTACTGGCCTAAATCGGTAAATGAAACTTAAACTTTGGCCCGATACTGTGACCATCTTGGGGCAATCCACGGCGGAATCGGGACCGATGAAGAGAGGCATCTGCGTGGCTATCCTGGCCGCCTGGCTGGCGGCCGTTCCCGCCTGGGCGCACCAGAGCGCGCCGGCGCCATCCGCCAAGCCGGGCCACGGCCTGCTCTCCCAGAAAGACCGGCAGCTTTACACCGAGGCCTTCCGCAAGGCGAAATCCGGCAAGTTCCGGCGCGCACGCAAGCTGGCGCAAAGAGCCAAGGACCCGTCGCTGGCCAAGGCCGTGAAATGGCTGGAACTGACCGAACCGGGCCGGGACGGCAACTTCGAGGGGGCCGCGGCCTTCCTCGAGGCCAATCCCGACTGGCCGCGACTGACCGCGCTTCAGCGCCGCGCCGAGCGGGCCATGCCCAGGAAGTGGCCTGACGCAAAGGTGCTCGCCTGGTTCGGAACACACCCGCCGATCTCGGCCGAAGGCGGCGCGCGCCACGCCGCGGCGCTGATGCGTGCCGGTGAAAAGGAACGCGCGACCGCACTCCTGCGCGAAACCTGGGTATCGGCCAATTTCCCACGCCGCGACGAGCGGGCATTCCACAAGCGGTTCAAGAAGGTGCTGCGGCGCGAGGACCATATCGCGCGCCTGCACCGACTGCTCTGGGGCCGCAAATACGGCGCAGCCAAGCGCCAGGCACGCCGATTGGGTGGCGGCTACCCGGCGCTGGCCGAGGCGCGGCGCCAATTGGCCCGGCGCGCACCGGGCGTGGATTGGGCCGTCCGGCAAGTTCCGGCCGAGCTGAAACAAGATCCCGGGCTCATCTACGATCGCGCCCGCTGGCGCCAGCGCAAGCGCCGCTACGAGGGCGTGATCGAGTTGCTGGACCCACCGAACCCGGACGCGCCCTATGCCGCGCGCTGGTGGCGTCTGCGCAAGTGGACGGTCCGCCAGGCGCTCATGGAGGGCGATATTTCCGTCGCCTACCGCATCGCCAGCGCCCACGGGCTGGAAAGGGGCCTAGGATTTGCCGAGGGCGAGTGGCTGGCCGGTTGGATCGCGCTGCGCTTTCTCGAGCGGCCCGAAACCGCCTATGGGCACTTCGAGCACCTTCATGACGGGGTGACCACGTCCATCAGCTTGGCGCGCAGCGCCTTCTGGGCCGGCGAGGCCGCCGGCGCCCTCGCCGAAAAAGAGCCGGAGGGCGATTGGGGTACGAAGGCGCTTGCCTGGTACAAAGCCGCCGCCAAGCACACGACCGCCTTCTACGGCCAGCTCGCCCGGCGCCGCCTCGGCCAGGCAATCCAGGTCGAGACGGCCCCTGCCGATCCGCCGGGGAAAGACGCCAGAGAAGCCTTCGAGCGAGGTGAGCTGGTGCGCATCGCCCGCCTGCTGGGCGAGATCGAGCAAGACAAGATCCAGGAGCGCTTCCTCAAGCGCCTCATCCTGCTCGCCGATTCGGCGAAGGATTACATTCTGGTGGCCGAGTTGGCGCGTGAGTTGGGGCGCAACGATCTGGCGGTACGCACCGCCAAGGCGGCGCGGAACGAAGGCGTCATGCTGGCCGAATATCTCTTCCCCTCGGTCCAACTGCCCAAGGGAGGAAATCCTGAGCCCGCTTTGGTGCTCGCCGTGGTCCGGCAGGAGAGCGGATTCTACCGCGGAGCGGTGAGCCACGCCGGCGCCCGCGGCCTGATGCAACTCCTGCCGCGCACGGCCAAGCGGGTAGCCCGCCGGATCAAGGAGAAGTACAGCCGCAAGCGCCTGCTCACCGATCCGGAGTACAACCTGCGCCTGGGGCGCGCCTACCTCGCCGATCTGACCGCGCGCTATGACGACTCCTATGTCCTGGCGCTGGCCGCCTACAATGCCGGGCCATCGCGCGCGAACCGCTGGATCAAGGCCTTCGGCGACCCGCGCAAGGCCGAGGTCGATCCCGTGGACTGGATCGAGAGCATTCCCTTCGACGAAACCCGCAACTACGTGCAGCGTATCCTGGAGAGCCTGGTGATCTACCGCCACCATCTCGGCGCCGAAGACCGTGACCCCCTCATGGTGCGCCGGCTCGAAGCCACCGCGTCCTGGGCCACCCGCCAGACCACTCCCGACGATTCCTGTTGCCTTTGAGGCCGCAAGGCGCTTGCCTAGGTGCCCAACATAATCTGTCGTCGCAGAACAGCCTGGGAAGGCCGCCATGGGCAATCCAGCTTTCGCCGGCATCGGCGCCTGCGTTTTCGATGCCTACGGAACGCTGTTCGACGTGCACTCCGCCGTGGGACGCGGGGGAGCCGCGCTCGGCGGCAAGGCCGACAAGGTCTCGGCGCTCTGGCGTCAGAAGCAGTTGGAATACACCTGGCTGCGCAGCCTCATGGGGTCTCACGTGGACTTTTGGCAGGTCACCGGCGACGGGTTGGATTTCGCGCTGGCGGCCAACGAGGTGGACGACCCGGCCCTGCGCGACCGGTTGATGGAACTCTATCTCAGGCTGGACGCCTATCCCGACGTGACGGCCGCATTGGAGAGCCTGCGCGCGGGCGGCAAGAAGACGGCCATCCTGTCCAACGGTTCGCCGAAGATGCTGAATGCCGCCGTCAAGTCCGCCGGGCTCGAGGCACTGCTCGACGAAACCCTGTCGATCGAGGAGGTGGGCATCTACAAGCCCGACAGCCGGGTCTATCAACTCGCGGTCGATCGCCTGGGGGTAGAGGCAGGGCGAATCTGTTTCATCTCGACCAATGGCTGGGACGCGCGCGGCGCGGCGCACTTCGGCTTCAAGGTCGCCTGGCTCAACCGCTTCGGGCAGCAACCCGAACGCCTGCCCGGCGAGCCCTCGGCGGTCATCACCTCGCTGGCCGAGTTGCCGGGCCTGCTCGGTCTCTGACTTGATGGCGGAACGCGCGAACGGCTACCGGGAGCGCCGCTACAGCGCGATCGACGGGCGGCGTCTTTATTTCCGGGATTACGGCGACCCCTTGGCGCCGGGCACGCCGCTGGTTTGCCTGGGCGGCCTGACCCGCAACTCGCGGGACTTTCACACCCTGGCGCGCCGGTTGGCGCCGCAACGGCGCGTGGTCTGTCCCGATTACCGCGGCCGGGGACAATCGGAATACGACGGCGACTGGCGCAAGTACCGGGGCATGTCCATCCTGGGCGACATCGTCCAACTCCTCGCCGCGGCGGGCCTGCATCGTGTGGTCGTTTGCGGCACCTCCTTCGGCGGACTGCTGTCCATGGGACTGGCGGTCGCCGTGCCCACGGCCTTGGCCGGGGTCATCCTGAACGACGTGGGCCCCGAGCTGAGCCCGGACGGCATGTCCCGGATCTTCGACTATATCGGGCGGGACCGGCCGCAGCCCGACTGGGACGGTGCGATCGACGAAATGAAGTCCATGTTTCCCGCCATGGCCTTCCAGACCGAGGACGGCTGGCGCGACTTCGCCGAGGGAACCTTCCGGCGGGGCGAGGATAGCCTGCTGCACTTCAACTGGGACATCACCCTGGCCAAGGCCGTCATGGCCGACCGCGACGACAGCCAGGATCTTTGGCCCATGTACCGGGCGCTGGGCCAAGTGCCGGTGCTGGCGCTTAGGGGGGCCCGCTCCGACGTGCTCAGCGAGGAGATTTTCGCGCGCATGGCCAGCGAAAAGCCGGACCTCGTGCCGGTCACCATACCCGGCGTCGGCCACGTCCCCGCGCTCAGCGAACCGGAAGCGGTAGGCGCCATCGATGACTTCCTCGCCCGCATCGATGCTTGAGATAGAGTTGCCTGGTTTCGCCGAGGTGGAGGCCGCGGCCGGGCGCCTCGCGGGGCAAGCAGTGGTGACCCCGCTCCTGGAGAGCCCGGCGCTCAACGAGCGCATCGGCGGCCGGGTCCTGCTCAAGGCGGAGACCCTGCAGCGTACCGGCTCCTTCAAGTTCCGCGGCGCCTACAATCGCATCAGCCAGATTCCCGAGGACGAACGCCCCGCCGGAGTGGTCGCCTATTCCTCGGGCAACCACGCCCAAGGCGTAGCGGCCGCGGCGGCTCTGCTGGGTGTGCCGGCCACCATCGTCATGCCGGCCGACGCGCCCGCCATCAAGCTGGACAATACCCGCGCCTACGGGGCCGAGGTGGTGCTCTGCGACGGCGGCCCCTTGGCCCGGGAGGAGATCGCCGAAGATATTTGCAGGCGCCAGGGAGCCACCCTGGTGCGCCCCTACGACGATCCCGGGATCATCGCCGGCCAGGGCACCTGCGGACTGGAAATCGCCCGCCAGGCGGCTGACCTGGGCGCAACGCTGGACGCGCTCGTCACCTGCTGCGGCGGCGGGGGCCTGACCGCCGGCTGCGCCTTGGCCGTCAAGGAATTGAGTCCGGCGACCGAGATCTACACCGCCGAACCCGAGGGCTTCGAGGATACGGCGCGCTCGCTGGCCCGGGGCGAGCGCGTCTCCAACGACCCCGCCGCACGCTCGTTCTGCGATGCCTTGCTGGCGCCTACGCCGGGGGAGCTGACCTTCGCCGTCAATCGGCGCCTGGTCACCGGCGGCCTGGCGGTCAGCGATACGGAGGCCGCCGCGGCCATGGCCTACGCCTTCCACAAGCTGAAGCTGGTCGTCGAGCCGGGCGGCGCGGTGGCCCTGGCGGCGGTCCTGTCGGGGCGGCTGGAGGGGCGCGGCAAAACGCTGGCGCTCATCCTATCGGGCGGCAATGTGGACCCCGAAACCTTCCGCAAGGTGTTGGCTGATACCAAGTCTCGCTGATAATGACCCATAGAGATCGCGTGGGCCGGGCGCGACGGCCCGGCCCGGAGAAAAGCTATCAAATCGCTCGGTCAGCCGCCGTAGGAGCCGGGTCCGGATGATGGCCGCTGCGTGCCCTGGCCGGACGTGGCGGAGTAAGCCGGTTTGTCCGATTTATCTGACTGGCCGTTGGCGCCGCCGGGGCTGTCCTGCTCCGGCTTCATGACGGTGACCCGGCCTTCTCCGCCGACACCCTTGTCCAGGTGGGTGAGTTGCCCCTCCACCCTGGCGCCGGCTTCCATGGAAAGCGTCATATGGGCGATGTCGCCCTCCACCTTCGCGGAACTGGCGAGCATGACCGTATTGGCCTTCACCTCGCCTTGCACCGTCCCGTAGATGCGCACGTCCTCGGCCACCAGTGCGCCGCGCACGATGGCGCCCTCTCCGACGGTCACGGCGCGGCTGGTAACGTCGCCTTCGATGGTGCCGTCGACCTGGATATCCCCGCTGCTTTTCATGTCGCCAACGATCTTCAAGTCGGCGCTGATGATCGAGGGAACGCCGCCGCGAACCGTCTGAGTCGATGCCGAAGCGGGCAGATCGGTCCCCGCCGGGCCCTTGCTAGCTTTTGAAAACATGGTTGCCTGCCTTGATGAATTTCCTGGGGTTGCGCGCCGTACCCTTGTAGCGAATCTCGTAGTGCACGTGGGACCCGGTGCTGCGCCCGGAGCTGCCCACGAGCCCAATCTTCTGACGATTTTCGACCGTCTCCCCCACCTTCACAAGGATCTTCCGCAGGTGGCCGTAGCGGGTGCGGATGCCATGCCCATGATCGATCTCGATGGTGCGTCCAAAGCGGCCTTTCCAGCCGGCGAAAACCACTTTCCCGGGTGCGGTCACATAGACCGGTGAGCGCGAGGGCGCGGCGAAATCGATGCCTTCGTGCCGCGCCTTGCGGCCGTTGACCGGATCCTTGCGCGGGCCGTAGCCGCTGCTGATGCGGTATTGATCCAGCGGCGGCGCCAAGGGCAGAACGCTCAGCACTTTCTGCAGCGCCGCCCAACGGTTCAGTTGCTGATCCAGTAGGATGACCGAGGTCTCCAATTGAATGCTGGGTTCGAACTCCGCGGCCTCGTCGGCCGCGGGAATGAAGGGGCCGCCCTTGCCCGTTTCGTGGTCGTGGGTCCCGGCGATCATCCTGTTCACATCGAGCCCGGTCATCTCAATCGTCTTCTCGACCATCGCGATGGTAAACTTGGTGTGCTCGCTGAGGCGCTCGACGACGTTCTTCTCCGCGTCCCGCAGATCGACCAGGCGCTGCTCCAGGCCGCCGACCCGGCGCTCGAGGAAGGCGCTCTGACGCTCCAGTTTCTCACCCTGGTCAACCGCTTTGGCCAGAGAGCTGTTGAGGCCGGAGATCTCGTCATCCAGACGCGCGCGCTGGGCGAGCGCCTCGCCGAGATTCTGCTCGAGGCCGGCGATATTCTTGTTCAGGTCCGCTTTTTCGTCCACCAACTGCGCACGGGCACCCTCGGTCTCGCCAAGCTCGGCGCGCAGACCCGCCAGGATGGTCTCGAGTTCCTGCTTGCCCGCGCTCGCCCGGGCCAGATCCTCTTCGACCTGTGAGAGGCGTTGGACGAGCTGTTCGCGTGCCTGCGCCACCTGGTCGCGCTCGGCTTCGGAGTCGTGCAGCATGTCCCGCATTTCCGACACCTTGGAGCGCAACGAGATGTTGCGGTTGTTGATCTCCTGAAGATCGCTCTCGAATTGCTCCATGCGCTGGCGCAGGCCGTCGCGCGCGATGACGACGCGCGCGTGCTCGGTATCGGAGGTCTTCAGCTTGCCCTGGATCGAGGGAAGGTCGTTCCGGCTTTCCGGATCCTTCTTCAGGAGCGAGAGGAGATAAGCCTGATTTTGCTCCAGGTCCCCGGTAATTCTGGCGAATTGATTGTGGTACTCGCTGACCTCCGCCAGGAGATCGAAATAAGCCAGCTTGTGCCGCTCGATCTCATCGTTCTTGGCGATCAGGGTCACGCTGTGCACGACGTAGATGAGACTCGCGTAAAAGAACCATCCCAGGACGAGGAAGCCGGCGAGCGCGGCGAGCTTCTGCACACCGGTCGTGACGCGGATGTGGTGAAAGCGGTCGCCCGAGCGGAAAAAAACCTCGCGTGGAATGAACGCGCGTTCCGCAAAAGCCGAGTAACGGCGTCGCAGTCCCTGGAAATCCACCCGACGTTTCTCCCTTCGCCCGCCAAGGTTCGGCACATTTAACCAAGCCGTGCCCAGGCGGTTCTTATCAGCGAACACCGATGACCTATGTCACGCGCCGCACATCAAAATTCCCGCCCGGTAAAAACTTGTACTCAGGCGGGAACGCCCGTGTTTCAGGTGCTTACCGGCCCCTCAATTCCGCGGAGACCTGGAAAGCGGCGCGTCGATCGAAAATGGCGCTCGCACTTCTCTTTAACAGCACCCTAACCAGGGTACTTTAGCAAAACAAGTCTTAAGCAGTTGCAAACATTAGATTCCTACCTGAAACCGGCCCAGAACAATAGAGGAATTCTCAATAATTAACAATGTATTAACAAGCTATCCTTATGCAGTGAATTAGAAGGGGAATAGGGCCTCGCCCAGCCGGAAACCGGGCTGGCGACTGCGCTGCCGTGGCCCGGAATCCGGGCTGAACTCTGGGCGAAATCTGTGAGAAATTCGCTGCCGCTTGGCCGCTTGCCGGGGAGCTCTAGCCGTGGCCTTCGCCGGTCCTCCCGCCGTGGCCGGCAAGCGAGAAGACGGCTTCGACATAACCGACGATCTGGGCCACGCATTCAGCCACCGAGCGATCCGCCGTATCCACCGTGAGCTCCGGCGCCTCGGGCGCCTCGTAGGGTGCCGAGATACCCGTGAAATCCTTAATCTCGCCGGCCCGGGCGCGCTTGTAGAGGCCTTTCGGATCGCGCTGCTCGCAGATCTCCAGATCGGCCCGGATGTGGATCTCATGGAAGGCGCTGTCGGCGGCCTTGCGGGCCCGGTCGCGATCGGCCTGGTAGGGCGAGATGAAGGCCGTGATGCAGATGAACCCGGCATCGGCGAACAGGGTGGCCAGCTCGCCAATACGCCGGATGTTCTCCACCCGGTCCTCGGGCGAAAACCCGAGATTGACGTTCAGCCCGCGGCGGACGTTGTCCCCGTCCAGCACGTAGACGTGATAGCCCCGATTGAACAGCCGCTGCTCCACCTCCATGGCGAGCGTCGACTTGCCGGAGCCGGACAGACCGGTAAACCAGAGAACACCGCCGTGGTGCCCGTTGCGCTCGGCACGGGCGTCGGCAATGACGCGGTGTTCAACCTCGGTGACGTTCGTCGCCTTGACCTGAAGGGAGCGGCGCTGGTCGGGGTAACCCTCCATGGAGATGATCCCGGCGGCCACTCTCTCGTTTTCTTCCTCCAGCAGGAAGCGCCCGCAGATCGGGTTGTTCCGGTACTCGTCGAGCACGAGGATCTTGCGCGAGCGCAGTACCACTTGCACCACGCTGCCTGACGCGGTCCCCTTGCCCTTGCCACCGGTCGGGTCCGGGCCCTCCAAGATCCGATCAATCGACTGCAGCGTGACCCTGCTCTCCTGAGCCGCCGATTTCAGGTCATAGCTCTTGCCTTCCTCGAGCCGCGCGGCGCCCTGCCAGTAAAGAGTCGCCCGGAACACCGTGGTCAGCGCCGGCGGCTGCTCTACGTGGCTGGCAACCTCGCCACGCTCGATGAAAACCTCTTCGTCGAGTATCAGGTCGACCGAATCGCCCGGCCGCGCCTCCTGCGGCGCCGCATCGCCCAGCTGTATCGAAGAGACCCGGGCGGTCTCGTTCGAGGGAGAGAAGAGCAGCCGGTCGCCGGCCTTCACGACGCCCGTCTCGATCCGGCCGGACAGAGGCCGCCGCGAGCCGGCCTCGTGGGTCTCCTGGACCGAAATCCGCAGGGGCAAATCCTCGGCGGCCGGGGCTGCGCGAAAGCTGTCCAGGGCGTCGAGGATGGAGGGGCCCTCGTACCAGGACATGCCGGCCGAGCCCTCCGCCAGCTCGTCCGCGTGCGGCGCGCAGGTCGGCACGATGGCCAGGGGCGGCAAGCCGATCTTGTCCAAGTATCGGCCGGCCTCCCGCGCCACTTCGGCGAAGCGGTTTTGCGAGAAATCCGCGTGATCCGTCCCATCGATCGCAACCGCCACCTGCCGGATGCCGAGTGCGCGAAGCAGATCACAGAAACGGCGCGAGCTTTCCGACATGCCCTCGCCGGCATCCACCACCAGAATGGCGGCTTCGGCCTTGGCCGCGTCACCGAGCCAGGCCTGCGCGAACTGCTGTATGTCCGCCGCCTCCAGGACTCGGCAATCGCGCGGCGCGCTGGACAGCCAGGCGCCCAGGCTCGAAGCGCCGCCGCCCCCCTGGCCGAGGACGGCGACCGTGAGCGCTCCGCTCGGCGCGGCTTTGTTATTGGCCGCCGGTCCGCCCATGCTCATACCATCTCGGCTTGCGATCGGAAAATCTGCAATAAATCCATGGCGCGACGGCGGCTTAGCCTCTTTGCGCCGCCCGATCAACCGCTTTTGCCCGCAGCGGGGCCGGGCTCCGGGCCGTTGCCGGGTTCCGCATGCTCCTCGTCTTCCGAGGCGAGGACCGCAGCCACCGGAGAGGCGGGTGGCGGCACCGGAACGTAGGCCCCCTGATCCTCGAGCGGCCTGGCCTGGCGCACCGTCATCCGGTAGAGCGCGAAGGCGCCGATCACCGCATGCACCACGCCCAGGCCCCAGAAGAAACCGCTCGGCCCCATAAAGGACATGGCGCCGGCCAGCGTCATGGGCCCCAGCACCGCGCCGATACCGCCGACCAGCACCAGGGTTCCGCTGGCCGCGACCATCTGCTTGGGTTCGAGAAAGTCGTTGGTATGGGCAATGGTCAAGGAATACATGGGCATGTTCATGCCGCCGAACAGCCCGGCCAGCAGGAACAGCGACCAAGCCGGGAACAGCGGGGCCAAGGGCCCGGTGACCGCCGTCGCCATGAAGGCCCAAAGCGCGGCCAGGATCGTGACCGCCGTCAGGACCCGGCGGCGGTCGAAGCGGTCCGACAGGCGGCCGATCGGCCACTGGAACAGCATGCCGCCGAACAGGGTCGCCGCCATGAAGAGCGACACCTCGGCGATCGACAGGCCGCTGCTCATGGCGTAGACCGCGCCCATGCCGATCAGCCCGCCCTGGGCCATGCCCGTGCCCAGGGTGCCCAAGACACCCAACGGCGAGATGCGGTAAAGCGCGCGCAGGCCGACCGGGCTGGGCGCGTCGAACTCGGGGGCGGGGCTGACCGTGAGCAGGATCGGAATGAGCGCGAGCGAGACCAGGACAGAGGCGAGGAGGAAGAGCTCGAAGCCCACGGGGTCGGCAACGTTGAGCAGGAACTGGCCGCTGCCCGCGCCGCAGAGCATGACCACCATGTAGATGGACAGGAGCTGTCCGCGCGTCTCGTTGGTCGCCCGGTCGTTCAGCCAGCTCTCGGCGACGACGTAAAGCCCGGCGTAGCTGAACCCGGTGACCAGCCGCATGGCGGTCCAGCTCACGGGATCCACGAAGACCGAATGCAGCAGCACCGCCACCGAGGCAAGCGAGGCCAGCGCGGCGAAAACCCGGATGTGCCCGACCCGGGTCACCAGGCGCGGGACCACGGTCGAGCCGGCCAGAAAGCCAACGAAATAACCGGTCATGACCAGACCGGTCACGGCGGTCGGGAAACCCTCGAGTTCCGCGCGCACGCCGAGCAGGCTGCCCTGCAGCCCGTTGCCCAGCATGATGAAGGCGATCCCGAGGAACAGCGCCCAGGAGGAAACGACCGTCGCCCACATGTAATGACTCCACGCTCCAGCCCGGCATGGCGCCCAGGCTTGGTCCAGGACTCAAGTCGTAATAAGTTTTGACGCGGAGGATTTATCCTGGCGCGACGGTAAAGAGGTCGTTAAAGCGCCACCCTTAAACGGGATGTTTCGCGGCGATCTCGGCCAGGAATTGTTCGACGATCTTGCCCGGATTCTTGGCGCGCATGACCGGCCCCATGACCGCGATACCGGCCGCGCCCGCATCCATGCAAGCAGCGGCGTTCCCGGCTGTCACGCCACCCAGGGCGACGACCGGCAGCGGCACGGCCCCGGCGGCTTCGCGCAGCAACTCCAGCCCCAGCGGGGGGCCATAGCCCGGCTTGCTCTCGCTTTCGAAGATCGGGCTCAAGGTCACATAGTCGGCGCCCGCGCGGGCCGCCGCCGCGGCTTCGTCCGGACCGTGCGCCGAATATCCGATCGTTCTCCCCTGCCCCAGCGCGGCGCGCGCGCCGGCCACGTCGCCCTCGGCCGGCAGATGCACCCCGGCCGCGCCCGTTTCAAGCGCAGCCTGGACATCGGCGCTCACCGTGACACGCGCATCGTAGGGTCGGCCAATTTCAAGCAGGCGCGCGAGCAAGGTCCGGCGGGCGCCGGGTTCCAGGTCCTTCTCGCGCAGGAGCAGCCAGCGCCCGCCCGCGGCGAAGACGGCCTCGGCCAGATCATCGAGCGGCCGGTCGGCCTGCCGGCGGTCGGTGATGACGAGCAGCGGCGGCCCAGGCAGAGTCACCGGTCGCAGGATCACGAGCCGATCAGGCCCAGTTGCGGACTGGAAGCTTCGGCGTAGGCGCGCTTGGGGATGCGGCCGGCGCGCCTCGCGCCGTAACCGGCCTCCACCGCGTGGCGCATGGCGGCCGCCATGGCCACGGGGTCCTGCGCCTTGGCCACCGCCGAGTTGAGCAGAACGCCGGCGCAACCCAGCTCCATGGCCCGCGCCGCGTCCGAGGCCGTGCCGATGCCCGCGTCCAGGATCACCGGCACCGGGCTGCGCGCGCAAATCAGCTCGATGTTGTAGGGATTGCAGATGCCCATGCCCGAGCCGATGGGCGCGCCCAGGGGCATGACCGCGGCGCAGCCCGCGTCGATCAGCTTCCGGCAGGTCACGGGGTCGTCGTTGCAGTAGGGCAGCACGGTGAAGCCGTCCTTGATCAGCTCCTCGGCCGTGCGCACGAGCTGCTCCACGTCGGGATAAAGCGTCTCGCGGTCGCCGATCAGCTCCAGCTTGATCCAGGCGGTGCCGAGCGCCTCGCGCGCGAGCTGCGCGGTCAGGATCGCGTCGCGCTGGGTCGCGCAGCCCGCCGTGTTGGGCAGCAAAGTGAAGCGCTCGCCCAGCAGGTCGACCAGGGATTCGGCGTAGCCCTCCAGACTGATGCGCCGCACCGAGACGGTCACCACCTCGGCTCCGCTCGCCTCGATGGCGTCCAGCATGAGCTGCCGGTTGGGATAGCCCGCCGTGCCCACGAAGAGGCGCGAGCCGAAGGTCTTGTCGGCGATGTTGAAGGCGTCCGTGCGTATGTCCATGGCGTCCCGTCCTATCCCCCGGCCCTATCCCCCGGCGAAGAGCTTGACGATCTCCACCTCGTCCCCGTCACGCAGCGCGGTCTCCTCCCAGGCGCGGCGCGGCACGACGGCGCCGTTGACGGCCACCGCCAGCCCGCGCGCCGCCGGATCGATCTTCTGCGCGCGCAGGAGGTTTAGCAGCGCGCCGTCGTCCAGCGCGCAGGTCTCGCCGTTCAGGGAGATGGTCCCGCTCATGCCGCCGCCTCCGGCCGGTTCATGCCACCGCCTCCGGCCGGCGCGCCTCGAAGCGCGCCATGGTGAAGGACTCCGTCCCCGGCATCATCTCGCCGTCCAGTAGGTAATGCGCCAGCGCGTCCCCGGTCACGGGCGCGAGCAGAATCCCGTTGCGGTGATGCCCGGTGGCGAACAGCAGACCGTCCACGGAGGTGGGCCCCAGGATCGGCGCATCGTCGCGGCTCGTGGGGCGGAAGCCGGCCCAGAACTCGACGATGGGCAGTTCCTCGATGCCGGGCAGCGCGCGCCAGGCAGCTTCGAGCAGGGCGAAGACCCCGCCAGCCGTGAGCGAGTCGTCGAAGCCCTTCTCCTCCACCGTGGCGCCGATCAAAAGACGCCCGTCGTTGCGCGGCACGAGATAGGCCTTGGGCACCCAGACCACGTGCTCGATGAGCGGCGCGGCCGGATCCATCTGCAGTGCGAGCATCTGGCCCTTCACGGGGCGCACCGGCGGGCGCACCGCCTCGGGCAGGCCGGGCAGGTCGTTCGACCAGGCCCCGGCAGCCAGCACCACGACGTCCGCGGCCTGGTGCGCCTCGCCCAGCCACAGGCCGCGCGCCTTGCCGGCTTCGATATCGAGGCCGCTCACCTCGGTCTTTTCGTGCAGGCGCCCGCCAGCGCGCGAGAAGGCTTCCTTGAGGGCGAGCGCGAGCTGCCGGTTCTCCACCTGATGATCGGCCGGGCTATGGACGGCGGCGGCGATGCCGGGCTTCAGGTGCGGCTCGCGCCGCCGCGCCTCGGCCCCGCTCAGCCATTCCAGCTCCACGCCCTGGCCGGTCTGGAACTCGTAATCGAAGCGCAGCTGCTCCACCTCGTCGCGGGTCAGCGCGATGACCAGCGTACCCTCGTCCCGGTAGCCCAGGTCGATGCCGGAGGCGGCCTCCAACTCGCGCGCGAAGGCGGGCCACTGCGCCTGCGCCAGGCGCGTCAGCTCGTAAAGCTTCTCCTCGCCCGGTTCGGCCTCGAGACCCGCGGCGAGCATGCCGCCCGCCGCCCAGGTGGCGCCGCGGCCGGCCTCGCCCCGGTCGAAGACATCGACCCGGGCGCCGGCCTGGGCCAGGCGCCAGCCGATGCCCAGGCCGCAGACGCCGGCGCCCACGATGGCCACGCGCGGACCCTCGCCCGGGGCCCAAGACTTCTCGGGGGATTTCTCGGATGGATTGGTTTTCTGGGACATGATCGGCTCCCTTCGCTGGCATGATCCAGATCAGGTTCGATGGGTCTGTTCTCAGCCGGCCGCCCCATGCGGCCAGCACCCCAGCCATGGATTAAACTTAGTCTATATCATCGCGCGCGCAAGTGGCCAGGGGGGATGGAATCCGCGGATCGGCTGACCCACCGAGCCCGCCGGGGATTGTATGGGCGCAAAAAAGACCGGGCGCGGTGCCCGGTCATTCACGGGATGCTTGACGGTATTCCTCTATCACCAAGTACGGCAAGACAGGTCTAGTCGTGTATGTCGCGATAGGCCGATTGTCCCGTAAAGCTTGTGAAGTAACGCCCGACGTCAAACTCCGCTGTCGCCCGCACGTCTGCTATGAGCTCTGGCGTCAGCTCGTCCGTTGATTCCTTTACCGCTTCAAACCCGACCCATATCCGACGCAGCTGGCCTTCGGCAAGTGTCTGACCTCCCTGAATAGGCCGGTAATACTTTTCTTGGTCCTCGACCACGGTGTCATCCTTGCCCACCAAGAATTTCACGAATTCCGACTTTCTCACGCGAACGGTGATGTTCTTGAAGTGAGCATTACCGCGCGATCCCCCGCCACCGCCTGGCTCCAAGCCGTTGAACAGCACGATCTTGAGCAAAAGTTTTTCGCCTATGCAAAGGTGGAGACCCGTTTCCGGCGGTAAGATGATCCTCGTTTTCAATATGAGACCACTGCGTGCCTCCTTGCGTGCATCGTTGAGTACGATGAGTCGATTAGCCATTTCACAGTCCTCCCTTCCTTGAACTGGTTTCCGAATCCCAAAGCCGCCGTTTGCAGCCCTGGATCAAGCGGCCAAGAAGAAATTCTTGGAAAAGTTGTATCCCGCCACGGGGCGCGGCATAATGCCCCTACAGGGGAGACAGGTTTCATAGCCGCTTGCCGGGCCATGTTCGGCGCGCTTGGCGGGGAAGTCATGAAGACTTGGAGGGAGAAAGTCTTCAATGACGCAGGAAAGCAGAATAGAGAATTCCTTGGTCCGGGACCTCGGCTCGCTCGAGGAAGCGGTCGCCGTGCTGCTGGGCCAGTTCACCAAGCTGCTCGATGCCGCCGCCCACTGCCGCGTCGGCCCCAAGCAGCTCAGCGCCTACGCCAACCCCGATACGCAAGACCGCCACATGCCGGTCGACGTGGTCCTGGACCTGGAAGGCGCCGCGCGCGACCCCATCGTGACCCGCTGCCTGGCCGCGCAGCAGAGCTTCGTCCTGTTCCGGCTGCCCGCGGTGCGCGCCTGTCGCCTGTGGGACCGCCATCACCGGCGGGTCGTCAAGGGGGGCTCGATCGTCTTCGCCAAGCTGACCGAGGTGCTGGAGGACGGGCGCATCTCGAAACAGGAGGCCGCCGACCTGCTGGCCGAGGTGGACCAGGCGCTCTCCGCCTTCGCCGGCTTGCGCAGCTCGCTCCAGAAGCGTCTCGAAAGATCCGATCCGGGCGAGCGCGCGGCCGAGTGAAAAGCCCGAGCCAGGGGCTAGGGGGATGGGGGGCTGCGCTCCATCGTCATGGGAAAAACGAACTAGAAATGCTTTTTGGCAAAGGCCTTCCCCGATCCAGACTTGAAATATCGTTCGAGTTTCCGTGCCCTCTCTTCGGTCTGCACGGCGACATAGGATTTCAAGGTGACGGGCAGGTACCCTTTGGTTGATGCCACTTGGCCCCGCTCGTGCGAACAAACTCTTCGTCGAAGATCGCTTGTCGACCCGACGTAGATGTCTCCGCTGCAAAGCCGAAGGAAATAGACGTACCACATGCGGGCGATAGTCTCCCTTCGCTCCTGCTGGAGCTTCGGGAGACACTCCTACGCCTAAGCGCCTTCGGCTGCCAGCCCACTGGGGTGGCCTGCCACCCGCCCGGCCTCCTGCCTTCGCCGGAGCGGAGCCCCGGCTTCGCGCAGGCAGGTCGCAGCCGACACGGCTGCGTCGGCGGAGTAGGCAAGCCGAAGGAAATAGACGTACCACATGCGGGCGATAGTCTCCCTTCGCTCCTGCTGGAGCTTCGGGAGACA
>JAZGBC010000241.1:0-2962 GCA_036444495.1 Kiloniellales bacterium
GGCAGGGATTCAACGTTGAACTGAAGGATGCCCGCCTCCAGCCCGAAGGCCATTTCTTCGGGCGTCTTGCCCACGCCGGCGAAAACGATCTTCCCGGGCGGCACGCCGGCGGCCAGCGCCCGGCGCAGCTCGCCCTCCGAGACCACGTCGGCGCCCGCGCCCAGACGCGCGAAGCTGCGCACGATCGCCAGGTTCCCATTGGCCTTGAGCGCGTAGCAGATGGTCGCGGGCAGGCCCGAGAGCGCTGCGGCGAAGTCCTGGTACGCCGTCTCCAGCGCTTCCGAGGAATAGCAATAGAAGGGCGTGCCCACGGCCTCGGCCAACTCGGCGAGCGCCACCCCCTCGGCCTGCAGCCCCCCGTTTCGGTAGGCGAAGGCGCTCATTCCAAGGTTCCCGAGCCGTAAGTCGTGCGCGTGCGAGAGGTCGGATAGGTCGAGATGTCGCCCGCGTGGGGCAGCACTTCGCGGCTGCGGGCCTCTTCCTCCGGCTCGGCGGGCCGCACCGTTTGCGGGTCCGGATAGACTTGCGGGTAGGTGTACCTGCTTTCCTCGCCCTCGGGCGGTGCGGGCGCGTTGCGCTTGCCACAGGCGCCGAGCGCGCCGGCGGTGATGAGCGCCGCCAGAAACAGCGCCGTTCCTCGACTGGTCCCAGCGCGGCTCATAGGAAACGCTCCCGCGCCTCGGCCACCGCCTGGCGCACCAGGTCCGGCGCCGTGCCGCCCTGGCTCGTCCGGCTGGCCACGGCCCGCTCGACGGAAAGGACATCGAAGACGGCCTCGGTGATGCGCGGCTCCACCGCCTGCATCTCGCTAAGCGGCAGTTCGGCCAGCCCGCAAGCCCGTTCCTCGGCCCGGCGCACGATGGCGCCGGTTACGTGGTGCGCCTCGCGGAAGGGCAGGCCGGGAACGCGCACCAGCCAGTCCGCCAGGTCGGTCGCCGTGAGATAGCCCTTGCGTGTCGCCGCGGCCATGGCCTCGGGGTCGGCGCGCAGGTCGGCCACCATGCCGGCACTGGCCGCCAGGCAGAGCCCCAGCGTATCGGCCGCGTCGAAGACCGGCTCCTTGTCCTCCTGCATGTCCTTGCCATAGGCGAGCGGCAGACCCTTCATGACCGTGAGCAGGGCGACAAGTGCCCCGACCACACGGCCCGCCTTGCCGCGCAATAACTCGGCCGCGTCCGGGTTCTTTTTCTGCGGCATGATGGAGCTGCCGGAGGTGTAGGCGTCCGACAGGGAAACGAAGCCGAAGCCGTCCGAGCACCAGAGCACGATCTCCTCGGCCAGGCGCGAGAGGTGCGTGGCCAGGATGGCTCCGGCGGCGAGGAACTCCAGCGCGAAGTCACGCGCCGAGACCGCATCCATGGAGTTGGCCGCGGGCCGGTCGAAGCCGAGTGCCTCCGCCGTCATCCGGCGGTCGATGGGGAAGGAGGTCCCGGCCAGGGCGGCGGCGCCCAGCGGGCTCTCGTTGAGGCGCGCGCGGGTGTCGGCGAAGCGCCCCCGGTCGCGGCCGAACATCTCCACATAGGCCAGCAGGTGGTGGCCGAAGGTGACTGGCTGGGCCGCTTGCAGATGGGTAAAGCCGGGCATCACGGTTGCCGCGTGCGCCTCGGCCTGGCCGATGAGCGCGGCCTGCAGGTCGCGCAACTGTCCGTCGAGTCCGTCGATGGCGTCCCGCACCCAGAGGCGGAAATCGGTCGCCACCTGGTCGTTGCGCGAGCGCGCCGTGTGCAGGCGTCCCGCCGGCTCGCCGATCAGCTCGCCCAGGCGCGCCTCGATGTTCATATGGATGTCCTCGAGCGCCGTCTTGAAGGCGAAGTCTCCGTTCTCGATCTCTCGCGAAATCGTGTCTAGACCTGACAGGATCGCCTCGCCATCCTCTTGCGCGACGATGCCCTGCTGCATCAACATCCGGCAGTGCGCCTTCGAGGCCGCGATGTCCTGGGCGTAGAGCCGGTGATCGAAACCGATGGAGGCGTTGATGCGTTCCATGGCCTCGGCCGGTCCGCCCGTGAAGCGCCCGCCCCATAGGGGGTTGGCGCCGGACCCGGCTTCCGGCGCGGATGGGGCGCCGCTCGGCGCTTTCTGCGGCTTGCTGCTCATGGGTTGAACGGACGCTTTCGCCATGCTCAAAAAAAATGCCCTGGTGCTGCTTGGCGGCCTGATCGGCCTGCTGCTCTCGCCCGGCCCGGCGTTCGCACAGCAGACGCCGCCGCTTCAAGGCCTGTTCGCGGACAACTTTACCTTCTTGACCCCCCCCATACCAGCGCCGCTGGAGGTTTTTCAAGACCTTAAAGGCGGCCGGGTTCGCCTGGCCGATTTCGAGGGGCGGGTCGTTCTGCTCAATTTCTGGGCTACTTGGTGCGCCCCCTGCATCCGCGAGATGCCGACGCTCGACAATTTGCAGGCGGGATTGGGAGACGAGGGGCTTGCCGTGCTCGCGGTTTCCATCGACGGGGCGGGGCCAGAGGTGATCGCCCCCTTCGCCAAGCGCCTGAAGCTCGAGCACCTGGGGCTGTACCACGACCCCAAGGGCGCCCTGTTCAAGGCCTTCGCCGTGGCCAGCCTGCCCACCACGTTCCTCATCGACCGGCAGGGCAGGATACTGGGTGGGCTGGCCGGCTCGGCCGAATGGGACACCCCCGAGGCGGTCGAGTTCCTGCGCTACTACCTGCGCGGGGGCAAGAGCGAGGCCGCCGCCCAATAGGCGGGGCGGCGGCCTGCAAAATTATTCGCGCCCTGTGTGCCTAGCGCGTGGGGACCGGCTCGTCGCCCGAGTAGTCGTAGAAGCCGCGGCCCGATTTGCGGCCCAGCCAGCCGGCCTCGACGTACTTCACCAGCAGCGGACAGGGGCGGTACTTGGTATCGGCCAGGCCCTCGTAGAGCACCTGCATGACCGCCAGACAGGTATCCAGCCCGATGAAGTCGGCCAGCTCCAGCGGCCCCATGGGATGGTTGGCCCCCAGCT
>JAZGBC010000242.1:0-8883 GCA_036444495.1 Kiloniellales bacterium
CCTATTACCGCAGCGACGGGCTGGCCGAGGACAAGGCCAAGGCGGAGCATTGGTTCCGCCGCGCCGCGCAACTCGGTCTGTCGGACGCGCAGTACGCGCTCGGTCAGGTCTTGAGCCAAGGCCTGACCTCGGCGAAGAACGAATCCGAGGCGCTCCAGTGGTACGAGCAGGCCGCCGCCCAAGGCCATGCCAAAGCGCGTGTGCGGGCTAATGATCTGCGCCAGGCCGGCGTGACGCCGCAGATGGCGGCGGTGCCCGCCGCTCCGGCCCAGCCCGAGCCTGCCCCGGCGCCCGCCGCTCAGAACCAGACCGCGGCCGTTCCGGACGCCCCGGAACCGGTGCCGCCGGCCCCGCCCGCAGCGAAGCCGGCCGCGCAACCAGCGGCCCAACCGGCCGCGCCGTCTCAGCCGGCCAGCCAAACGGCCGCGCAACCAGCGACCCAACCTGCCGCCGGGATGGCGGGCGGGTTCGATATCTGGCTGGCCTCGGAGAAGAGCGCCGCGGCCGCGGCCAGTTACCTGAGCAAGGCGCGCGAGGCCCATCCCGGCCTCTTCGCTCAGGCCGAGGGCCGGGTCGCCTCGGCCGACCTGGGCAAGGGGGGCCTGTTCTACCGCGTGCTGGCCGGTGGCTTCGCCAGCCGGGCGGAGGCGCGGGATGGCTGCGCGAGCCTGCACGCCGAGGCGCCCGGGACCTTCTGCGTGGTCCTGTCCAATTGAGGCCGCCCGGTCTTGGGTGCGCCGCCGCCGCCGAGACTTAAGATGAGCGGCACCAGCAGCTTGAAGGAACGCCTGATCGCGGGCCGGCCGGCCTTCGGCTGCTGGCTCGAGATGTGCAGCCCCATCGCCGCCGAGATCGTCGCCCAGGCCGGCTACGACTGCGTGCTCATCGACATGGAGCACGGCCCCGCCTCCAATCTGGACGCGGTGGGGCTGATGCAGGCCATCCAGGGCCGGGACTGCGTGCCGCTGGCGCGCGTGCCGAGCAACGATCCCGTACCGGTCAAGCGCATCCTCGACGCCGGCGCGCTCGGGGTCATGCTGCCCGCCGTGAACTCCGCCGCCGAGGCCGAGGCCGCGGTGGCGGCCTGCCGCTACCCGCCCAAGGGCAGGCGCGGCATGGCGGCCAGCATCGTGCGCGCCTCGGAATTCGGCGGCCGCTGGCGGGACTACGTGGCCGGGATCGACGAGCGCCTGCTGGTCATGTGCCAGATCGAGAGCCGCGCCGCGGTGGCAAACGCCGCCGCCATCGCCGCGGTCGAGGGCGTGGACCTGCTGTTCATCGGGCCCTTCGACCTCTCCTCCGATTTGGGGTTTCTGGGCCAGCCCGACCACCCGGAGGTGCGCGCCGAGATCGCCCGTGTGGAGCAGGCGGCCAAGGACGCGGGCAGGCTCCT
Organism: Kiloniellales bacterium; assembly: GCA_036444495.1. Lineage (GTDB taxonomy): Bacteria > Pseudomonadota > Alphaproteobacteria > Kiloniellales > J153 > JAZGBC01. The sequence goes on from JAZGBC010000242.1 coordinate 1,394, forward strand.
GGGCGGCATCCCCACGCCCGAGCGCTCGGCCGGCGACCTATTGGACGCGGGCTACCGGCTGATCCTGGCCGATGCGGACGTGGCGCTGCTGCGCGACTCCGCCCGCGCCAGCCTGGCCGCCCTGCGCGCCGCGGCGGGGCAGGAGGCTTAGACGCCCGGCGGCAGCGGATGACACGACCTATGTGGAGTCGGCCGGCTTCGCCCTGCGGGCACCCCCCTGGGATCAGTCGAAGTACTTGTCCATCTCCAACCAGAAGATCGCGAAGACGAACAGGAAGGCGATGAACTCGGCCAGAGTCACCACGATCAGGATGAAGGTGATGCGCCGGGCCATGGGTTTCATCGGCTGCCAGACGCGGCGCATGTAGAATTTCCAGCCGGGCACCCACGACCAGCGCTTCCAGCGATGCAGATAGCGATGCAGGCTCACCCCCCACTGCACGAGGCTCTTGTCGACCTCGCCGATGCGGGCCTCGCGTTCGTCTTGGGAGGTACCCGCGTAGTCGTCGGTCACGGTCAGTTTTGCGGTATTGACGGCATGAGGCTCGACGCGGAACGTCGTGGCCGTCCTGAGGCCCTCGGAATAGCGGACCGTGATACCGTCGTCGCGGCTTTCTACGTCGAGTTCCGTCTCGAGCAACCTGTCGTTGCTCAGGTTCTTCGCCTTAAGCGAATACCGGTTGTTACCGATCTGGCGCCAGTCCTCGAATACCAGCAACGAATTGATGCGATACAGCCGCTCGACGTCGTTGAGGAACATCCGGAGATCCGCGGCGTCGTAAGGCGTCTCGATCGTCACCCAGGCGGCGTCTTCACTCTCTCGGGGGGCGTCTTCGCTCATCGGCCGGGGTGGGGCACGATCATCAGCCGCGCCGGCAGCGAGCGGGCCAGGAGCTCCGGGTCCATGCGCGACCGTAGCCCCGGGCTCCCTTTCGGGCGAGGCGCGCCGATGACGGCCAGATCGTACCGGCCCGCTTCGCAGGCGGCGATCAGGCAGGGAGCCGGCTTGCCGATTGTAACCTCATCGGAGTAGCGGATGCCCGATTCCTTGGCTCTTTCGGCGAGCCGCTGGACCTCGTCGGCGGCTTCCCCGACGAGTTGGCTCTCGACGTAATCGCCGAATCGAATCCGCGTCACGGCGTTGTTCAGCCAATCGTCGCCCATCATGCCCTTCCAGAAATCCGGCACGACGAGCAGATGATGAAGCGGCGCGCCGTTTGCCACGCACAACTCGAACGCCACGTCCTCGGCGGCCCTGGCGCCGGGCGTTCCGTGGCTGGCAAGGATGAGGCGCTTGATATCCACGGGGCCTTCTTAACATAGCGGACCCGCATTAGGGAGGGGCCGATTAGCCGCGCCGGGCAAGGAAAACCCGGCGCCCATAAGGCGCCGGGTTTGCCCGACTAACGCTCGTGTGGCATCACACCATGACGTAAACGCCGAGAGCGATTACCATCGCGAAAAGAAGTGCCGTGAAATCCTCGCGGCGGTCGCCTTGGAATATCGATAGAGCCGAACCGCGATCGAACTTGGCACCCGCTGCTTGCTGCTGGCCGGTATCTTGCGAGTTTTGTTCACTCATACCACACACTCCCGCTAAATGGTTTCACCCACGAACAACACGATCACGATCAGCGATAGAACCGCCTTCGTGGTCCCGACGATGCCCCCGATAACGAGGGGCTGACCGCCCGCCTGTTTCATGGCGGCGAAGGTGATCTGCATGCCGAGTCCGGTCAGGCCGAAGGCGAACAGCAGGGTGATCCATTGTCTGAATTTCTTGATTTTCGCCGCCGTCTTCCGCACCGCCTTGGTCGCTGACTTGAGCACCTTGTTGGCATCCTTGGAAAAGACCTTGGAGTTGTAGACGCCGCGAATAAGGGTTTCATCGTCGATGCTCATGATCTTCTTGTTCTCGAGCATCCTGCCGATGGCCCCCTTCTGGTCTTCCCTCTGCAGTTTGTCGATTTCGGCCGTGACCGTCGCCATCTGCTCGTCCTTGAGCAGTTTCCCGGCCGAGACGTTGCTGTCGAAATACTTGCCCTTGTAGTGCTGCGCCGGCGCGAAGACGCCGGTCGAGGACAGGGCGAACATCAGGATGAAGCCAAGCACGAACACCGGGAATTTTTCGATGATAACGGCGCCGACGTTGACTTTCTGGCCTTCCGTCTCGCCTTCAAGCCTGACGTACCAAAGGGCAAGCCAGAGGACGATGATCGGCAGGAACAACACGCGGGTGATGTTGAAGATCTCGGCGACCTTGAGCGTCTCGATGCCGTCCGGTTGATAGGCCAGGGCCGCGCCCGCGACCTGCGCCGAATTGAGGATGCCGGTGCCGGCCCAGGCGCCGAACTGGATTTCGCCGAGGTCGAGAAGGTGGCCGACGATCGGGAAGAGGAACATGCAGCCGACGCCCCAGAGCAGGATGGTGCCGATGGTGTAGGCGATCTCGACCGCCTTGGCCTGGACGACTGGGGCCGCGGCCACCGTGGCCGAAACCCCGCAGACGCCCATGCCGGCCGAAAGCACACCGGCCATGGAGTTGGGAATCTTACGCATGCGGCCGAGCCACAACACCATGCCGACGGCACCGAGCACGAAGATGCCGACCATGATGGCCGACAGCTTGCCGAGTGATTGGAGCTCGGCCAGGCTGTAAAGCGTTCCCAAAAGAATGACGCCCGTTTTCAGGCCAAGGCGCGACAGACGCACGCCGTTCTCGGCCCATTGGGGAATGTGGAACACATTGACGATAATAATGCCGGCGAGGATGCCCAAGACCACGTAGTTGAGGCCAAGCACCTGGTGCAGGTATTTGGCGCCCATCACGGGGCCGAAGCCTTTGCTCAACACGCCAATCCATGGCGCAAGGTACCAACGCACGAGCATCGCGACCAAAAGGATGAAAAGGCCGCCGGCAACCGCGGACAGGTAGTAGTCCATGTTGCCTTCCTCGTGCTTACCAAACATGTGCCAGGCGCCGATAAGGACGCCGAGGGCGCCGAACGCGTAACCCATTGCAACCATTTCGCCGGTGTATTTCTTGGCGCTTAGATAGTCGATGAATCCGCTCATGGCGCCGGAATCGGCCATGAACGCAATCGCAACGAAGATTACGCCCATGATCAGTAGGGCTGGATGTTTCTTCGTATAGACCATGTGTGTTAACCCCTCTCTTGCCTATTCACGCCGCTCCGCCTACCGAGCTAACAGCTGATCGAGGAGGCCCATTTCCCGTCGTTGGGTGTCGAACTCCTCGGCCACCCGTTCCACGGCTGCTGCTTGATTCGCATTCGACACGGTCGTGTACCCTTAATCTATCGCACACTTAGGTCAACTGACGTCCATTTTGCTTTAACATACACCTAAGTCTCAACAGACCCCATTTTACTTATATCACATTTAATATCAATAGGTTTTTACTTGTCGTATACCTAGACCCAACACACACCAACAGGTCTTCCGGTTTCGTTCCGGAAGACCCCCGCACGTACGGGCGATCGGTTCTTTGCTCCTTCGCCTTCTGGATCAGCGGAATCCCTCTAGGATCCCTCACAAAACGCGGTCGTCCCACCCCCCACTCGGACGTGCCGATCCGCGAGCGGGCGGACCTCATGATCCATAAGCACGTGTAGAAGAAACGACTGGGTGCTCCGATTATTCCCTCGGGCGGTAGAAATAACCATCTTTTTTTAGAGGTTATCCGCGGCAGGGAACGCTGCGCTCGCGGCTCTCGCGCAGCGCGGTGCGGGTTTCCTGACCGAAGGGACTGTGTTCGAGCGAGGCGCGCTGCACGGTCCGGGCAATGAGATCGAGGCGCGCCTCGTCCATGCCGGTGGCGATGAGCAGATAGCCGTGAGACCGGGTGCGCCAGACGTAGCCGTGGCTCGGGCCCGCGTCATGGAGTGTCAGATCCCGCGGGAATGGGGTATCACCAGCCGCGGCCGGAACGATGAGCAGGCTGACCTGGCAGCCGCGGGTGCCGCGGTAGCCGACATGCAGCGCCGGCCGCTCCCGGCCCGGGAGGCGCACCGGCTCCAGCCGGCTCAGCCTGAGCTTGGATGGGGACAGGTCGGGCAGGTAGGCCCCCGGTCCAGCCTTGTGCATCGTCGCCAGCATCAGGCCGCCGTCCACGGCCGTTTCGGCCTGATCCGAGGTGATCCAGGCGGTGTGGACCGCGCGCGCATCGGCCAGCCAGGGGGGCTGCACGGGGCCCTGCCAGGGGACCTGGGCGACCAGAACCCCGATGACGAAGGCCAGCACGACCGACGCCGCCAGCGCGAGCGGCCGCCAACTGGGCCGGCTTGGCCTGGGCAGGGCGATCTCGATGGCCTCTACGCTCTCTTGCACAGCGGCCTTGAGCCGGGTGAGCGAGGCGGCACGGCCGGCGAGCACGCGGTCCTCAGCCAAGGCACGCGCGACGGTGGCGGCCTCGACGGTCGGCAACTCGCCGTCGACATAGGCGTTCAAGGTCTCCCAACTAGGTATCATTTGGCCACTTGTTTCGAACTCTGCGGCAGGGGCTGTACGTTGTTTTCCTGGATGGCCATCAGCAGTGCCTGGCGCGCCCGGCTCACGCGGCTCATCACCGTTCCGACCGGGACACCCAGGAAAACTGCCGCCTCGGCGTAACTGAAGCCAACCATGTCAATGAGCGCAAGGACATCCCGGTGTGAGGCGGACAGCTTGGTTATGCCGATCCGCACCGTGAGCACGCTTACCAGCCGGTCGTCGCAGTGCCAAATCTCGCCGTTCAGGTTCGTCGGCTCTGTCTCGTCGAAACCGATGAAGACTTCACCGTTGCGCTTGCGCCGGTCCAGGAAGGTGTTGCGCAGGATGCGGAACAGCCAGGCCCGGTAGGCTGCCTCGTCGTACGGTACCCGGGTCGCCGAGAGCGCCTTGAGCGCGCAGTCCTGAACCAGGTCCTGCGCCGCCTCCCGGTCTTCGCTCAGGCTGCAGGCATAGCCGTACAGGCGGCCTAGATAGGCCTCGATACGCCGGTGGCGCGAGGCCCCGGCAGGCTCCTTCCCCCTCCCAAGCATGGGGATAAGGATTCACCATAAACACCTACTTTTGCAAGGGCTTATTGCGCCGTGACGGGCGCGTCCGGCAGGGGATCCGGCAGGGGATATGGATGAATGGCCCGGCGCCCCCCTCCCGCTCACGAGCAATTGATCTCAAGCCCGGAGATCAGGTGGCATAATCGCCGCCCATTGCGATCAAAGGAGGCGAGAGAATGAGAGTTCCGGCAGTTCTACTTGGCGCGCTTCTGGTTCTGGCCCTGTGGGCCGGGACGGCGCGCGCGGACGGCATGGTGAGCACTATCGTCAACGCGCCGCTCTCGGCCTCGGGCACGGTGACCGACGCCCGGGTCGGCATCAACGTCTACCTCCAGACGCCCGCGGCGCCGGGCCTGGCGTTCATGGACCCGGCGGTGGTGGGCTACGGCATCCCGGCCGGCGGCCGCCTGGAGATCGAGATGGCCGATGGCTTCGAGCGCGACTGGTCCGTGGACCTGAAGCAGCCGGCGATCATGCTGGTCACCGGCGCGCCCCAGCAGGGCCTGCCGGGCAAGGCCGTGGGCTATACGGTCACCGAGGGCAACAACGAGAACACCTTTGTTATTACGCCCAGCGGGCCCCAGGGCCTGCCGGCCGAGACCCTCATGTCGCCCGCGCCGGGCGCCAAGGAGGACCCCATCCCCCAGCGCGGCCTCAAGGTGATCCACATCGGCTTCATGCAGAGCGCCTTCTTTAACCGGGGCGCGAGCGGCCGGGTCGAGCTGCGCCTGGTGGACGGCTCGGGCAAGGTGACCCAGCGTGGCGGCGGAACGGTCTCCTTCCTGCCGGCCCAGGTGCCCCAGATTCTGCCCACCAACTTCACCGAGAAGCGGCGCAACCACAACTGGCAGCGCGCCGCTTCGGGCCAAGTACTGGGCCAGGCGCCGGGCTCCGTGCCCATCACGCTCATGCTCTACGGCAAGGCGGCCGGCGTCATGGGAGACGCGCTTTACGGCTTCAAGGAGGGCATTGCCGGGGCCGGCGTGCTCTCGACCCAGCAGCTCAAGGCCCTGGGTTACAGCAAGCCCGCCGGGATCGCGCGCTACAACGGCGGGCTGATCGTCCAGGATAGCGACGGCGACGGCAGCCTTGACCCCGCCAAGGATCTTATTATCGGCGGCGTCCTCGGCAAGGCCCCCTCGGGCGCCAAGGGACAGGAACTGCGCAGCCTGGAGGTGGACGGCAAGCCGATCCTCTCGGCTGCCACCGAAACCCTGGTGCCCAAGGCTGGCAAGCGCTGGGGCGGTGCCGTCATGAAGCTGCAGTTCACCGCCGGCAGCAAGCCGGGCAACTACCGCCCGACGCTCGCGCTCCTGCGCGAGCCCGGCAAGCTCTCGAGCGGCGACGGCTCGAGCTACACCTATACCATCGTGGTCGAATAGCCCGCCGCCGGTCGCGGCAAGAGCGCCATCGGCCTTTACCAAGGGCCCGGGTCGACCCGGGCCCTTTTTTCTGACCCTATATCCGGCGCTACAGCGGGGCTGAAATGACCGGCGCAACTATGTGACAATGGGGCATGACCAGCGAGGTCCTGACCGTCGAGGAGATGTCCCGGGCCGATGCCGCCGCCGTTGCGGCGGGCGTGCCGGGGGTGGAACTCATGGAGAATGCCGGGCGCGCCGTGGCCGAGGCCGCGCGGGCGCGCCGGCAGCCCGCGCCGGTGCTGGTGCTGTGTGGCCCGGGGAACAACGGCGGTGACGGCTTCGTCGCCGCGCGCCACCTGGCGGCGGCCGGCTGGCCGCTGCGCCTGGCGCTGCTCGGCTCAAGGGACGGGCTCAAGGGCGACGCCGCCCATCACGCGGGCCTCTGGGAGGGGCCGGTCGAGGCGCTGGAGGCGGGGAACGCGGCCGCCCTGGTCGACGGGCAGGGTCTAGTGATCGACGCCCTCTTCGGCGCCGGGCTGTCGCGGCCCCTCGAAGGCGCGGCCCGCGCCGCTGCGGAGGCGGTGAAGCTGGCCGGCCTGCCGGTGGTGGCCGTGGACGTGCCCAGCGGCCTTTCGGGCGACAGCGGAGCGGTCCTGGGCGAGGCGGTCTTGGAGGCCGCGCTCACCGTCACCTTCTTCCGCAAGAAGCCGGGGCACCTGTTGCTGCCCGGGCGCATGATCTGCGGCGAGGTCGTGGTCGCCGACATCGGCATTCCAGCGGCGGCGCTGGTCGAGATCGCCCCCATGACCGCGGAGAACGGACCGCCGCTCTGGATCGAGCGCCTGCCGCGGCGGCGGCTGGACAGCCACAAGTATCACTTCGGCCATGCGTTGATCGTGGGCGGGGCCGTGGTGACCGGGGCCGGGCGCCTGGCGGCGCGCGCGGCGCTCAGGTCCGGGGCCGGGCTGGTCACCGTGGCCTGTACGCGCGAGTCCCTGCCTATCTACGCTCTCTCGGCGCCCAGCGTGATCACGGCGCCCGTGGAGGTAGAGGCCGATTTCCTGCA
>JAZGBC010000243.1:0-10236 GCA_036444495.1 Kiloniellales bacterium
ATCTGGTTCAACGGCGCGCTTGTGCCCTGGCGTGAGGCCAAGCTGCACGTGCTCAGCCATGCGCTGCACTACGCGAGCTGCGTCTTCGAGGGCGAGCGCTCCTACGGCGGCGTCATCTTCAAGATGGTCGAGCACCACGAGCGCCTGCACAAATCCGCCGAAGCCATGGGTTTCGAGATTCCCTACAGCGTGGAGGCGATCAACGCCGCCTCCATGGAGGTGCTCAAGGCCAATGGCATCGTCGACGGCTACGTGCGGCCCGTGGCCTGGCGCGGCAGCGAGATGATGGGAATCTCGGCTCAGCAGACCAGGATCAACGTGGCCATCGCGGCCTGGGAGTGGCCCTCCTACTTCACGCCCGAGGCGCGGCTGAAAGGTATCCGTTTGACCGAGGCGGCCTACCGCCGCCCGCCGCCGGAGTGCGCCCCGGTTTTCGCCAAGGCGGCCGGGCTCTACATGATCTGCACGCTGTCCAAGCACGCCGCCGAGGCCAAGGGCTATCAGGACTGCCTGATGCTGGACTACCGCGGCCGCATCTCCGAGGCCACGGGGGCGAACATCTTCCTGCTGCAGGACGGCAAGCTGCACACCCCCACCCCCGACTGCTTCCTGGACGGCCTGACCCGGCAGACGGTGATCGAGCTGGCCCAGGCCCGCGGCGTCGAGGTGATCGAGCGCGCCATCATGCCGGAGGAGCTGGCCAAGACCGACGAGGTCTTCCTGACCGGGACGGCGGTCGAGGTGACCCCGGTCTCCGAGATCGACGGGCAGATTTTCACCGTGGGCCGCCTCACGCAGGAGCTGATGGAGGCCTATAGCGCCCTGGTGCAGAACCCGGCGGAGGCCAGCGCCAGCGCGGCGTAAACTCGGAAAATTTAAACGTCCCGTCTACTCCGCGGCATCCGGGTCGCGCTTGCGCCAGCGCCCGGCGGCCTCGCCGTCGCTATCGCGCGCCTCGACCCAGCGGGGGCCGCCGGCGGTCTCTTCCTGCTTCCAGAAGGGGGCCTTGGTCTTGAGCCAGTCGATCAGGAACTGGCAGGCGTCGAAGGCGGCTTGGCGGTGGGCGCTGGCGGTGAGGACGAGGACGATCCGATCGCCCGGCTCCAACCGTCCGATGCGGTGGATGATGAGGCTGGCTTCCAGCGGCCAGCGCTGCTTCGCCTCTTCCTCGATGCGGGCCAGCTCCTTCTCGGTCATGCCCGGGTAGTGCTCCAGGGTCATGGCCCCGATGGCCTCCTCGCCGGCCATATCGCGCACCAGGCCGACGAAGACCGCGAGCCCGCCGATCCTGTGGTTGCCCCCGGTAAGCGCGGCGATCTCGGCGCCCACGTCGAAATCCTCCGGCTGCACGCGGATCATGCCTAGCCTCCCGTCACGGGCGGGAAGAGGGCCACCTCGTCGCCGGGGCCGACGGGGTCGCCGGGGCGCGCGTAGACCTGGTTGACCGCGACCCGGATGGTGGAGAGGTCCTCCAGGGCCTCGGCGTAGCCGGGACCCCGGGAGGTGAGCCAGGTGAGCAACTCTGCCACGGTGGTGACCTCGGCCGGTGGGGAGACGTCTTCCTCCGCCACCCCGGTCTTGGTCTTCAGCCAGGCGAAATAAAGCAGCTTCATGAGCAGACCTCGCTGAAGGGCAGGAAGTCCACCATGGTGCCGGGCTCCAGGCTGGTCAAGTCCTCGGGCAGTTCCACCAGGCCCTCGGATTCCACCATGGAGGAGAGGATGCCCGCGCCCTCGCGGGGGAACTTGACCGCGCGCCAGCCCGCCTCGCCGTCGCTCACCAGGCGCGCGCGCAGCCATTCGCGCCGGTCCTTCTTTTTCTTGTGGGAGAAACCGGCCCGCACCCGGAAGTGGTGCGGCGTCAGGCCGGTGCCGCCCATGAGGCGCAGGATCATGGGGCGCACGATGTTGAGGAAGGTCACCATGACGGCCACGGGATTGCCCGGCAGGCCGACGAAGGGCACCCGGCCCACCTGGCCCAGCGCAAGGGGCCGCCCCGGCTTGATCGCCAGGCGCCAGAGGTGCAGGCGGCCGAGCGCCTCGACCGCCGCCTTGACGTGGTCTTCCTCACCGACCGAGACGCCGCCGGAGGTGACGATCAGGTCGTGCTCCCGGGCCGCGGACTCGAGCGCCCCGCGCACCGTGTCTGGCTCGTCCTTGAGGATGCCCATGTCGTCGACCGTGCAGCCGAGTCCGGTCAGCAGGCCGGTCACGATGTAGCGGTTGGAATCGTAGATGCAGCCCTCGGGGAGTTCTGCGCCCGGCTCGCGCAGCTCATCACCCGTGGAGAAGAGCGCGACCCGCAGAGGCCGGGAGACCGAGAGCTCCTTGCGCCCTACGGCGGCGGCCTGACCCAGGTCCTGGGGCCGCAGGCGCATGCCCCTGTGCAGCACCCTGGCGCCGGAGGTGACATCCTCGCCGCGCAGGCGCCGGTTGGCCCCTTGCTTCAGCCCGGGCGCCAGCACCACCCGCTCGCCCTCCAGGCGGCAGTCCTCCTGCATCATCACCGTGTCCATGCCCGCGGGCATGGGCGCGCCGGGGAAGATGCGCACGGCCCGCCCCCGCTCCGGCGCGTGGTCCAGGGGATGGCCCGCGGCCGTACGCCCCGCGACGGGCAGGGCCGTCTCGCCATCCGGGTTCAGGTCGTCGAAAAAGACCGCGTAGCCGTCCACCGCCGAGTTGTCGTGGCCGGGCACGTCGAGGGGCGAGATTACGTCCTCGGCCAGGACGCGGCCGAGTGCCTGGACGAGTGGCGCCGCTTCGGGCTCGGCGACACAGACGATGTTTTCGGCGAGCAGCTTGAGCGCCTCGTCCACCCGCATGAGCCGTCCACCCTGGGCGAAGCAGTCGTCGGTTAGTTGGGCCATGGCTTGGTGCCGTCCTGCTTCTAAGCCGCGCCGCGCGCGCGGTCCGCCAGGCCGCAGTGCGCGACGATGAAATCGGCGATGGCCTCGATGTCGTTGAGGTCGAGACGCGGCACCTCGAGCCCCTCGATCTCTGCGTCGCTGGCCACGGCCACGATGCAGGGGTCCTGGGGGGCGAGCAGGGGCTTGCCGTGGGCCGGGCGATGCACCTCCAGCTTGTCGTGGCTCTCGGTCTTGAAACCCTCGATGAGCAGCAAGTCCACGGGTGTGAGCTGGGGGATCAACTCCTCGCTGCTCGGCTCCGGCCCGCCGCGCAGCTCGTGCATGAGGGCCCAGCGGTTGGCCGAGGAGATGAGCACCTCCGTGGCCCCGGCCTTGCGGTGTTCGTAAGAGTCCTTGCCCGGTTGGTCGATATCGAAGTTGTGGTGCGCGTGCTTCATGGTGGAGACCGAAAGCCCCCGGCCGACGAGCGCCGGGATGAGCGCGCGCAACAGCGTGGTCTTGCCCGACCCGCTCCAGCCGGCTACGCCAAAGACCTTCATGGACCCGTCCGCCATGCCTCCAGCCGTCCTGCACCGCTCCATTCCGGCCCTCCCCGAGAGGCCGATTCTTATGTTTTTAAAAGGGCATGGAAAGGCGGAAAGTCAACCACCCGGGGTTTGGGTATCAGGTCTCGTCGGTCTGGCCCAGGCTGCCGGCGGCCGGTTTCTCGGTGGACGGCGAGGTGGGGGCGTCGTCTCCCATGTGCTTGAGGCCGCGGGCCAGATAGTCGCGTCCGGTGACGAAGGTGAGCAGCGCCGCGATCCACAGGCCGGTATCGCCTATGAAATCCACCGGAATGCTCGCCGGGCCGGCCTCCTCGCCCACGATCAGGAAGCCCAGCGCGATCATCTGCAGGGCCGTCTTCCATTTGGCCAGCCGGCTGACCGGCAGGGGCACCTTGATCTCGGCGAGGTACTCGCGCAGGCCCGAGACCAGGATCTCGCGGCACAGGATTACGATGGCCGGGATCACGAGCCAGCCCTGGATCTGGTCGATGGCGACCAGGATCACGATCACGCTGGAGACCAGGAGCTTGTCGGCGATGGGGTCGAAAATGCGGCCCATGGCCGTGGTCTGGCCGCGGGTTCGCGCCAGGTAGCCGTCCAGATAGTCGGTGACCCCCGCCAAGGCGAAGAGCGCCAGCGCGGCCCAGCGCATGATCGGATCGTGGAAATAAAGCAGGGCGACCAGAATCGGAATGGATGCGATCCGCGAGAGCGTCAGCAAATTTGGCAGGTTGCTGTACATGAACCCGATACTCGCGGTCTCTCCCGAAGCGGGGCGGCTGGACCAGACTTGCCGCAAAGCCCTATCCGATTCGCACTTTCTATCATAGACCTTAAGAATTTAACCCAGACTCCATCGCTGGCTGGCGCTGAAATAGCAGGCCGCTGCTCTCAGTCGCCGGCGTGGAAGTGGCCGTAGATCTTGCGCGCAACCACCTTGCTGATGCCCTCGACCGCCTCCAGGTCCGCCAGCCCCGCGCGCGCCACCTCCTGGGCCGAGCCGAAGTGATGCAGGAGCGATTTCTTTCGCTTGGGGCCCACGCCCGTCACCTCGTCCAGCGCCGAGCGCAGCCTTGTCTTCGTGCGGCCGCTGCGATGGCTGCCGATGGCGAAGCGGTGTGCCTCGTCGCGCAGGCGCTGCAGGAAATAGAGCACCGGATCGCGCGGCTCGAGCAACAAAGGCTGGCGGCCCTCCATGAAAATACGCTCGCGCCCGGCGTTGCGTTTCGAGCCCTTGGCGATGGCCGCGACGGCCAGCTCGCCAAGACCCAGATCGGCCAGCACCTCGCGCGCGCAGGAGAGCTGACCCCTGCCACCGTCGAGCAGGACCAGGTCGGGCCAAAGGCCGCTATCGCGCTCCGGGTCTTCCTTGAGCGCGCGGGAGAAGCGCCGGGTGAGCACCTCGCGCATCATGGCGTAGTCGTCGCCGGCGGCGGCTTCCTTGATACGGAACTTGCGGTAGGCGGTCTTGGTGAAGCCCTCGGGGCCGGCCACGATCATGGCGCCGTAAGGGTTGGCGCCCTGGATGTGGCTGTTGTCGTAGACCTCGATGCGCTCGGGCGCCGCCTCCAGGCCCAGGCGCTCGGCCAGGCTCTCCAAGAGCCTGCGCTGGGTGCTGCTTTCGGCCAGGCGCCGGGCCAGCGACTCCCGCGCATTGGTCAGGGCGTGCTCGACCAGCTTGCGCTTGGCGCCGCGCTTGGGAGTGAGCAGCGCCACCTTGTGTCCCGTGCGGAAGGCCAGCGCCGCGGCGATGAGGGCCTCGCCCTGCGGCTTGTGGCTGAGCAGGACGGCCTCGGGTACGGGCTTGTTGTCGTAGAACTGAGCGATGAAGGCGGCCAGCACCGGCCCGGGTGCCAGGGCCTTGTCGTGCACCGGATAATAGGCGCGGTTGCCGTAGTTGCGCCCGGCGCGGAAGAAGAAGACCTGGATGCAGATCTGCCCGGCCTTCTGGCAGGCGGCGATCACGTCGGCATCGTGCACGTCTCGCACGTTGATGTCCTGGCGCGATTGGATGTGGGCGAGCGCGCGGATGCGGTCGCGGTAGATCGCCGCTGTCTCGAAGTCGAGGCGCTCGGAGGTCTCCTGCATGGATTTGGCCAGGCGCCGTTGGACCTGTTGCGAACGGCCGGTCAGGAAGTCCCGAGCCTGGCCTACGAGTTCGCCGTAGTCGGCCTCGGAGATGCGGCCGACGCAGGGCGCCGAGCAACGCTTGATCTGGTGCATCAGGCAGGGCCGGGTACGCGCGGCAAAGACCGGATCCGAGCAGGAGCGCAGAAGGAATGCCTTCTCCAGCGCGGTGATGGTCTGGTTCACAGCGCTGGCGGAGGCGAAGGGGCCGAAATAGTCGCCCGGCCGCGTGTGCGCGCCGCGGTGCTTGGCGATCTCGGGGAAGGCATGATCGCCGGCAATCAGTATATAGGGGAAGGATTTGTCGTCGCGCAGCAGTACGTTGTAGCGCGGCATGAGGCGCTTGATCAGATTGCTCTCGAGCAGCAGCGCCTCGATCTCGGTATGGGTGGTGACCACCTCGATCCTCACCGTATCGGCCATCATGCGCTGCAGCCGGCGCGGCAGCCTTGCCGTCCGGCCATAGGTCGCGACCCGCTTTCTCAGATTCTTCGCCTTGCCGACGTAAAGCGCCTCGCCGCGGTGGCCCAGCATGCGGTAGACGCCGGGGGCAGTCGGCAGGGTCTTGACCGCCTCGGTGATGACCTCGCGGCCACGCGCGAGCCCGCCTTTGGAGCCTTGTCCACGGTCCGCGGACTTGGCCGGCGACTTCTGGCCCTCCGTTTGGTCGTGGCCTTCCCTCGCTTCGGGCCAGGCGGCCAAGGAATCGCCCGGATCCTCTTCCTTGGGCATGGCCGAACGCTTGCCACCGGCGGAAGGATCCGTTTGCTTGCGCTTGTGCTGCGGCTTCACCATGGCGGTCCTAGAAACCAGGAAGCTTTGCCCGGGTCAACGGCGCGGGCGGCCGATACGGCGCCTCGGGAGAGTCCCCTGGTGGATGACTCTCATCTCGCTTGTATGCACTCTACCCAGGGCTTATCGATCCCTTGAGAATCTATCCACGAATCCTGTGGATAAACCTGTGAGCAGGTAGCTTGATGGGCCCTTGTCCTCAAGGAAACCAAGCCTTTGTTCAAAATGCCTAATTTTTAGGCAATTATTTTAAGCCTTTGAAAGGTAATGTATAATCAGAAGTCAAGCGTAAAGAAACGTAAACGAATCTGAATTTTGGGGTTTCGGTCCCATGATCCTCAATCCGCGCGCGGCCTGTGCAAAACTTCAACCGATTTGCGCAAGAGAATCCCCGATTTGGCAAGGGCTTAGATTGCGGCCTTGAGTCGAAAGGCCACAGTACGGCGCGGGTCAGGGCGATTGGCGGCGGTATTCAATTTCGCATCCGATGCCGCCCACGTCCGGGTAGCGGTCCAGTTTTTCGATGCGCACCCGGGCCGCGAGAACCCGCTCGTCGAAGAAGCAGGCGCGTGCCAGCCGTTCGGCCAGGCTTTCGAGCAGGCGGAACTCGGCCTGGCCGCAGACCTCCCGGATCTTGCCGACCAGGGGGCCGTAGTCCACTACCTCGCCGATCCTGTCCTCGCGCGGCGGTTCGGGCCTGACCTCGATCACGATGTCGAAACGCAATCGCTGGTGCTTGGCGCGCTCTTCTTCGGTGATCCCGATGCGGCAAGGCAGCGTGAGGCCGCTCAGCAGAACGCGCTGTTCCGTGGCCTGGAGCACGATCTCCTCCGCGGGCGTGGGCGGGCGCGGATCGCCCTCGTCAATTCGGCTGGGCATAGGCGGTGTTCCTTGGCGCATGTTCGTGGCTGCGTCCTCTTGATTACTCCTCGCCCGGGCCTGCGCCGGTGGGCTGGGCCCAGCCCAGGTGCTGGCCGCCGTCGAGCGCAATCATCTGCCCGGTCATGGACTTGGCCGCAAGGATGAATCGCAGCGCGGCGCAGATCTCCTCGGGCGTGGTGCCACGGCCCAGCGGCATGCCGGCGCATTGCCGCTCGAACTGTTCCTGGCTCTGCCGTGAGCTGGGCAGGGCCGGTCCCGGGCCGATGCCGTTGACCCGGATACGCGGCGCGAGCGCCAGGGCGAGGCTGCGCGTCAGCGTCCAGAGTCCCGATTTGGCCAGGCTGTAGCTCATGAAATAGGGCGTCAGGTTCCAGACCCGCTCGTCCAGGAGGTTCACCACCACGCCGCCCCGGCCCTCGGGCAGGGCGCGGGCAAAGCTCTGCGCCAGAACGAAAGGCGCGCGCAGGTTGATCTCCATGTGCCGGTCCCAGCTTTCGCGCGTGGCGCTGGCTGCGTCATCCGGTTCGAAGACCGATGCATTGTTGACTAGGCAGCCGAGCGGTCCCAACGCCTCGGCGGCGCGCGGTAGCAGTTCGACCATATTCGCCTCGCGGGACAGGTCCGCCTGGAGCGCCAGCGCCCGCCCCCCCGCGGCCTCGATTTCGCTCACTACCTGAGCGGCCTCGTCGGCGGAGCTGCCGTAATGCACCGCCACGGCCCAGCCCTCGCGCGCCAGGTCGCGCGCTATCGCCCGCCCCATGCGGCGCGCCGCCCCGGTCACGAGCGCCGCTTTCGGGTAGTCGTCGGGATGGCGTCTCGGGTGGTTCGCCGTCATGCCGGGCAGTTTGCCCAATGGCCACCCGGTCGCACAAGGGCGAGGCCGCCGCGGCCGCGGGCACCCCGGGGCGCCGTCAGGCCGCCGGTGCCGCGAGCGCGCCCAGGCCCCAGTACTGGGAAGCGATGTAGGCGATGTAGGCCAAGAGGAAGACCGCGGCGGGCCGCCGCCCGATGCCCTTGAAGCGCCAGGTCCAGAACAGGAAGACGATGGTTGCCGCCAGCATGACCCAGAGATCGAAGGCGGCCAGGCGCGGCGGGATCGGCAGGTCCCCGAAGAACGGCAGCACCCCCATAATGCCCAGGGTGTTGAACAGGTTCGACCCGAAGACGTTGCCGAGCGCGACGTCGGAATGGCGGCGCAGGGCGGCGATGGTGGTGGTGGCCAGCTCGGGCAGCGAGGTGCCGATGGCCACCAGGGTGAGCCCGATCACCACTTCCGAGATACCGAAGGTGCGGGCCACCTCCACGGCCCCCGTAACCAGCGCATGGCTACCCACCACCACGCCGATCAGCCCACCGGTTATGGCGAAGATGGAGCGGGGCAGCCCCATCGGCCGATCCGCGAACTCCTGAACTTCCTTTATGTGACGTTCGGCCTCGGCGCGGCCTCCCATCTCGCCGCGCCGCTCGGCCCGGTAGCTGATCAGCGAGAAAGCGATGAGCAACACCAGCATGGGGACCGACACCCAGAGTGTGACCACGCCGGCCAGGCCGATCAGGACCAGCAGGAGAGTAGCCGAGAGGAGCACCGGACCGTTGAGGCGCAGCGAGCCGGGCGCGCAGGCGATGGGGTAGATTAAGGCGCCGCAGCCGATGATGAGCAGGATGTTGGCGATATTGGAGCCGACTACGTTGCCCGCCGCGATGCCCGATGCGCCGGTCAGGTGCGCCTCCATGCTGACCAGGAGTTCGGGCGCGCTGGTGCCGTAGGCGATAATCGTGAGGCCGATGATAAGCGGGGAAACGCCGAGATTTCGCGCCAGGGAAACCGCGCCACGGACCAGGAAATCGCCGCCGAGCAGCAACAAGCCCAGACCCGCCGCCACGAGAATATAGTGCATCCCACCATCCCGGTCGCGCCGGTGGGCTCGACCGCTCGTATGATTACCCCCGAAGCCGCCGTGGAGGCGGCCCGCGAGGCGGCCCACCGGACAGAACGGCTCGCCATTACATGCGCTCGCGTGCCGGAAATTTCAACGGTTTAGCAAAAGGTTAACCCGCTTCCGCCAGGCGGGCTCAGCCGCCTCCCTTCGCGGGCTTGAGGCGCAAGGCCACCGAATTCATGCAGTAGCGCTGGCCCGTGGGCGCGGGACCGTCCTCGAAGACATGCCCCAGATGGGCGTCGCAGCGCGAACAAAGCACCTCGCTGCGCCGCATGCCAAGGCTGTCGTCCTCCTCGATCGCCACGGCGTCGGGCGCGAGAGGCTGCGAGAAGGAGGGCCAGCCCGATTTCGAATCGAACTTCGCCTCGGAGCTGAACAGGCCCTGGCCACAGCAGACGCAGTGATAGGTCCCGGGAATGCTGCAGACGTTGTATTCGCCGCTGAAAGGCCGCTCGGTGGCCTTCATGCGAGTGACCCGCAACTGCTCCGGGGTGAGCAGGCGCATCCACTCCATGTCGGACTTGACCAGCTTGTCCTTATCGGCTTGATCGCTCATTCGCTCCTCGTCTCTAACGGTGCTGGTCCCGGCCGTAGGGATCCTCCAGGTATCGACCGGCGGAGTCGGGATCCAGCACCCAAAGCAGGCGCGCGACCTCACGGGTCTTCTGCTCGCACTGCTCCAGGCTATCGTATACCTGCCGCTTGAGATCACCGCCAATTTCCTTGTCTTGAAGCCGGCGGCTGCCCGCTTGCAGCAGGGGCTCGCAGGCCCCGTTCAGGTCGTCCTCGGTGTCGTAGAGCCGATCGGCGAGATCGGGGTCGCGCTCCTCCACGGTCGCGATCGTCAAGGTGAGCGCGGCGAGGGTCCGGTTCTGCTGAACCAGCAGCGCTCTTGCTCGCTCGCCCACCGAGCAGCCGGTCAGGGCCGCCAGGGCGGCGCCCATCAGAATGGCTCGAATGGCATGGCCGGCTCGCTGTGTCATGCTTCCCGCGCAGCGCATTGCTCCCGCGCCCCAGGGGAGGGGCGGTGCCGTGATCCTATTTCCAGTTTGGCCGGCGCGAAAGACCCAGGCGCGAAAGGCCC
>JAZGBC010000244.1:0-2049 GCA_036444495.1 Kiloniellales bacterium
GCCGAGCAGCGGATGCCGTGCTTGCGGCCCTTCTTCCGGCCCTCGGCGGCTTCCCTATGAACTTGGCGGCAGATCGACTGGCCGACCACGAAGTAGACCCCGGTCGGGCCGCCGGTGCCGATGGAGATGAACTTCTTGCCCTGGGCCAGGGACTCGCCGGGGCTCAGGAAGAGCAAGCCAACGGCGGCCAAACCTAGAAGGGCGGATTTCAAAACAAATCGTGTCATGGACTTAACCTCCCGTTTTGCCACTAATCTCATGATACTCACTTGCGGACCCCGGCTCCTGCCGGTCTGTCCTGGACGACCGCACAGACAAGAAACCCATCCCGCTGCACGGCCACCGGTGCGGACAACGGCCCGAAGGCCGTTGAACAACCGGGTTGGGTTCGGCGCCAAAGGCCCGAATCCCGGGTAAACAGCTATTTCGTTTATCTGGTCTCCCTGTAACAACCTCCGGTGCTTGCCCGCACCGTGTTTGTCGGCCTAATTGAACATACTTTTTCTACCAATGGCCACCCCGTTTGTCGGCTCGTTAAGCTCTTTCTGCCTGCCCAAGGCCGAAGTGGTCGTTTGGTATAAAAGATATTGGTATACCAGAGCTTCGGCGCGACTCGCCGGCGGCAAGAAAGCGATTCCTATTGGACTAAGGCTGCCCCCTCCCGGCAGCCCCACAGCGGCCCGGCCCGTCCCCTTAGGCCCGCTTCCGGCCGGCCCCCGGGGCCACGCCGGCGATCGCCACGTCCACCGCCTCGCCCAGCCTACTTACGATTTCGGCGATTTGCGCCCGCTCGATGATAAAGGGGGGCGCGAGCAGGATGTGATTGCCCCGCTTGCCGTCGATGGTGCCGGCGCCCGGATAGCACATGAGCCCACGTGTCATGGCCTCGGACTTGATGCGGCTGTGCAGCATGAGCTCCGGATCGAAGGGCTCGCGGCTGTCCCGATCCGCCACCAACTCCAGGCCCACGAACAGGCCCCGCCCTCTTATGTCGCCGATGTGATGGTGGTTGCCGAAGCGCTCTTCCAGGAGAGCGCGCAACGCGGCGCCCTGCTGCCGGACGTTTTCCAGCAGCCCCTCGCGCTCGATGGTCTGCTGCACGGCGAGACCGGCCGCACAGGCCGTCGCGTGCCCGATGTAGGTGAAGCCGTGCTGGAAGAACCCGCTGCCCGCCGCGATCGCGTCGTAGATCTTGCCTGCCGTCAGAACCGCCCCGATGGGCTGGTAGCCGGCGCCGACGCCCTTGGCGCAGGTCAGGATATCGGGCGCTATGCCCTCCTGCTCGCAGGCGTAGAGCGTGCCGGTGCGGCCCATGCCGCACATCACCTCGTCGAGGATCAGGAGCAGGCCGTAGCGGTCGCAGATCTCCCGGATGCGCTTGAAGTAACCGGGCACCGCGGGCACGGCCCCGGAGGTGGCGCCGACCACCGGCTCGGCGATGAAGCCGGCCACCGTATCGGGCCCCAGACGCAGGATCTCCGTCTCCAGCTCGCCGGCCGCGCGCGCGCCGAAGTCCTCGTCGCTCTCGCCCGGCTCCTTGTAGCGGAAGGTGTAGCAGGGCGTAATGTGGCTGACCTCCATCAGCAGGGGCAGGAACATCTCGCGCCGCGGCAGGTTGCCGCCCACTGAGAGCGCGCCGAGCGTGTTGCCGTGGTAGCTCTGGCGCCGCGCGATGAAGCGGTGCCGCCCGGACTGCCCCGTCTCCACGAAATACTGGCGCACCAGCTTGAGCGCCGTCTCGTTCGCCTCCGACCCGCCCGAGGTGTAATAGACCCTGGACAGGCCCTCCGGCGCGCGCGCGATCAGGTGATCGGCCAGGGCCTCGGAAGGCTCGTTGGTGAAAAACGAGGTATGCGCGTAGGGCAGCTTGTCGAGCTGCTCCTTGATCGCCTGGATCACCGCCGGATGGCTGTGCCCGAGGCAGGACACCGCCGCCCCTCCCGAGGCATCCAGATAGCGCTTACCGTCGCTGTCTACGATCCATAGTCCCTCGCCGCGCAGCGCCAGCGGGTAGGACTCCTGGGTGTGTCGATGGAAGACATGGCTCAT
>JAZGBC010000245.1:0-2503 GCA_036444495.1 Kiloniellales bacterium
TGGCGGTCTCGGCCTCGCGGTCGGCGGCGGTCACCGGGCTTTCGTCGGCCTTGCGCTCCACGTCGATCGGCCGGCGGAAATAGCCGGTAACGATGCCGCGCGCCGTATCGGCCAGGCGCTCGGCCAAATCGATGAAAGCGTCGGGGCAGCTTTCGGGCAGGGCGTTCTCCGCCATCGATCGGGGTGCGGCCTTGGCTCCCCTGGTTATTGGGGCAGGGGCGCGGGGTTGCCGCTCAAGCCGCGCAGGTAGGCGATCAGCGCGGCCCGCTGCTCGGGCTTCTTGAGTCCGGCGAAGCTCATCTTGGTGCCGGGCACCCAGGTCTTCGGCTTGGCGAGAAAGGCGTCCAGGTTTTCGTAGCTCCAGGTCTCGCCCGCCTTGGCCTTGAGCGCTTTGGAATAGGAGAATCCCTCGACCGAGGCGATGGGCTGTCCCACGATGTTCCAGAGCCTGGGGCCGATCTTGTTGGCGCCGCCCTCGGTCAGGCTGTGGCAGGCGGTGCATTTCTTCACGGCCTTCTCTCCCGCGCCCGGGTCGGCGGCGGCAATCAGCGCGACGACGGGGGAGGCCTTTGCTTCGGCGGGTTCGGCGGGTTGGGCGGTTTCGGCGGTTTCGGCGGTTTCCGCCGCTTCCTCCGACTCGCCCGCCTCGGCGGCGGCGATCACATAGACGTTCTGCTCCAGCTCCTCGGGCGCGTAGACGAGATCGGTGACGAAGTTGCTGAGCATGGCGATAATGATGGCCGCCAATACCGCGCAGATGATCTTGATGTTCTCGATGTTGGACATGTCCCGCACCTTTCGTAAGCCCGCGTGCCGCGGGAAAATAGCCCCGGGGCCCGGGCCGTACAATAGCCTACAGCGTGCAGAAAAGCGTTTTTCCCCCACTTCCGGGCCGGTATCCTGCTCCGCCCCCAGCCGCAAGCCATTTGGCCGAAAGCCCCGCCCATGAGCCTGCCAGATTCGCCTATCGTGATCATCCCGGCGCGCCTGGCCTCCAGGCGCCTGCCCGACAAGCCGCTGGCCGATATCGGCGGCGAGCCCATGATCCTGCATGTCTGGCGCCGGGCGGTGAAGGCGGGGGTGGGTCCGGTGGTGGTGGCTTGCGCCGAGGAGGCAATTGCGGCGGCCGTGCGCGGGGCCGGCGGCGAGGCGGTCATGACGCGGCCCGACCACGCCTCCGGCTCGGACCGCATCTTCGAGGCGCTTCAGACCGTGGACCCCGACGGGCGCCACGACGCGGTCGTCAACCTGCAGGGCGATCTGCCCACCATCGCGCCCGGGGACCTATGCGCCGTCCTCGCCCCGCTGGCAGAGCCCGAGGTGGATATCGCCACCCTGGCGGCCGAGTTTGCCGAGGCGCGCGAGCGCGGCGATCCCAACGTGGTCAAGGTGGCCGCCGATTTCCCCTCCGCCGCGGCCGGAGCTCCGCCGCTGGCCCGCGCGCGTTATTTCAGCCGCACGGGCGAGCCCCCGGATGGCGGGGAGGCCGCCCCATCGCTCTACCACCACATCGGGATCTATGCCTTCCGCCGGGCGGCGCTGGCGCGCTTCGTCGGCCTGCCGGCCAGCGCATTGGAGAAGCGCGAGCGCCTGGAGCAGTTGCGCGCCGTGGAGGCGGGCATGCGCATCGACGTGGCCCTCGTTGACACTGTTCCCCTCGGTGTTGATACTCCCGCCGACTTGGCGCGCGCCCGCGAGATTCTGGCGCCCGCCGAGGGTTGAACCCGGTTTTCCCGAATATCGTTGCGACACGTCCCATGGCCAAAGCCGCCGATCCGAAAAACATGATCGCCTTCCAGGGTGTCCTGGGGGCCAACTCGGATATGGCCTGCCGGGCGGTCTATCCGGAGATGACCACCCTACCTTGCGAGTCCTTCGAGGACACCTTCGCCGCCGTGGCCGAGAGGCGCGCGGGCCTCGCCATGATCCCGATCGAGAATTCGAGCGCGGGGCGGGTGGCCGACATCCACCATCTGCTGCCCGAATCGGGCCTGCACATCGTCGCCGAGCACTTCCAGAAGGTGGACCATCAGTTGCTCGCGCCGAAAGGCGCCAGCATGGATACGGTCCGGGAGGTCCACAGCCACGTGCAGGCGCTCAGCCAGTGCCGCAAGTTCATTCGCGGGCATGGCCTCAAGCCCGTCGTCCATGTGGATACGGCCGGCGCGGCGGCCGAGGTGGCCGAGCGCGGCGATCCCGGCCAGGCGGCCATCGCCTCCGAACTGGCCGGCGAGATCTACAAGCTCCAGAGCCTGAAGCGCGACGTTCAGGATACGGAACATAACACCACGCGCTTCATCATCATGGCGAAGGATCCGATCGATCCCGACCCGGCCGAGGGGCCGGTCATCACCACCTTCGTGTTCCGGGTGCGCTCGGTGCCCGCCGCGCTCTACAAGTCGCTCGGCGGCTTCGCCACCAATGGGGTGAACATCTCCAAGCTGGAAAGCTACATCCTGGACGGCGCCTTCACGGTGGCCCAGTTCTACGCCGATATCGAGGG
>JAZGBC010000246.1:0-3395 GCA_036444495.1 Kiloniellales bacterium
CAGCGGAGCGAGACCATGACCGGGCCGGAAGGCTTTTTCGCCATGGGCGGCTATGGGGCCTTCGTCTGGCCCGCTTACGGCGTGACCGCGCTGGTCATGATCTGGCTGTTGGTCGCCAGCCTGGCCCGCCTGCGCCGGCTCGAGCGTAAACTGAGCGAAGCGCAGCTACCGCCGCCGGGGCGCTCGGCGCGGCGGGGAACGGCGGGGACCCCGGGCGGGGAGGAGGCTACCCCGTGACCCGTAAGCGGCGGCGTCTTTACATGGTCCTGGCCGGGATGCTGCTGCTCGGCGGCGCGGCGGCGCTGGTGTTGACCGCGCTGCAGGAGAACATCCGCTACTTCTATTCACCCAGCGACCTGAACACGGCGCCTGCCGGGCGCTCGATCCGCCTGGGCGGCCTGGTCGAGGAGGGCTCGGTGAAACGCCAGGACGATGGTTTGACGGTCACCTTCCGGATCACCGATCTGGCCGCGAGCGTGCCGGTCACCTACAAGGGTATCCTGCCCGATTTGTTCCGCGAGGGTCAGGGCGTGGTGACCGAAGGCACGCTCGGCCCCGGCGGCCAATTCGTCGCCCGCGAGGTACTGGCCAAGCACGACGAGACCTATATGCCGCCCGAGGTGGCCGACGCGCTCAAGAAGGCCGGCCAGTGGAAGGGGGAGGGCGCGGAGTGATTCCCGAACTCGGCCATTTCGCGCTGATCCTGGCGCTCGCGGTTGCCCTGGTGCAGGGCGTCGTGCCGGCCTGGGGCGCGCACCGCGGCCGGACCGGCTGGATGGCGCTGGCCGTGCCGAGCGCCTATCTGCAACTGCTCTTCGTCGCGCTCGCCTTCTTCGCGCTGATGTACGCCTTCGTCACCTCGGACTTCACGGTGGTGAACGTGGTGCGCAACTCCCACACGGCCAAGCCGCTGATTTACAAGATTACCGGCGTCTGGGGCAACCACGAGGGCTCCATGCTTCTCTGGGTGCTGATCCTGGCCGTATTCGGGGCAGCGGTGGCGGCCTTCGGCAGAAACTTGCCGCCATCCTTGCGCGCGCGCGTGCTCGCGGTGCAGGCCTGGATCGCCACGGGGTTCCTGACCTTCAGCCTCTTCACCTCCAACCCCTTCATGCGCGTCTTTCCCCCGCCCTTCGACGGGCGCGACCTCAACCCGCTCCTGCAGGACATGGGGCTCGCGCTCCATCCGCCCATGCTCTACATGGGCTATGTCGGCTTCTCCATAGCCTTTTCCTTCGCCATCGCCGCGCTCCTCGAGGGCCGGGTGGACGCGGCCTGGGCGCGCTGGGTGCGGCCCTGGACGCTGGCCGCCTGGTGTTTCTTGACCGGCGGCATCGCGCTCGGCGCCTGGTGGGCCTATTACGAGCTGGGCTGGGGCGGCTGGTGGTTCTGGGATCCGGTGGAGAACGTCTCCTTCATGCCCTGGCTCATGGGCACGGCGCTGTTGCATTCGGCCATCGTGGTGGAGAAGCGCGACGCGCTCAAGGCCTGGACCATCCTGCTCGCCATCCTGACCTTTTCGCTGTCGCTCATCGGCACCTTCATCGTGCGCTCGGGCCTGCTGTCCTCGGTGCACGCCTTCGCCACCGATCCCGAGCGCGGCTTTTTCATCCTGATCCTGCTCAGCATCACCATCGGCGGCTCGCTGCTGCTCTTCGCCCTGCGTGCGCCCGCGCTCAAGGCGGGCGGGCTGTTCGCGCCGGTCAGCCGCGAGGGAGCGCTGGTGCTCAACAACCTGCTTCTGTCGGTGGCCTGCGCCACGGTCTTCCTGGGCACGCTCTATCCCCTGTTCCTGGAGGCCTTTACCGGCGCCAAGATCTCGATCGGGCCGCCCTTCTACAGCAAGACCTTCGCGCCCGTGATGGCGCCGCTCGTCGCCGCCATGGCGCTCGGACCCTTCCTGCACTGGAAGCGCAGCGACCTCATGGGCGTGCTCGGGCGGCTCAAGCTCGCCTTCGCCGCCGCCGCCGCCGCCGTGCTCCTCGCGCTCTATCTCCAAGGCGGGCCCGTGCTCGCGCTTATCGCCATGGGACTGGCCGCCTGGCTTTTCCTGGGCGCGCTTCTCGAATGGGCCGGGCGGATCAAGCTGTTCCAAACATCCCCGGGCGATAGCCTGCGCCGCGCGCGCCGCCTGCCGCGCGCCGCCCACGGCATGACGCTCGCGCATGCGGGCCTGGCCATTGCCATTGCCGGCATGACCGCCTCGGGCGCCTGGAAGGAGGAGGCGGTGCGCGTCATGCGCCCGGGCGAGCAACTGCAACTCGCCGGCTACACCTACACCTTCGACGGTGTGCAGGAGTTCGACGTAGACCCGCGGAAGGGGTGGAACTACACGAGCACCATGGCCACCTTCACGGTGACCCGCAACGGCCGGCTCGTGGCCAGGCTGACGCCCGAGAAACGCCTCTATCCGGTCCAGAACATGCCCACCACCGAGGCCGGCATCCACACCACGGGCTTGGCGGATCTTTATACCGTGATCGGCGATTCCGACGGCAAGGGAGGCTGGACCGTGCGCATCTTCCACGAGCCGCTGCTGCCCTGGATCTGGGCCGGCGCGCTCATCATGGTGCTGGGCGGGATGGTATCGCTCTCCGACCGGCGGCTCAGGGTCGGCGCGCCCACGCGCCGGCGCAAGGCGCCGCTGGGCGCGGCCGCGGCGCGGGCCTGAACATGGCGGCGGAAAGTCCAGCCTCCAAACTGCCTCAGCGGCTGCTCTACCTGGTCCCGGTGCTCATCTTCGCGGTGATCGCGAGCTATTTCCTTTGGGGTCTGAACCCGGAGCGCGACCCGCGCGCCGTGCCCTCGGTGATGATCGATAAGCCGGTGCCCGAATTCGACCTGCCGCCCATCGAGGGCATGGCGGGGCCCGGCCTCGGCTCCGCCGACCTCAGGACCGGCGAGGTGACCCTGGTCAACTTTTTCGCGTCCTGGTGCTTGCCCTGCCGCGCGGAGCACAAGTTCCTGACCATGCTGGCCGAGAAGATGGGCGTGCGCCTGGTGGGCATCAACTACAAGAACAAGGCGCTGGAGGCGCGCACCTGGCTGGCCGAACTGGGCAACCCCTACCAGGCGATCGGCGCCGATGTAAACGGGCGCGTGGGCATCGATTGGGGCGTCTACGGCCTGCCCGAGACCTTCATCGTGGATGGAACGGGACGCATCCGCTACCGCCACGTGGGCGCGGTGGACGCCTATGTCATGACCGAAGTCATCCTGCCGCTGGTCCGGGAGCTTTCGCGATGAGGGCGCTGGTCCTGGCCCTTGTCTTCCTCCTGGCCGCGCCCGTCTGGGCCGTGGAGCCGGACGAGATGCTCGAGGATCCGGTGCTGGAAGCGCGCGCCCGGGCGCTGTCGCAGGAAATCCGCTGCCTGGTCTGTCAGAACGAGCCCATC
>JAZGBC010000247.1:0-3695 GCA_036444495.1 Kiloniellales bacterium
GCGCGCTATCTTCTCGAACACCCGCGACTGCCCTTTATCTCCTATCCCTACGAATGGTGCTTTCGCGCGCTCAAGGCCGCGGCGCTGCTGCATCTGGACGTGCATCTCGCCGCCCTGAAACGCGGCGTTACCCTGTCCGATGCCTCGGCCTACAACGTGCAGTTCGTAGGCGCCAAACCGCTGTTCATCGACACCCTGTCGTTCCGCCGTTACCAGGAAGGCGAGTATTGGGCCGGGCACCGTCAGTTCTGCGAGCAGTTCCTCGTTCCCCTCCTGCTGCGCGCCCTGTTCGGAACGCCCCACAACCCCTGGTACCGGGGCGCGCTGGAGGGGATTTCGGTGAGCGAATTCACCCGCCTGCTGTCGCTGCGTCAGAAGCTGTCCTGGAACGTGCTGTCTCATCTCGTGCTGCCCAGCCGGTTCGAGACCTCGGCCCGGCGCGGCAACATCGAGTTGGACCAGAGCACCCTGAAAAAGGCGAAGTTGCCGCGGCCGGCCTTCGAGGGGATGCTCTCGCGGCTGCGCGGCTGGATCGAGCGACTGGAGCCCAAGGACAAGACGCCCACGGCCTGGCAGAACTACAGCCTGGAAAACACTTATAGCCCGGAAGAGGCGGCCGCCAAGCGCGACTTCGTCAGCACCTTCATCGCCGGGCAGAAGCCCGCGATGGTCTGGGACTTCGGCTGCAATGCGGGGGACTACACCGAGGCCGCCCTGTCCGCGGGCGCGAAATACGTGGTTGGCTGGGACTTCGATCAGGGGGCGCTCGATGCCGCTTTCGTCCGCGCCGGTAGTCGGAATCTGGCGTTCACGCCGCTTTTCTTCGACGCCGCCAACCCGGCCCCGGACCAGGGCTGGGCCCAGGAGGAACGCAAAGGCATGACCGGGCGGGGGCCGGCCGATGCCGTCCTGGCGCTGGCGTTCACGCACCATCTGGCGATCGCCCGTAATCTGCCGCTGCCCAGGATCGCGCGCTGGCTCACCGAGCAGGGACGCAGCGGCGTGGTCGAGTTCACGCCCAAGGACGACGAAACGGTGCAAACCATGCTGCGGCTGCGCGCCGATATCTTCGAGGACTATAGCCTGGAGCGCTTCATCGAGTGTCTCGGCGCCCACGCGCGCATCGAGCGCAGGGAGACCATCAATGGCCGCGAGTTGATCTGGTACCGGACATGAGCAGCGTCCTGATCACCGGCGGGGCCGGATACATCGGCAGCCACGCGGTCCTGGCCTTCCGCGCGGCCGGCTACGAGACGGTGGTGCTCGACGACCTCTCCAGCGGCCGGCGCGAGGCCGTGCCCGGGGACGTGGCCTTCGTCGAGGGCGGCGCCGGCGACCGGGCCCTGGTCTCCCGGGTGCTGCAGGATCACGGCGTGGCGGTCGTGGTGCACTTCGCCGGCAGCATCGAGGTGGCCGAGTCCGTCGCCGACCCGCTCAAGTACTACCGCAACAACACCTGCGCCAGCCGGAGCCTGATCCAGGCCTGCGTGGAGGCGGGCATCGGCCGCTTCGTCTTCTCCTCAACCGCGGCGGTCTACGGCATGCCCGACGAGGTGCCCATCCCCGAGGAGGCCCAGACCCGGCCGATCAACCCCTACGGCACCTCCAAGCTGATGACCGAATGGATCCTGCGCGATACCGCGGCGGCGCACGAGGGGTTCGCCTATGCCGCGCTCAGGTACTTCAACGTGGCCGGGGCCGACCCGGAGGGGCGCAGCGGCGAGGATCACGACCCCGAAACCCATATTATTCCGCTGGTACTTCAGACGGCCCTGGGACAGCGAGCCCACATCAAGATCTATGGCGACGACTACGACACGCCCGACGGCACCTGCATCCGCGACTACATCCATGTGACCGATCTGGCCGAGGCCCACGTCCTGGCGCTCAGGCACCTGGAAGGCGGCGGCGCAACCGCCGTCCTCAACCTGGGCAACGGCGAGGGCTTTTCCGTGCGCCAGGTGATCGAGACCGCGCGCCGGGTCACCGGCCGGGATTTCGAGGTCCTGACGGCTCCACGCCGGCCCGGCGATCCGGCCCGGCTCGTGGCCGACCCGGCGCGCGCCCGCGCGCTGCTCGGCTGGGCGCCGAAACGCGGCGAACTGGAGACCCAGATCGCCGACGCCTGGCGTTGGCACCAGAGCCACCTGGGGTAAGACTTCGCGGTAAGACAATGTTAAGGACCACGCCCCACGGTCGGAAATCGGCGGCGGGACTGCAACAGGGAACTAAAACATGAAAAGCGCGAAACGGGTCCGAGCGGCCCCCCTTGTAAGCGCGGCCCTGGCCCTTCTGCTCAGCACCTGGCCGCTGGCCGCCGGCCAACCGCCGGCCGCCGGCGAGGCCGCCACGGGTGAGGCCACCACGGGGGAAACCGCGGCGGGGGAAACCGCCACGGGTGAGGCCGCCACGGGGGAAACCGCGGCGGGGGAGATCGCGGCGGGCGTCGTCTTCGAGGACCTGAACGGCAACGGCGCGCGCGATGGCGGCGAGCCGGGCATCGCCGGGGTTTCGGTCTCGAACGGGCGCGAGGTGGTGCAGAGCGGGCCCGGCGGCGGCTACAGCCTGCCGGTCGCCGAGGGCAATGTCCTCTTCATCACCAAGCCGGCGGGCTACGCCGTACCGCTCGGCAAGGACAATCTGCCGCGGTTCCATTACATCCACGACCCCGACGGCACGCCGGCCGAATTCGGCCTGCGCTTCGGCGGCGTGGCGCCGACCGGCGCCCTGCCCGACTCGATCGACTTCCCGCTCGCGAAATCGCCCGAGCCCGACGACTTCAAGGTGATCTGGTTCGCCGACACCCAGGCGCAGACACCGGCCGAGCTGGATTACCTGCGCGACGACGTGGTGGCCGAGCTGGTCGGCACGGATGCGGTCTTCGGCATCACCGCCGGCGACGTCATCTACGACGACCTGACCCTCTATCCGCGGCACAACGGCATCATCGGGCGCATCGGCATTCCCTGGTACAACGTGCCGGGCAACCACGACCTCAACTTCCTGTCGCCCGACGACCGCCACTCGCTGGAGACCTTCAAGCGCACCTACGGCCCCACCTACTACTCCTTCGACTACGGCCAGGTGCATTTCGTCATGCTGGACAGCGTGGTCTACCACGGCCGCAACGCCGGCCGCAGCGAGCCCAACGCCTGGGGCGCGGGGACCTACGAGGGGCGCATTTCCCAGGTCCAGCTCGATTGGCTGGCCAACGATCTCAGCTTCGTGCCCGCCGACAAGCTGGTCGTAGTCGGCATGCACATCCAGCTGCACACGCCGGGACCGGATAATCCGACATTGAATGTCGCCAACCGGGAGGCGCTGTTCGCGCTGCTCTCGGGGCGTGAGCACGTCTTCTCCATCGCCGGGCACTGGCAGAGCGTCCTGCACAGGTATTTCGGACCGGAGGACGGCTTCACGGGACCGGAGCCGTTGCACCAGCACGTCATCGCCGCCGCCTCGGGCGGCTGGTGGAGCGGGCCGCTGGATACGCGCGGCATCCCCATCGCCCTGCAGGCCGACGGCACGCCCAACGGCTATTACATCATGTCCGTGCGCGGCAGGCGGGCCACCATGCGCTTCAAGGCGGCGAGCGAGCCGGCGGATTACCAGATGCGCATCACGATTGCGCCGGTCTTCGAGCACCCGACCATGGGCCCGGCCGCGCCGCAGGGCTTCGATAACGCGCCGATCCC
>JAZGBC010000248.1:0-3800 GCA_036444495.1 Kiloniellales bacterium
GGCTGGCTCCTGGCCAGGCAAACCGGCGCCGCCTTTACCGAGCTGGTCATCCCGCTGGATCTGCCCGGGACCAAGGCCCAAATCCTGGCCCACAGCCCGAGCGGGCGGGTGCCCGCGGTGATGGACGACGATCTGACCGTCTGGGACAGCCTGGCCATCGCCGAATACCTGCACGAGCGCTATCCGGACGCGGGTCTCTGGCCCGAGGAGCCGGCCGCGCGTGCCCGGGCGCGGGCGGTATCAGCCGAGATGCACGCCGGTTTCCCGGTCCTGCGCGAGCGCCTGCCCATGGACCTCAAGCGCCCGCGCGGGCCGCAGGATGGAGCACCCGGCCCTGATCTGGCCGCGGAGATCGAGCGGGTCCTGGCCATCTGGAGCGACTGCAGGGAGCGTTTCGGGGGCGGCGGCGATTTCCTCTTCGGCGGCTTTAGCGCGGCCGATGCCTTTTATGCCCCCGTGGTAACCCGCTTCGTCACCTACGCCATACCCCTGCCGGAGCGGGCCGCGGCTTACCGGGACTCGGTCATGGCCTGGCCGGCCATGGGCGACTGGATCGCCGCCGCCCAAGAAGAACCCTGGGAGATCGATCCCTCCAAGCTTCAGAGTGCCTGAAAGCGCGCTTATTCGCTCTTGCCCGGGAAGGGGGTCTTGGCCTCGCTGTAATAGCGCCGGGCGCCGGGATGCAGGGGAATCACCAGGCCCGAGAGCGCCGAGGCCGGTTGGATCCGTCGGCCCGTGGGGTGGCCCCGGTCGAGCAGCCGGCGGGTGTTCTCGTGCCATAGTGCGCGGGTAATCTCATAGACCAGATCGGCCGGCGTGTCGGTCGAAACCAGCCACTGGGCGCCGACCGACAGGGTTTCGGTGGCCGGCACGTTGAAGTAGGTCCCGGCCTCGATCCGGTCCTTGGCGAAGAAGGGATAGGCCGCGCGCAGTTTGTCCGCCTCCGGCCCGGTGATGGGCACCAGGGTGATGAGCGAATCCTCGGCCAAAAGTGTGATCGCCGTGGCGGGCGTGCCCACCACCATGAAAAAGCCGTCCAACTCGCCCTCGCGCAAAAGGTCCGCCGCGTCGCCGACGGCAAGGGACGCGGCCTGCATATCCT
Source organism: Kiloniellales bacterium (assembly GCA_036444495.1). Lineage (GTDB taxonomy): Bacteria > Pseudomonadota > Alphaproteobacteria > Kiloniellales > J153 > JAZGBC01. The sequence goes on from JAZGBC010000248.1 coordinate 1,103, forward strand.
CCTGGCCGATGCCGTAGGCCTCGAGGATCAGGAGGGCGTCGACCCGCGTGCCCGACCCCTCGCGGTCGAGCGAAATCCTTTTGCCCTTGAGGTCCTGGACCTTGAAGATGCCCGTGTCCCGGCGCACCACCAGATGGATCGATTCGGGAAAGAGGTTGGCGATGGTGCGCAGCTTGGTGAAGGCCCCCCAGGCCTTGAACACCCCCTGGCCGTTGTAGGCCCAATAGGCGACATCGGCCTGGCTCAGGCCTGAATCCAGGCTCCCGTCGTTGATGCCCAGGATGTTGGCGACCGAGCCCCGGGTCGACTGCGCCACCGCGATCAACCCCGGCACGCCACAGGAGCCGCCTGATTCGCACTCCCGGCTGCCGGGCGGTTTGCTGATGGCGCTGGCGATGAGTCCGCCAATGGGGAAGTAGGTGCCCGCGGTCGAGCCCGTGCCGATGCGGAAGAAGCGGAGATCCTGCGCCGCACTCAAGACCGGCAGAAGCAGCAAGCCGGCGAAAAGGAGCCCCAGCAGCGGTCCGCCGAGGGCGGCCCAACTGCTGCGGAGATGCTGCCAGGCCTGCTTGGCGAAATGCATCTCTAGCCTGTTCCTTATCGGGCCGCCCCGGGACCGGAACGACCGTGAGTTCCGGTATAGCAAGCGGCCCCGCCGGAGGCCAGCCCGCGCCCGTAAAATCCCCTGGTTTCCGGCCGGCAAAAAGGAAAAACTCAAAACAGCAAGAAGAGGAGCGGCATGAATTTCGCCCAACTGCTCGCGCGCAGCGCAGCGCGCGACCGCGAGGCCCCGGCGCTGGCGCTGGGTACCGCCGTCCAGGCCTCTTACGGCGAACTGGCCCATAGGGCCGCCGTACTTGCCGGGCAGTTGCGCGGGCGCTATGGGCTGGCGCCCGGCGAGCGTGTGGCGCTGGTCATGCGTAACGGCCCCGCGGTGGTCGAGCTCCTCTTCGGATGCTGGCACGCGGGCCTGGCCGCCGTCCCGGTCAACGCCAAGCTGCATCCGGCCGAGGTGCGCTACATCCTGGAGCAGAGCGGCGCGCGGCTGTGCTTCTGCACCGGCAAGCTGGCGACGGCAATCGGCCCGGAGACCGAGGGCCTGCCCGGCTTCGTCGAGCTGATCGACATCGGCGAGCCGGCGGCGCCCTCGGCCGCGTACCGGCGATTATTCGAGGGAGAACCCGCCGAACTGCCGGCGGGCGACGGACACGAGTTGGCCTGGCTGTTCTACACCAGCGGCACCACGGGCCGGCCCAAGGGCGCCATGCTGACGCACCGCAATCTTTTAGCCATGTCGCTCGGCTACTTCGCGGACGTGGATTCCATCGCGCCCCGGGACGCCATCCTGCATGCCGCGCCCATGTCCCACGGCTCCGGGCTCTACATCCTGCCCCATGTCATTGCGGGCGCCTGCCAGATCGTGCCCGAGAGCGGCCAGTTCGACCCGGCCGAGGTCTTCGCCCTGCTCGGCCATCATCGGGGGGTCTCCATGTTCATGGCGCCGACCATGGTCAAGCGCCTGGTGGACCACCCCGAGGCCACGGAGGCCACGGCCGCGAACCTCAAGACCGTGATCTACGGCGGCGGGCCCATGTACGTGGCGGACCTGAAGCGCGCCATGGCGCGCCTGGGCAACCGCTTCGTGCAGATCTACGGCGAGGGCGAAAGCCCCATGACCATCACCACCCTGTCCAAGGCCGAGCACGCGGACGAGGCGCACCCGCGCTACGAGGCGCGCCTGGCCTCGGTCGGCCGGGCGCAGGCCGTGGTCGAGCTGCGGGTCGCCGATGGCGAGGACCGGGCCCTGCCGCGAGGCGAGCTGGGCGAGGTGCTGCTGCGCGGCGAGTCGGTCATGCCCGGCTATTGGGACAATCCGGAGGCCAGCGCCGAGACCCTGCGCGGCGGCTGGCTGCATACCGGCGACCTGGGAGTCCTGGACGAGGACGGCTACCTGACGCTGAAGGACCGCTCCAAGGACGTGATCATCAGCGGCGGCGCCAACATCTACCCGCGCGAGATCGAGGAGATCCTGCTGGGCCACCCGGGGGTGCTGGAATGCTCGGTCATCGGCCGCCCGCACCCCGAGTGGGGCGAGGAGGTGATCGCCTTCGTCGTGGCGCGCCCGGACCGGACCGTGGAACCCGGCCAACTGGACGCGCTGTGCTTGAAACGCATCGCGCGCTTCAAACGGCCGCGGGTCTACCGCTTTGTCGAGGCCCTGCCCAAGAACAACTACGGCAAGGTGTTGAAAACCGAGCTGCGCGAGCTCGCCAAGGAGCCGGAACCGGCCTGAGACCGCAACGGCGTTAAGCCGTTCCGGCCCTCATCCTTCGACAGGCTCAGGATGAGGGCTTTTGCTGGCTCGGGATAAGGACCTCATGCTGAGCTTCCTCATCCCGAGCTAGTCGAGGGACGAAGCACGAGGTCCGAGCAGCGGAGACAAGCGAACCAGAATTAGGACGCGCCGCTCCTCCGCGCTTGCGGCGGCGAGCACTTTCGGCCAAAAAGCGGGCATGACCACCGAGCAGATCACGCTGTTCGTCATCCTCGCGGCACTTTTCGTGCTGCTTGCCTGGGGCCGCTGGCGTTTCGACGTGGTCGCCTTCAGCGCGCTGATCGTGGCTGTTGCGGCCGGGGTCGTGCCGGGGAACGAGGCCTTCTCCGGCTTCGGCCACCCGGCCACCGTGACCGTGGCCGC
>JAZGBC010000249.1:0-3446 GCA_036444495.1 Kiloniellales bacterium
CCGTCGGGCAGGCGCACCCGGCCCGAGCCCTGCACCTGCAGGAAAAAGACGTCCACCGGATCGTTGGACCAGAGCAGCTCGAGCCCCCGGCCGTCCAGGGCGCCGCCGTCGATATCGGCCCGGCTCAAGTAGGGCACGAGGCGTCCGTCCTTCACCCGGCCCACCAGACGCTCGCCTTTCAGATCGGCCCGGAACAGGCCCAACTCGACCGTGACCAGATCGTCCGGCCGGGCGTAGAGGGGGGCGCCGTACTCCCCGCCGGGAAAGAGCGCGCCTTCGAACTCCGCCTCGTAATAGCCGGTGAAGAGCCCGGTCTCGGAATCGTTGTTGCGCGCCTGGAAGGGGACGAACCAGGCCTCGAAGGCGGCGCGCGCCGCCCCGTCGTCGCCGGGCGGAACTTGCGCCAGCGCCGCACAGGCCGGGCGCCAGTCGGCGACCGTCCCGGCCAACCCGCCGGGGCCGAGCGGCCGGTCGTCGGGTTGGCTCTCGAGCCGCGCGCAGGAACGCGCCAGGGCCGGCAGGGCCTCGGACTGACTGTCCGCCGGCCAGCCGGGAAGTGCCGTGTAGGACACAGGCGTCAGGACGAGCCTGTCCGGCAGCTCGCCGGGCGGGGGCTTTTTCTCGCAGGCGAGAAGCAGCAGGCCGGCGGCGAAGAGCGCCAGGGCGCTCGGCCAGGGCGCTGTCAGGCGCCGGTCACGGGAAATATCAGGAGAAGGGCCTGTTGCCATCGCGCGCACGCGGGCCGCCCCCGGGCGTTTCCGGTCAGTTGGGACTTTGGGTCGCCACCAGGGTCCAGTTCGGATCCCGGCTGCGCGTGTTGCGGGCGAAGGTCCAGAGGTCGGTGATCTTGGCCACGTGATTGGGGTCGCCGTCGACCACCTCGCCCTGCTTGTCGCGCACCACGTTGACCTGCTCGGAGACGAACTTGACGGTGACGAAGGCGGTGCGTCCCTGCAGCTCCGCCTCCACGATCTCCGGCGGGGAGATGCCGACCAGGCTGGTCTCCAGGACCTCGCCGTTTTCCTGGCGTTCCTCGATGGCGCCGGCGAAATCGCCGTAGACGTCGTTCGAGAGCAGCGGCCGGAGCGTCTTCGTGTCGCCCGCGGCAAAGGCGTCGATCACCATCTCGAAACAGGCCCGCGCGCCCTCCTCAAACGTTGTCTCGTCGAAGGACTTGTCCGCCCTCTTGATTTTCAGAAGCGCGAGCGCGAGCGGCGTTTCGGCCCTTTCCTCCGCTGCCGCGGCTTCCGCGGCCGCCTCGGCGGACTCCTCGGCGGACTCCTCCGCCTCGTCCGCCGACCGCTCCTGCGTGCGGCCGGGCAGCGGGATCACCTTGTCCTCGTCCTCCTCGCCGCTCCGGCGCCTGCCGAGACGGTCATGCCCGCGCGGCGGCTTCTGGTGCCCGGACCGCTTGCCCAGCACGCCGCGCAGGCGCAGCACGAAAAACGCTGCAACCGCGGCGAAAAGAATGATATCCAGGAACTGGAAACCGTTACCCATAAAATCGCCCGTGCGTTTCGGCCCGGCGGCGAGCTGAATTTGCTACTTAGACCTTGTAGAGGCGCGCCGTTACTCAAAAGTAAATAAGGAACCACCGGGGAAAGAGCAAGCATGGGCATACTTCTCCTCGCCGTCTTTATCGGCGTGCCGATCCTGGAAATCGCGATCTTCATAGAAGTCGGCGGTTTTCTGGGACTTTGGCCGACTCTGGGGCTCGTGGTGCTGACGGCCGTCCTCGGCACCTGGCAGCTCCGGGCCCAGGGCCTGGCCACGCTCATGCGCGCCCGCGACCAGGTGGAACGGGGTGAATTGCCCGCCCACGAGCTATTCGACGGCGCCTGCCTGCTTTTGGCCGGCGCCTTGCTGCTGACTCCCGGATTCATCACCGATACGGCCGGATTCCTGCTGTTCCTGGCGCCGTTTCGCGAATACTTGCGCCGGCTCCTCGCCCGCCATATCAAGGCCCACGCCCAGACCCGGATCATCATCGACGGTAAAGAGGTCCGCCAGGACAGCGGCCCGATCATCGACGGAGACTTCAGCGACGAGACCAAGCGGGACGAGCGGCCGGAAGACGGCCCCCCACGGCCCCCGAGGCTGCCGCGATGATCCTGGTCCGGCACGGGGAATCCCAGTTCAACGTAATCTTCAACGTGACCCGCGAGGATCCGGGTATCATCGATCCGGGGCTGACCGAAACAGGGCTGCGCCAGGCAGAGGCTGCGGCACGGACCTTAGCGGACCGCGATATCCGGCGCATCGTCGCCAGCCCCTATTCCCGCACCCTGCACACCGCCGAGATCGTCGCCCAACACCTGAGTCTGCCGGTCGAGGTAGAGCCGCTGGTGCGCGAGCGCACCTATTTCACCTGCGATATCGGCACGCCCCGTTCGGAACTCGGCGCGCGCTGGCCCGAATTCGATTTCGGTGAGTTGCCCGAACGCTGGTGGCCCGAGCCGGAGGAATCCGAAGCGGAGCTGCACGGCCGCTGCGCCGCGTTTCGCGCGCTGACGGCGGATGGGGAGGATTGGCGCCATGTCGCGGTCGTCTCCCATTGGGGCTTCATCCGGGCCCTGACCGGCCAGGAGGTCACCAACGGCACCCTTCTGCCGTTCGACCCGCGGGAATCCTAGGCCACCACCCGGGGACCGGGTCCTTTTCAGCCCCTGTTGTGCGCCCCCGCGATCCGTGATAGCCAAGCCGCCCGACCAGGAGGGAGCCTTCCATGGCCGAGAATCAAACCCCGACGCTGCTGATCAACACGCAGTACATCAAAGACCTGTCGTTCGAGAACCCGAACGCGCCGGAGGTCTACGCGAAGATCACCGAGGCGCCGCCGGACATCACGTTCAACCTGGACGTGACGCCGACCCATCTGCACGACCGCAGCTACGAAGTGGTGCTTTCCCTGCACACCAAGGCCGTATGCGGTGAAATGGTTGCGTTCCTGGTCGAGCTGGATCACGCGGCGATCGTCACGCTCGGCGAGTCGGTGCCCGAGGATGTGGTCGAGCAACTGCTGGTGACCGAGGTGCCGCGGTATATCTTTCCCTTCTCGCGCGCCATCCTGGCGGATGTGACGCGCGAGGCGGCCTTCCCGCCCCTGGTGATCAATCCGATCGATTTCAAGCAGTTCTACGAGCACCGCAAGATGGTGGCGGCCCAGGCCGCAAACGCCAAGGAGCCCGCGGCCCAGGCCGCAAACGCCGAGGAGCCCGCGGCCCCGGATGCGGACGGCGGGAAGCCCGCGGCCCCGAAAACGGGCTAGGGCCGCGCGGCTATCGCGCCTTAGCGGCGCCAGATCGGATCCGGAATCTTTTCCAGGAAAGTCTCGTGGGCGGCGAGTTCCTCGGCGCTGGGCGCGTGGGGCCGCGCCGGCCGCGCCGGGCGGTCTTGCTTGCCGGGTCCTTGCGCCGCTGCGCGTTTCTCCGGGTCCAGCTCGAGGC
>JAZGBC010000250.1:0-7350 GCA_036444495.1 Kiloniellales bacterium
GCCCTTCCTGTAGTCAACCAACCCGCTCCGCCGTGAAACGCCGCTTCGGCGCCACGATCTCGTCCTGGGCGGCGATCAATTGCAGCTCGCGCGTGCCCGCCTCGTGCGTCGCGGCGATCACCGCGAAGACCCCGGCGGCGGCGCCTTCCAGCGCGGCCTTGACGTCCCGCGTGCGCAGATAGTGGCCGAGGAAAAGCGCGGCGGTCAGGTCGCCCGCTCCATTGGGCGGGGTCTCGAACTCCAGGAACGCCGTGGTCACGCGCCAGGTGCCCTTTGCCGTGACGGCCAATATCTCGATCTTATTGGGCGCGGTCTCGGCATGGCGCAGGCTGGTAACCAGCACGACCGAAGGGCCGAGCCCGAGCACCGCCCGTCCGGCGGAAAGCGCGTCCTCGAAGGTGGCGATCTTGGTGTCGGTCAAGATTTCCAGCTCGAAGACGTTGGGCGTCACGATGTCGGCGGCGGGCAGGGCGCGCTCGCGCAGGAACCCCGGGATATCGTCCGGCACGTAGAGGCCCTTGCCGCCGTCGCCCATCACCGGGTCGCAGGCATAGAGCGCGGCCGGGTTTCCCGCTCGCACCCGGGCGAGCGCATCCAGGACCGCCCCACCCACGGCCGCCTCCCCCAGGTAGCCCGACAGCACCGCATCGCATGAACTCAGCGCCCCGAGCGCGGCCATGCCCTCGATCACGTCGCGCACATGGCGCGCCGGGAACACCTCGCCGCTCAGCCCGTCGTAGCCGGCATGGTTGGAGAATTGTACCGTGTGCAGCGGCCAGACCTCGAATCCCAGGCGCTGGAGCGGAAAGACCGCCGCCGAATTGCCCACGTGCCCATAGGCCACATGGGACTGGATGGAGAGAATGGTCATGGACCGCCGGACCCCCGAGACCGGTGCCCCCAACTTGCCACGGACGGTCCATTGGGTATAGTCGGCCCAGGTTTTTTGCACCTGCGAAGAGGGGAGGGAGACCGTGGCCGCGACCGCCCGACCGCGCCGATCCATGCTCTATATGCCCGGCTCCAACTCCCGTGCCCTGGAGAAGGGCCGGACGCTGGCGGCCGACGCGCTGATCCTGGATCTGGAGGACGCGGTGGCACCCGACGCCAAGGAGTTGGCGCGCGGGCAGATCGTGGACAGCGTCAAGGCCGGCGGCTACGGCAGCCGCGAGATCATCGTGCGCATCAACGGGCTCGATTCCCCCTGGGGCCACGACGACCTGACGGCGTTGGCCGGCTGCGGGGCGGACGCCATCCTCCTGCCCAAGGTGGAGACGGCGGCCATGGTGCACGACCTGGAGATGCAGATGGTCGGCGCGGGCGCACCGGACGATCTGGGCATCATGTGCATGATGGAGACCCCGCTCGGCATGCTGCACGCCGAGGCGGTGGCCGGCGCGAGCAAGCGCATCTCCTGCCTGGTCATGGGCACCTCGGACCTGGTCAAGGAGTTGCAGGCCGGCCACACCGATGCGCGCCTGCCGGTGCTCACTTCAATGGGCCTGTGCCTGCTCGCCGCGCGGGCCTTCGGTCTGGCCATCGTGGATGGCGTGCATCTCGACCTGTCGGACGATGAGGGCTTCGCCGAGGCCTGCGTCCAGGGCCTGGAATTGGGCTTCGACGGCAAGACGCTCATCCATCCCAAGACCATCGCCAAGGCCAACGAGGTCTTCTCGCCCTCGGCCGGCGAGGTGGACTTCTCCCACCGCGTCATCGAGGCCCACACCCAGGCCGGCGCCAAGGGCAAGGGCGTCGCGGTGGTCGACGGCAAGCTGATCGAGAGTCTGCACGTGGAGAATGCCAAGCGCCTGGTGGAGCTGGCCGAGGCGATCGAGGCGCTGGAGACCTCGGCGGCGGCCGAGTAGGCCGCGGCCGGCGGCGTAACGGCGCGAGCAAAGGCGGACCCCCGTGAGCAAGACCGATCCCGGCCGTTTCTTCGAGGACTTCCGCCTGGGCGAGGAGATCGGCCACGCCACGCCGCGCAGCGTGAGCGAGGGCGACAGGGCGCTCTATATGGCGCTGACCGGCTCCCGCTTCGCGCTCAACAGCTCCCATGAATTCGCCCGCGCCCTGGGGCTGCCCGGCGCGCCCCTGGACGATTTCCTGGTCTTTCACCTGGTCTTCGGCCGGACCGTGCCCGACGTCTCCCTCAACGCCGTGGCAAACCTGGGCTACGCGGCCTGCGTCTTCGGCGCGCCGGTCTACGCGGGCGATACGCTCGGCGCCAAAAGCCGGGTGATCGGGCTCAAGGAGAACTCGAACCGCCAGACCGGCGTGGTCTACCTGCGCACGACGGGCACGAACCAGCGTGGGCAAAGCGTGCTCGACTACGTGCGCTGGGTCATGGTGAACAAGCGCGACCCGGCCTCGCCCGCGCCCGGCGCCGAAGTCCCCGATCTTCCCGAGGCGGTCGCCCTGGATGACCTGGTCATTCCCGATGGGCTGAAGATGGGCGCTTACGACGCCGCGCTCGCGGGCTCCGCCCATCTCTGGGACGATTACGCGGCCGGCGAGCGCATCGATCACCTGGACGCCATGACCATCGAGGAGGCCGAGCACCAGATGGCCACGCGCCTCTACCAGAACACGGCCAAGGTGCATTTCAACCTGCGGGCGGCCAGGGAGGGCCGCTTCGGCCGGCGCATCGTCTACGGCGGGCACATCATGTCGCTGGCCCGCGCGCTTTCGTTCAACGGCCTGGCCAATGGGTTCCGCGTGGCCGCGATCAACGGCGGCCGGCACGTGAACCCCAGCTTCGCGGGCGATACCATCTATGCCTGGTCCCAGGTGCTGGAGAGGAGCGAACTGCCGGGGCGGAGCGATCTCGGCGCGCTGCGCCTGCGCACCATCGCCACCAAGGATCGCGCTTGCGCCGATTTCCCGCTCGCAGGCCCGGACGGCAAGCCCGATCCCGCGGTCGTTCTCGACCTCGATTACACGGTGCTCATGCCAAGGAGGTAGGGCGGAGCCTGCCCATTTTAGCGCAGGCGCTCGAACGATTGTTCCTTGACCGTGTTGCCCCATTGGTCGCCCGGTTCCTCGCGGCAGAGACGAAAGCCGTGCCGTTCGTAAAGGTGGCGCGCCGCGTCCAGCCCCTCGAAGGTCCAAAGATAGACGCGCGCGAAACCGGCCCGATCACAGAAGGCCATGGCTTCGCGCATCAGGCGCTCGCCGATGCCCCGGCCCTGGTACTTGGGATCGGTGATGAAGAAGCGCAGGCGCGCGCCCCGCTCGCCCGCGTCCCGGCCGTGGATCGATATGCTGCCGGCGAAGTCTCCGTCCAGGGCCGCGACCCAGAAGCCGTCGTGGCCTTCCTCGAAGCCGGCGAGGAAGGCACCTAGCTCCTGCGCCACCTTCGCCTCGAAGCCGAGGCCGAAATCCCAATGCTCGGCGTAATAGGCGGCGTGGGCCGCAACGACCTCGCCGATCGCACCCGGGTAATAGCCGTTCAACTGCATGCCCGCCATCCGCGACGCTCCTAAGTCTTTTTACCGGATCGGCCATGATGGACCGGCGCGAGGACAACGCCCAGCCCGGCGCCGGGCGATGCGGGAAACCTGTTTGTTGGCCTCAAAACGCGGTGATAAAATGAGGCGCCGGGTGCAGGGGGAGGAAGCCCGCTGCGCCGTGCCCTGGAAGAGCACATCCCGACGCCTCTGGAGCCGTGGCCGGCTCCGCACGCACAAGGGGCGGGGAGTTAGACCGGTCCCCGGGCACCGATGTCGAACCTGGCGGTGCGACTCGGCCGCCCCGCGACCGCCGGTCCCTTACGGAACCGTGCCCCCTTCGGCGGATATCGGCAAACTCATCATCCAGACCTTTCGCCGCCGGCGCGGACCCGGGGTGAAGGCTGGCTTCACCGGCGTGACCGAACCAGTCGACCGGGCCAGGCGGATTCAGCGATCCGCCTTTTGGGGACGGCCGGCGCTTCTAATTCACTGAGGAACCCGAAGCGACATTCCGGATCCGGGAGCGACCCGGACGCGGCAGACCCCATGGGAGATCCAAGGATCCCCCGGTACCCGGTACGCGGCCCCGGCTCCCGCGCAGGGAGGGAGCGAGACCGCCGCCGAAAGGACGGAGGCGCGCGAGCCTGCCGTACCCTCCGAACCGGCGGCGAAAACCCGAGCCCAGGCTTCACCGCCACCACCGAACCGAAGGTCCCGAAACGAGGCCCAAGGTTCCTGACTACCGGCGTCCGCTCTTACCGTGGCCGGGCCGAAACCCATCAACGGCAGTCACCGATGCCGGCGATCCAGCGCTTTCGCGTGGCAAATCGAGCGTTGCGGCTTTTTTTTGGAGGAGCAAGAAGCAATTCCATAAGCTCATGTTTTTCCTGTGTATAAATGCGCCGTTAGATCACAAATGCCCCACAAGCTCTCCACAGTTTTATCCACAGACTCGAGTTTCTCCAGAGGTTGTGGGGGTGGCGTTGACTCATGCTGCAACGCGGTCTAAACCAAAAAGCGCAGGCGGGATTCGGTCCCGCCTCGTACACGCCAAGCGCGCTTCACGCGCCTCGTCCCGCCTCCCGGGAGGCCCATCGATGACCAGCCAGAACCGGCCGCTGTCACCGCATCTTCAGGTGTACCGGCCACAGCTGACCTCGATTCTGTCCATCCTGCACCGCTTGACCGGCGTGGCGCTGGCCGCGGGGACGCTGTTGCTTGTCTATTGGCTGGTTTCGGTAGCAGCCGGGGCGGAGGCCTATGAATCCGCGCGCGCGTTGATCGGTTCCATTCTCGGCCGGCTGCTGCTCTTCGGCTGGTCGATCGCGCTGTTCTACCACCTGTGCAACGGCATCCGGCACCTCTTCTGGGATGTGGGGTTGGGCTACGAGTTGCCGGTGGCCTACCGCACGGGCTGGGCGGTGATGATCGCCACTGTGGTCCTTACGCTGCTCAGCTGGATCATAGGTTACGCGGTCATGGGGGGCCTCTAGATGGGCATGCGTTCGCCGCTGCGCCGCGCTCTGGGCCTGGGCTCCGCCAAGGAGGGCACCGGCCAGTGGTGGGCCGAGCGCATGAGCGCGCTGGCGCTCGTGCCGCTCACCGTCTGGTTCGTCGCCTCGCTGGTCGCCATGGCGGGGGCTGACTACTATGCGCTGCGCGACTGGATGGGCTCGCCCGTGGTGGCCGCGTTGCTCATCCTGCTCGTCTTCGTGACCTTCTATCACGGCGCGCTCGCCCTGCAGGTGATTATCGAGGACTACGTCCACTACCGCCCCGCCAAGTTCGCCGGCCTGATCGCGGTCAAGGCGGCGGCGGTCCTGCTCGCGCTGACAGGCGTTCTCTCTGTCCTCCTGGTGCTCTTTACGGCATGACCACGGCCTACGAGATTATCGATCATACCCACGACGTGGTCGTGGTGGGCGCCGGCGGTGCGGGCTTGCGCGCCACCCTCGGCTTGGCCGAGGCGGGCCTGAAGACCGCCTGCGTGACCAAGGTCTTTCCGACGCGCAGCCACACGGTCGCCGCCCAGGGCGGCATCTCGGCGGCGCTCGGCAACATGGGCAAGGACGACTGGCGCTGGCATGCCTACGACACGGTCAAGGGCTCGGACTGGCTGGGCGATCAGGACGCCATCGAGTACATGACCAAGGAAGCCCCGGCCGCCGTCGTGGAGCTGGAGCACTACGGCGTGCCCTTCAGCCGCACCGAGGCGGGCAAGATCTACCAGCGCCCCTTCGGCGGCATGACGACGAATTTCGGCGAGGGCATCGCCCAGCGCACCTGCGCGGCGGCCGACCGCACCGGCCACGCCATGCTGCACGCACTCCACCAGCAAAGCCTGCGCCACCGCGCCGAGTTCTTCATCGAGTATTTCGGCATCGACCTCATGATGGAAGACGGGGCCTGCCGCGGCATCGTGGCCTGGAACCTGGACGACGGCACCATTCACCGCTTCCGCGCCAAGATGGTGGTCCTGGCCACCGGCGGCTACGGGCGCGCCTATTTCTCCTGCACCGGCGCGCACACCTGCACGGGCGACGGCGGCGGCATGGTCCTGCGCGCCGGTCTGCCGCTGCAGGACATGGAGTTCGTGCAGTTCCATCCCACCGGCATCTATGGCGTCGGTTGCCTCATTACCGAGGGCGTGCGCGGGGAGGGCGGCTATCTGACCAACTCGGAAGGCGAGCGCTTCATGGAGCGCTACGCCCCCAGCACCAAGGACCTGGCCAGCCGCGACGTGGTCAGCCGCTCCATGACCATCGAAATCCGCGAGGGCCGGGGCGTGGGCGAGAGGGGCGACCACATCCATCTGCACATCGAGCACCTGGACCCCAAGCTGATCGAAGAGCGCCTGCCGGGCATCACCGAATCCGCCTCCATCTTCGCCGGCGTCGACGTCACCAAGGTGCCGATCCCGGTGCTGCCCACCTGCCACTACAACATGGGCGGCGTGCCGGCGCTCTATACCGGCGAGGTGGTCACCAACAAGAACAAGAAGGCCGGCGGGGTGGATGTGGTCCCGGGCCTCATGTCGGTCGGCGAGGCGGCCTGCGTCTCGGTGCACGGGGCCAACCGCCTGGGCTCCAATTCGCTGCTCGATCTCGTCGTCTTCGGCCGGGCCGCGGCCAGGCGCTGCGCCGAGCTGATCAAGCCGGGCGAGAGCCACATGCCGCTGCCGCCCAACGCCGAGGAACCCGCCCTCGACCGCCTCGACCGCCTGCGCCATGCCGATGGCGATATCCCGACCGCTGCCTTGCGCGAGGAGATGCAACGCTGCATGCAGGAGCACGCCGCCGTGTTCCGCACGGGCGAGATCCTGAACGAAGGCGTCGAAAAGCTGGGCCGAGCCTGGGCCAAGTGCGACGACATCAAGATCTCGGACCGCTCGATGATCTGGAACTCGGACCTGGTGGAGGCGCTCGAACTCGACAACCTGATGTATCAGGCCGTGGTCACCATGGCCTCGGCGGCCAACCGCGAAGAGAGCCGCGGCGCGCACGCGCGCGAGGACTTCCCCGAACGCGACGACGAGAACTGGATGAAGCACACGCTGAGCCGGTGCGATGAGGGCGGCGCGGTGGAGATCGCCTACCGCCCGGTCGAACTCCAGCCGCTCACCAACGAGATCCAATCCTTCCCGCCCAAGGTGCGGGTCTATTAGAGACAGGTGATGAAGGTTTTCTGATGCTCTGCGTTTTATGCCGACATGGGGACACCCGGCCCGGAGAGGCGACGGTGACCCTGCAACGCGGCGAGACGATTGTCGTGACAAAGAACGTCCCCGCCGACGTCTGCGAGAACTGTGGCGAGTATTACCTTTCCGATTCGGTGGCGGACAAGGTCATGGCGCGAGCCGAGGAGGCGGTCAAGAACGGCGTGGAGGTAGAGATTCTTCGCT
>JAZGBC010000251.1:0-3671 GCA_036444495.1 Kiloniellales bacterium
CTCGTCGAGGACCAAGACCGGCGGGTCGTGGACCATGGCTTTGGCGACCATGAGGCGCCGGCGCATGCCGCCGGAAAGGGTCCGGGCATAGGCCTCGGCCTTGTCGCTCAGGCCGAGGATGCCCAGAATCTCGTCGCTGCGCCGCTCCGCGGGCGGCACGCCGTAGAGCCCGGCCTGCAGCTCCAGGAGCTGGCGCGGCGTGAAGAAGGGGTCGATGTTGAGCTCCTGCGGCACCACGCCGATGGCCGCGCGCGCCCGGCGCGGCGCCCGGTCGATGTCGAAGCCCCAGATCGCCACCGAGCCGGAGGTCTTGTTGACCAGCCCGGCCAGGATGTTGATGAGCGTCGACTTGCCCGCCCCGTTGGGGCCGAGCAGGCCGAACAGCGCGCCGCGCGGGATCGCGAGATCGACCTCGATGAGGGCGTGCTTGGGCGGGCCGTGGCCGCTGGCGGCGTAGCGCTTGTCCAGGGCGCGCAACGCCACCGCGTACTCGGGCGGCGCGGTGGCGACCGCCGGAATCGCGCTCTGGGGCTCGTCGTTCGGCATGGTGAAAGCGGCGTATCCTGCGGCGCGCGCGCTGGCGGAAGATGGCCGCCCGTGTCGGCCCCTGTGTCGGCCATTGATCGCGCGGCGGCAATGCGTATCATCCGCCCCGGCGCCGGTCAACCGACGCCCGAGGCGGCACGCCCGCGACAAGGGCCCGAGGCGGTACGCCCGCGACAAGGGATATGGAGACGAGGCGCCCATGACCGATGCTCCCGAGGTGATCGAGGTCGATACCGAGGTCGTCGATTGCGACGGCGGTGGCGCGCTCGGCCATCCGCGCGTCTGGCTCAACATGGCCGGCCAAGGCGGAATCGACTGCCCCTATTGCGACTGCCGCTTCGTGCTGAAGCAAGGCGCCGCCAAGGCGGCTGGGCACTAGGCGGTTTCGCCGATCCGGCGCGTGCTTGGGATGAACTCGGGCCTGTGCTAAGAGCAGGCCATGCTCTCCAAGCTGGCCGAACCGCCCATTCCCCATTCGTTCCGAGCGGACATTCTCTGGCCCGCCTTGCCGAGGCCGGACGGGGCCCGGCGCCTCGCGCTACTGCAACAGCTGGAGGCGAGCCAGTGGTGGCCGCCCGAGACGCTGCGTACCCAGCAATTTCGCCAAGTCACCGCGCTGCTCGGCCACGCCGCGCGGACGGTGCCATTCTACAAGGATCGCCTGCTTGCCGCGGGGATCGAGCCGGGCGCGCCAATTACCGAAGAAACCTGGGCCGGGATTCCCCTGCTCACCCGCGAAGATATCCAGGACGCAGGCGAGGCCCTGTACAGCAAAGCACTGCCGCCCGGCCACGGCCGGGTTCAGAAAATCGCCACCTCGGGCTCGACCGGCAAGCCGATTGTCGTCCAGGGCACGGGCATGACCCAGCTTTTCTGGGACCTCTTCACCCTGCGCGACCACATCTGGCACCGCCGGGACCTGAGCGCGAAGCTGGCGGTCATCCGCAGCCTGCCGGGCGACGCCGGACAGTATCCCAAGGGGACCAGCCTGCGGCACTGGGGCCGGCCCGTGGCGGCGGTCTACCCTTCGGGGCCTTGCGTTGCGCTCAGTGTCACGGCGACCATCGAGCAGCAGGCGGAATGGTTGCTGCGCGAGCGGCCCGATTATCTGCTCACCCTGCCGTCGAACCTCATGGCGCTCGCCCGCCACTGTCAGGACCAGGGGATCGCTTTTCCCTGGCTGCGCGAGGTGCGCACGCTAAGCGAGGTGGTTACGCCCCGGCTCAGGCAGATCTGCCGCGAAGTCTGGGGCGTATCGCTGTCCGACATCTACAGCGCCCAGGAAGTCGGCTACATCGCGCTCCAGTGCCCCGAGGCGGAGCACTACCATGTCCAGGCCGAGGGACACCTGGTGGAGGTTCTTGACCAGGGCGGCGAGCCCTGCGGCCCTGGCGAGGTCGGCCGCGTCGTGGTCACGGACCTGCACAACTTCGCTTCTCCGCTCATCCGTTATGTCGTGGGGGACTACGCCGAGCTGGGCGGGCCCTGCGCCTGCGGCCGGGGGCTGCCCGTGCTCAAGAGAATCGCGGGCCGCGCGCGCAACATGCTCACCCTGCCGACCGGCGGTCAGGTCTGGCCGCGACTGAGCGAGGCGCGCTACCACGAGATCGAGCCCCTGCGCCAGTATCAGCTGGTTCAAACGTCGCTCGAGAAATTGGAAATGCGCCTGGTGGTGACACGGCCCATGACGCGTGAAGAGGAAGACAGACTGCGCGGGATTGTGCTCGAACGCATCGGCTACCCCTTCCCGATCACCTTCAGCTACCACGACGAGATCCCGCGCGGGCCCGGCGGCAAGTACGAGGACTTCAAGTCCGAGGTGACGCCCAAGTAGAAACAGGGAATGCGGGCCGCCGAGGCTTTCCCGCCCTCGACTCCCTGCCTTGGCTCCGGCATTCTTGGTCCCGCCATGACCGAGCCCGCAAAGACGCCAGAGCCCCATCACCGCCACCTCTATCTGATCGACGGTTCGGGCTATATCTTCCGCGCTTATTACGCCATTCGGGAGCCTATGAGCGCCGACGGCGTGCCCACGAATGCCGCGTTTGGCTTCACTAACATGCTGATTAAGCTGCTGGCCGATACCGAGGCCGAGGACATCGCAGTCATCTTCGATGCCGCGCGCAAGAATTTCCGTAACGACATTTATCCCGACTACAAGGCCAACCGCCCGCCGCCGCCCGAAGACCTGATTCCTCAATTCTCCATGGTTCGCGAGGCCACGCGTGCCTTCAACTTACCTTGCATCGAAATGGAGAACTATGAGGCTGACGATCTGATTGCGACCTACGCGCGACTCGCGCGCGAGCGCGGGCAAGAAGTAACGGTCGTCTCCTCGGACAAGGACTTGATGCAGCTCGTGGGCGAAGGGGTCTCCATGTTCGACCCCATGAAGAACATCACTATTGGCCCTGATGAAGTGGTCGAGCGCTTCGGCGTGCCGCCGGAGAAGGTCATCGACGTGCAGTCCCTGGCCGGGGATTCCACCGACAACGTACCCGGGGTGCCCGGCATCGGGATCAAGACCGCGGCCCAGTTGATCGAAGAATACGGCGACCTGGACACGGTGCTCGAACGCGCCGAGGAGATCAAGCAGCCCAAGCGACGCCAGAACCTCATCGAGTTCGCTGAGCAGGCGCGCATCTCGCGCAAACTGGTCACACTCAAGGACGACGTGCCGGTCGAGGTGCCACTCGATGAGTTGCGCCTGCGCTCGCCTGACCCCAAGGCACTGCGCGAGTTCCTAGAGCGCTATAAGTTCCGCACCATCATCGCGCGCTTGCGTGAACTACTCGGTGAAGAGGGCGAGGCCGGCGCGGCACCCGGCGCCGCGGCCCCGCCCGAGCCCGGCGCGGCGGACTACGAGCTGGTCCAGGACCTGGCGGCGCTCCAGGCCTGGATCGTGGCCGCGACCGAGCAGGGAAGCGTCGCGGTCGACACCGAGACCACCTCGCTCGATGCGCTCAGCGCCGACCTGGTCGGGGTCTCGCTCGCGCTCGCGCCCGGCAGGGCCTGCTATATCCCGCTCGGCCATCGCGCGCCCGCGGGCACCAGTGGTCCCGATTTGGGCGGCCTCGACTTGGGCGGCCTCGACTTGGGCGGCCTCGACCTGGAAGGCGCCGCCC
>JAZGBC010000252.1:0-4214 GCA_036444495.1 Kiloniellales bacterium
TGCCTCTGAAGTTCATAAGATGAACTTCAGAGATAAGCAGGCCACTAACTATTTGAATCTAGTGTGATTCAGCTTACGAATTTCGGCACATTAAATATGCCGAATTTCGGAACCATCACACAAGGGCCTGGGTCAACTCGTCCTCGGCCCACAACCAGGCGGCCCCGCGCACGCCGCTGGAATCCCCGTGGCGCGGGGCGCAGACCCTGGTGTCGACCCGGTCGGAGAAGACGTAGGCCGGCAGACGCCGGGGCAGGGCCTCGTAGAGACCCGTCAGGTTGGACAGTCCCCCGCCCAGCACCACCAGGTCCGGGTCCAGCAGATTGATGACATGGGCCAGCGCGCGGGCCAGGCGATCTTCGTAGCGCTCCAGCGCCGCGGCGGCCAGTGGGTCGCCGTCACCGGCCAGGGCGGCGATCTCCTCGGCCGGCAGGTCGGCCCCGCCGCCGGCGGCATGGTCGCGGGACAGGCCGGGCCCGGACAGGAAGGTCTCGATGCAGCCCTCCTTGCCGCAGTAGCACTTTGGACCGGGCCGCTCCTCGTCCCGCGGCCAGGGCAGGGGGTTGTGGCCCCACTCCCCGGCGATGGCGTTGGGCCCGATTAGCGGCCGGCCCTTGATGGCGATGCCGCCGCCCACGCCGGTGCCCAGGATGACGCCGAAGACCACCTCCTGGCCGGCGCCGGCCCCATCCACAGCCTCGGAGAGGGCGAAGCAGTTGGCGTCGTTGGCCAGGCGCACGGGCCGGCCCAGCGCGGCGGCAAGATCCCGGTCGAAGGGCCGGCCGATGAGCCAGGTAGAGTTGGCGTTCTTGACCAGCCCGCTGTCCGGCGAGATGGCGCCGGGGATGCCCACGCCCACGCTGCCCCGGCGGCCCAGCTCCCCCTCGATACGTGCGACCAGATCGGCCACCGCGGCAAGGGTCGCCGGATAGTCCTCGCGCGGGGTGCGGACGTGGTGCCGGGCGCGCGTTTCGCCCGCGGCGTCCAGCGCGATCGCCTCGATCTTGCTGCCGCCGAGGTCGATCCCGATGCGAAAAGATGGCTGCCTGGTCATGGCGCGGGAGGAAGTATGGCGCGCCTTGCGGCCTTTACGCCAGCACCGCGCGGAGCAGGGACAGGCCGGCGAAGAAGCCGCCCACCGAGAGCAGGACGGAGGCGAGCACGTAGATCGCCGCTTGAGCGAAGGCCCGGTGGCCGCTCAGGTAGGCCACGTCCAGGGCGAAGGTGGAGAAGGTGGTGAGCGCCCCAAGCAGGCCCGCCGTGAGGAAGAGGTGCAGCTCCGGCGGCGGAGACCAGGCGCCCAGGGTGAGTGCCGCGATCAGGCCCAGGATGAAAGAGCCCAAAACGTTGACCACGATGGTCCCGGCCGGGAAGTCCCCGCCCAGCCGGTGTCCGAGCTGGCTGATGATCGCGTAACGGCCGAGCGCCCCCAGGGCGCCCCCCGCCGCTACGGCGAAAAGGTGACTCAACGACCGTCCATCCTCCTATGATCCTGGGTACTAACAACTTGGGCCCGGCTTGGCAAATCCGCCGAGCGGCCCAGCCGATCTCATGCTTATGGAGATAAATATCATTATTATACAGAGTATTATCATTGTTTTTTAATATATCACATTAAGATATGAGGCCATCTGCCCAGCGGGCGCCGGTAGGGCCAGGGCGGCGTCGCGCGGGGGGCCTGCCCATCAATCTCTTACCAATCGTTAACACAAATTTTCTATGCTACGTCTGGCCCCTTAGGGGGCAGCGCGGCTGCGCCATCGGGGGTGACCGCTGTTCGGCCAATGGCCTTTAATCTCGCGAGGCCGCTTGTAATCCAACCGCGAAGCGAGTAAGCGCGGGAGGTGGAGCGGCACGAAGCAACCAGCGTGGCGGCAGAATCCATGGATAACAGTTCGAAAACGGTCCTGGTGGTCGAGGACAACGAGCTCAATATGAAGCTCTTCCACGACCTTTTGGAAGCCCACGGCTACAACATCCTCCAAACCAAGGACGGCATGGAGGCCCTGCGCCTGGCGCGCGAGCACCATCCGGACCTGATCCTCATGGATATCCAGTTGCCGGAGGTCTCCGGGCTGGAGGTCACGAAGTGGATCAAGGAGGACGAGGACCTCAAATCCATTCCGGTCGTGGCGGTGACCGCCTTCGCCATGAAGGGCGACGAGGAGAAGATTCGCGAGGGCGGCTGCGAGGCCTATATCGCCAAGCCCATATCGGTGACCAACTTCCTCGAGACAGTACAGCGTTTCCTGAGTTGATCGGCCGGCCGGGTTAGGCTCATGACCGCGCGGATACTGGTTGTTGACGACGTTCCGGCCAACGTGCGGTTGCTCGAAGCCAAGCTCATGGCCGAGTATTTCGAGGTGCTGACGGCCGAGGACGGCCCCTCGGCGCTGGAGGCCGCCGCCAGCCAGGCGCCCGATATCATCCTGCTGGATATCATGATGCCGGGCATGGACGGCTTCGAGGTGTGCGAGCGCCTCAAGGCCGACCCGAAGACCAGCTACATTCCCGTCGTCATGATCACGGCGCTGACCGACACGAAGGACCGCGTGCGCGGCCTGGAGGCGGGGGCGGACGACTTCCTGTCCAAGCCGGTCAACGACGTGGCGCTTTTCGCGCGCGTCCGCTCGCTGACGCGCCTCAAGGTCATGATGGACGAGCTCCGGGTCCGGCACGCCACCACGGGCCAGTTGGAGTTCTCCGAGAGCGGCGGGGACGACGCGGCCGAGGGACATATCCTTCTGGTCGAGGACCATGACCTCATGGCCGGCAAGATCACGGAACATCTGTGCGAGGCCGGTCATCAGGTGACACGCGCCGTAAGCGGCGCCGAGGCGCTGGAAAGAAGCGAGGCGGCGGACCTCGACCTGATCATCGTCAGCCTGCGCCTGGCGGGCGAGGACGGACTCCGCCTCTGCTCGCAGTTCCGCTCGCACGACGCGACGCGCCACGTGCCGATCCTGCTGCTCATCGACGAGGGGGATCTGCAGGAGCTGGCCAAGGGCCTGGACCTGGGCGTCACCGATTACCTCATCCGGCCCATCGACAAGAACGAGCTGCTGGCCCGCGTGCGCACCCAGATCCGCCGGCGCCGCTACCACGACAAGCTGCGCAGCATGTTGGATAAGAGCGTATCGCTGGCCTACACCGACCCGCTCACCGGGATCTACAACCGGCGCTACATGGACTCCCACCTGGACCGCAAGATCATGGAGATCGGCGAGACGAACAAGCCGGTCTCGGTGATGATGCTGGACATCGACCACTTCAAGCAGGTCAACGACACCTATGGCCACGGCGCCGGCGACGAGGTGCTCAAGGGGCTGGCCGAGCGGGTCGTCGGCGGTATCCGCGATTTCGATCTGCTGGCCCGCTATGGCGGGGAGGAGTTCGTGGTCATCATGCCGAGCACGCCGGCGGACAACGCCTTGATGGTGGCCGAGCGCCTGCGCAAGCGCCTGGAGAGAGAGCCCTTCGCCGTATCGGATAGCGACGAGCCGCTGGCCGTGACCGCGTCCATCGGCGTGGCGACCACCCTGGATGCGAACGAGACCGCCGAGGCCCTGCTGGCGCGTGCCGACAAGGCGCTTTACCAGGCCAAGAACGCGGGCCGGAACCAGGTGCGCTCCGCCGACCTGGCCGAGACGCCTGCGCAAGAGGAGGCTAAATCGGCCGCCGGCGGCGCCTAGCCTGGAATTCGGGGCCTGGAATTCGGGCCTTCCCCAAACGCAAAAATGGCCGCCCCTTGGGGCGGCCGTTTTTGCGCTGCCGGGCGGGCCGGCGGCTATTTCATCTTGGATTCCTTGAAAATCACGTGCTTGCGGGCGCGCGGGTCGTATTTGCGCATCTTGAGCTTCTCAGTAAGGGTCCGCGGATTTTTCTTGGCCACGTAGAAGTAGCCGGTATCGGCGGTGCTCACCATCTTGATCAGTTGCGTGGTCGGCTTGGCCATGACGCGCGTCCCGTTTCAGCCTGTTGCACGGATCGGGCCGCGAAGATAGCGGCTGACCGGGCCAAGTCAAGCCCGTTAGCCGGCCGGCGCCTAGAGCAGCATCCGTTCAGATGGGATCGCTTTCAGCGATCCAACTGAACGGATAAAGCTGTTCTACCTATTGAAAAGTAGAGCAATTTTATCCAAACGGCTGGAACCGGACCGGTTCCAGCCGTTCGGATATTGCTCTAGCGGAACCGGGGCTGCTCCTTGGGTCCGA
>JAZGBC010000253.1:0-2644 GCA_036444495.1 Kiloniellales bacterium
ATGCACCGGGGTCTTCATCGCCATGACGGGATCTCCTAATGATAATCCAGATAATCGATCTCGACGGCGTGTCCGTCCTCGAACCGAAACGTCACCCGCCAGTTGCCCGAGACCGAGACCGCAAAATGACCCTTCATGCCGCCCTTGAGCGAATGCAGCCGAAAGCCGGGCAAATCCATTCCCTCCGGCCCGCTACTCCGGTCCAACGCCGTCAAGATTCGCGCCAGCTTCGCGACGTGGCTCGGCGCAACCTTGGCCGGACGGCGGCCCTCGTAAAGCGCCTTCAAGCCACGATGACGGAACGATTCGATCACGCGATAGTGTACGGTGTCTATCGACAGGCGTCAACAGGGGCCAGGGGACGCGGAGTGCCTAAAGCGGCGGGGCCTGGGCGGTGCAGCCGGTTTCGCGCTCGTAGGCCGCCGCCGCGGCCAGCAGGAGCCCCTCGTCGAAGGGCCGGCCGATGAGCTGGAAGGCCGTGGGCAGGCCGTTTTCCGTGCAGCCGGCGGGCACCACCAGCGCGGGCAGGCCGGCGAAGTTGACCGGCCGGGCGCAGTGGCCCGTGTCGGCGAGAAACTCCAGGAATCCGGGGTTCGCCGCCACGTCGGACCCGGCGATCGTGGGCAGCGGGAAGGGCCACATGGGGGTATGGATGACATCGACACGGTCGAAGACGCTGGCCCGGAGGTCGTCGAGCAGCTTGCCGCGCAGCTTGAGGGCCTCGATGTAGCGGGTCGCCGGATAGAGCAGGCCCGGCAGCAGGCGCCCCAGGGTCTGGGCGCCATAGTCCTCGCGCCGCTCGCGCAGCCAGCGGGCGTGGAAGGAGGCGCCCTCGATGGAGATCAGCATCATGGAGAGCGCATTGCTGGCCGCCACCGAGGCGGGCAGCGCGACCGGCACCAGCTCCGCCCCCAGGGCCTCGAAGACCTCCAGGCTGGCGCGCACGAGGGCGGCCACCTCGGGCTCGACGGGATCGTAGAAGTAGTTCTCCGGCAGCCCGATGCGCAGGCCCTCGACCCCCTGGTCCAGCCCGGCCGTGTAGCCGGGCACGGCCCTGTGGCTACTGGTGGGGTCGTTGTCGTCCTGGCCGGCGATCACCTCGAGCAGCAGCGCCGCATCGGCCACGGAACGCACCAGCGGCCCGATGGTGTCCAGCGAGAAGGACAGCGGCATGGCGCCGTAACGGCTGACCCGGCCGTAGGTCGGCTTGATGCCGATGAGCCCGCAGGCCGCCGCCGGCAGGCGGACCGAGCCTCCCGTATCCGAACCCAGCGCGCCGAACACCAGACGCGCGGCCACCGAGGCGCCCGAGCCGCTGGAGGAGCCGCCGGTGATGTGCTCCCGGTTCCAGGGGTTGCGCACGGCCCCGGTGATCTCGTTGTGCCCGGTGGTGCCGTAGGCGAACTCCACCATGTTGAGGCGCGCGATATCCAGCGCCCCCGCCGCATCCAGACGGCTGAGCACGGTGGCAGTATGGCCGGGCACGTAGTCCTGGAGAATCCTGGAGCCGCAGGCGCTCACACGCCCGGCGCGGTAGAACATGTCCTTGTGCGCCAGCGGCACGCCGTGCAGCGGCCCGCGCGGGCCTGCCCGGGCCAGCTCCTCGTCCGCCGCCCGCGCGGCCGAGAGCGCGGCTTCGGGGTCGATCCCGGCGATGGCGTTGAGCGAGTCCCCATGGCGCTCGATGCGCGCCAGACAGGCCTCGGTCACCTCCAGCGATGACGCCTTCCTGGACGCGATCGCCGCCGCCGCCTCGCTCAGCGTGAGATGGGCCAGCGCCTCATCGGCCATGGCCGTTCTCCCTGCGGCTGAGCGCCTTCCTGGCCCGCAGGAAATTCGCGGGCTCGGCCTCGAAGGGCAGCTCGGCGGCCAGGCGCTCGGTCAATTCGCAATAGCGCGCGCTCATGGCGGCGGGCTCGCGCAGGCGCCCTTCCTCGATTTCGACTCCCTGAAAGCGGCGCAGCCAGTCGAGCAGGCCCGTCAGATCGTCATCGGACATCACTAGCCCCCCTGTTCCCACCGCCAAAATATAGGAAAGGATGGCGGCAAATTGGTTTGTAACAGACAGCAAGATTCCGGTTCCGAAATCAAGCCGCTCTAAGAATATCACTGTACTACACCGGGCGGTTGTACATCTCAAAAGGAAGGATGACTTGACCTGCCGCGCGCCTAGTCCTTAACCTGTTAGGCAAGAAATCGGAGGACACAAAAAATAAAGGAAAGGGAGGACGATGTTTACTGTAGCTCTAAGAACCACTGTTGCCGCTGTTCTTGTGGCGCTGTTCGCTTACGCTGGCCCGGCGGATGCCAAGGAAAAGGTCAAGGTCGGGTTCATCGGGCCGCTCTCGGGCGGAACCTCGTCGAACGGCCTGGGCGGGCGCAACTCCGCGGATCTGGCGGTCAAGCTGCGCAACGCCGACCCCAACGCCAAGTACGAATACGAACTCTTGGTTCAGGACGACGAGTGCAAGCCCGACAAGGGCGTTCAGGCGGCAACCAAGTTCGGCGCCGACAAGGACATCATCGCCGCCGCCACGCACTATTGCTCCGCCGTGGCCATCGCGACGGTGGACGTCTACCACAAGTTCGGCCTGCCGATCATCGTCTGGGGCGCGGTGCTTCCCGACATCACCTACGGGAACGA
>JAZGBC010000254.1:0-2289 GCA_036444495.1 Kiloniellales bacterium
GGGTATAACCGGCGATCGCGTCCGGGTTGACCTCAGGCACGACCAGCGGCACCTCCGGGTCCATGCGGAAGTGGGAGGTGTTGTCGATCACCACCGCGCCCGCCTTGGCCGCGCGCGGGGAGTGCTCGGCGGAGACCTTGGCGCCGGGCGAGGAGAGCACGATCTCGCTGCCCTTGAAGTCGAACTTGGCCAGGTCCTGGACCTTGAGCTCGCCGTCATCGCCGAAGGAAACGCTGGTTCCCACGGAGCGCTCGGAGGCGAGCGCCACCAGGTCGTCGATCGGGAAGGCGCGTTCGCTGAGCGTCGTCAGGATCTCCCGCCCGACGGCCCCGGTCGCGCCAACGACTGCCACCTTGTAGCCCATGGGATTCGCACTCTAGTTCGGCTGGATGTTAAAATAACCGGGCATGAGTTAAGGCCCTTTGAAGCAATTTGCAAGGGAAGCCCCATGGCTGGGCGAATCCGGACCTATGGCGAATTCTGGCCCTTCTACCTGAGCCAGCACAGCCACCCGGCGAACCGGGCCCTGCATATCATCGGCACGGCGGCCGGGTTCGCACTGCTGGCCGCCGGGCTTGCCGCGCTCGACTGGCGGCTCATCGTGGCTTCGGTCATCACCGGCTACGCTTTCGCCTGGGCCGGGCACGTCTTCATCGAGCGCAACCGGCCGGCCACCTTCACCTATCCGCTCTGGTCGCTGGTGAGCGATCTGCGCATGTTCGGTCTGGCGCTCACCGGCCGCCTCACCGCCGAACTCCAGCGCCAGGGATTGGGGTAGGCGGGCCTCGCCCTTCGTCCCTCGACAAGCTCGGGATGAGGAAGCTCAGGGTGAGGCCTAATACAGAACCTCATGCTGAGCCTGTCGAAGCATGGGGCCGAGATGCCCTGAAAATGAAAGGGCCGCCCCTGAGGACGGCCCTTTCGCGTGTCTCGCAGTCGATCCCGGGCTTACTTGCTGCTCTCCGGAATCGGCGTGGACGGCGCGTCACTGCCGGTCGAGGCTGTCTGCGTTTCCAACGACACGGACTGCGTGCCGTAGTCACCACAACCCCCGGCCGCGAAGGCCGATCCGGCGGAAATCGCGACAACGCCCAGCGCTAACGCGAACACGGCTAATGGTTTAAACACCGGATCACCTCCTTTCAGTTGTTGACTCCAGAGGACAGCCTAGAGGAGGCGGGCCGCGTCCGTCAATTGACGATTTCGCGAGGCAGTCTCACGGTCTCACGCCGCCAGGCGGTCCAGCTCGGCCAAAACCGCCGCGCCCATGGCGCCGGTGGAGACCTTTTCCGTGCCGGGCGCGGCGATATCGGCGGTGCGCTTGCCCGATTCGAGCACGTTCTTGACCGCGGTTTCGATCAGCGCCGCGTCCTCGTCCAGGTCGAGGGAATAGCGCAGCAGCATGGCGAAGCTGAGCAGGCTGGCGAGCGGATTGGCCAGGCCCTGCCCGGCGATGTCCGGCGCCGTGCCGTGCACCGGCTCGTAGAGCGCGCGGCGGCGTCCGGTCTCGTCCGGATCGCCGAGGGAGGCCGAGGGCAGCATGCCCAGCGAGCCGGTCAGCATCCCCGCCTCGTCCGACAGCATGTCGCCGAACAGGTTGTCGGTCACGATGACGTCGAACTGCTTGGGGTTGCGCACCAATTGCATGGCGCAATTATCGGCGTAGATGTGGCTCAGCTCCACGTCGGCGTAGTCGGCGGCGTGCAGCTTGGTCACCTCCTGACGCCAGAGCACGCCGGATTCCATGACGTTGGCCTTCTCCGCCGAGCAGACCCTGTTCGAGCGCTTGCGCGCCAGTTCGAAGGCCACGCGCGCCACGCGCTGGATCTCGGGGCTCGTGTAGACCTGCGTGTTGACCCCGCGGCGCGTGCCGTCGGGCAGTTCCTCGATGCCGCGCGGTGTGCCGAAATAGACCCCGCCCGTGAGTTCGCGCACGATCATGATGTCCAGGCCCGCGACGATCTCGGGCTTGAGCGTGGAGGCCTCGACCAGCGCCTCGAAGCAGATCGCGGGGCGCAGGTTGGCGTAGAGGTCCATCTCCTTGCGCAGGCGCAGCAGGCCGCGCTCGGGCTTCTCGTCGAAGGGCAGATCGTCCCACTTGGGCCCGCCGACCGCGCCCAGCAGCACCGCATCGACCGCCATGGCCTTTTCCATGGTGGCGTCGGTGAGCGGCGTGCCGTGGGCGTCGATCGCCGCCCCGCCCACCAGGTCCTCGTCGATGTCGAAGCTGAGCGCCCGGCGCTTGCCGTACCAGTCCACGACCCGGCGCACCTCGGTCATGACCTCGGG
>JAZGBC010000255.1:0-8370 GCA_036444495.1 Kiloniellales bacterium
GGCAGGTCCAACTCGCCCGCGGACCGGACCTCTACGCCATGCGGCGCCAAGAGCTCCGCGATCTCGCGCACCTTTCCCGGATTGTGGCTGGCGATGACCAAGGTCCCGTCGGCGAGCCGTCCGCTCATCGCCTGATTTAAAGCCCCAGGGCCTGGCGTTGCTTGCCCACGAGTTGGCGGATGCCGGCCTCGGCCAAATCCATGAGCGCATCCATCTCGCTGCGCGCGAAGGCCTCTCCTTCCGCTGTCACCTGGACCTCGACGATGCCGCCCCTGCCCGTGAGCACGAAATTGGCGTCCGCCTGGACGTTGGAATCCTCTTCGTAGTCGAGGTCCAGGATGGCCACGCCGCGATAGAGGCCGCAGGAGACCGCGCCCACCTGATCGCTCATGGGAACGGCCGGGACCGCCTTCAGGTCCAGCATGTGCTGGAAGGCCAGATAAAGCGCCACGTAGCCGCCGGTGATGGCCGCCGTGCGCGTGCCGCCGTCGGCCTGGATGACGTCGCAGTCCACCCTGATCTGCCGCTCGCCGAAGGCGGTTAGATCGGTCACGGCGCGTAGCGAGCGCCCGATCAGGCGCTGGATCTCCTGGGTGCGGCCGCTCTGCCGGCCTCGCGCGGCCTCGCGGTCCGTGCGCGTGGTGGTCGCGCGCGGCAGCATGCCGTATTCGGCCGTGACCCAGCCCCGGCCCGAATTGCGCAGCCAGTGTGGCAGACTCTCCTCGATGGAGGCGGTGCAAAGCACGTGCGTATCGCCAAAGCGCACCAGGCAGGAGCCCTCGGCGTGCTTGCTGACCCCGGTCTCCAGCGAGACGGGGCGCAGTTCGTTGGCGGCGCGGCCGGAGGGACGCATGATGGGGCCTGACGATCCCGGGTTGGGCGGAGTTGCGCTTTCGGGAGCCAAGCTAGCCCAAGCCACGGCCGGGCGTCCACCTTGCCGCGCGAGGGACTACTGCAAGATCCGCGGAAAACAGCCGATCCACGCCGCGTTGACGGACCCTGGAGCCGGACCTACATTCCAGGGGCGCCGGGGCCTCTTGTCCGGCGCGGGAATGGGTGATCATGACGCAACAGTCTTTGCCGGAATCCCTGGGGTCTTCTGCGGTTCAGGAGCTCAGCGAGCGCTCGCGCGAGGTCTTCCGGCATATCGTGGACGCCTACGTGGAGACGGGCTCGCCCGTGGGCTCGCGCACCATTTCGCGCAAGATGGGCATGACGCTCTCGCCGGCGACCATCCGCAACGTGATGGCCGATCTGGAGGAGTTGGGGCTGCTCTACGCGCCGCACACTTCGGCCGGGCGCCTGCCCACCGACGCGGGCATGCGACTCTTCGTGCACGGCCTCTTGGAGTTCGGCAACCTGACCAAGGACGAGCAGGAGCGCATCGAAGCCCAGTGCGCGGCCGGCGGCAAGAGCCTGCCCGAGGTGCTGAGTGAGGCCTCGGGGCTGCTCTCGGACCTGTCGCACTGCGCCGGGCTGGTGCTGGCGCCGAAGCTGGAAGAGCCGCTGAAGCACGTGGAGTTCGTCTCTCTCGGGCCGGGCCGGGCGCTCGTGGTCCTGGTCTTTGCCTCGGGGACGGTGGAGAACCGGATCATCGACGTGCCCATCGGGCTGCCGGCTTCCTCCCTGGTGGAAGCGACCAACTATCTCTCCGCGCGGCTCGTCGGGCGCAACCTCCTGGGGGCCCGGGACGAGACCCGCAAGGAGCTGGAGGAGCAGAAGGTCGAACTCGACGAGCTGACCCAGAGGGTCGTACAGCTTGGCCTCGCCGTCTGGTCGGACGACGAGCGCGGTGGCGCGCTCATCGTGCGCGGCCAGGCGCATCTGCTGGAAGACGTCACCGGGATCGAGGACCTGGAGCGCATCCGGCAACTCTTTTCCGCGCTGGAGACCAAGGAGGCGCTCTTGCGCCTGCTCGAGTTGACCGATAGCGCCGAAGGCGTGCAGATATTCATCGGCGCGGAGAACGAACTGTTCAATCTATCCGGCTGTTCCGCGGTCATCGCGCCCTATGGCAACAGCCAGCAACAGATCGTCGGCGCCATCGGGGTTGTCGGCCCGACGCGCATCGACTATGCCCGCATCATTCCCATGGTCGACTACACCGCCCAGGTCATCGGGCGGATCATCGGATAGGGACTTTCACCGTCATTTTCCCGCGAAGAGGAGGCCGCTGACCCGTGGCCAGGGGTAAAAAAAAGACGCCGAAGACCAAAGGGCGGAAGGCGAAGACCCCCGCGGCCGAGCCGGATGAGCCGGCCGCCGCCGAAGCCGCAGAGGCCGAAACGGCAGCCGAGGCGCCGACCGAGGCGCCGACCGAGGCGCCCGAGGCGCCGGAGGTTACGGTCGTTCAGCTCGAGGCCGAGATGGCCTCGCTCAAGGATCAGTTGCTGCGCGCCCTCGCCGAGACCGAGAACCTGCGCCGGCGCAGCCAGCGCGAGCGCGAGGACATCGCGCGCTACGCGGCCGCCCCGCTGTTGAGGGACCTGCTCGGGGTTGCCGATAACCTGCGCCGCGCCCTGGAGAGCGTGCCGCCGGAGGCGGCGGAGGATAGCGAGCAACTCAAGACCCTGCTCGATGGCGTGGAGCTGACCGAGAAGGAGCTGCATTCGGTCTTTGCGCGGCATCACGTCGTGAAGATCGATCCCCTGGGAGAACGCCTCGATCCCCACTCCCACGAGGCCATGTTCGAGGTTCCGGACCCCGCTTCACCCGCCGGCACCATCGTCCAGGTGGTGCAGTCCGGCTATCGCCTGTTCGACCGGCTGCTGCGCGCGGCCCAGGTCGGCGTGGCCAAAGGCGGGCCCGCGCCCGAGCCGAAGGCGCCACCCGGGGAAGCGGCTGAGGACGACGCCGAAGCGCCCGAACCAGAGGAAACCCCGGCGGCCGGGGGTGAAACCCCATCGGCCGAGGACGGCGAGGACGATCTGCCGCCGGGCAGCCGGGTCGACACCACGGCGTAAGACAACGCCGTTAGGCCTCCATTCTTATGCAAACGTTAACCTGGTCCTCCATATCGTAGCGGCCGGAGTAGCGGCCAGGGCAATTTCCCTTGCCCTTGGTGCCGCCGATTATGGAGTCCTGTCATGTCTAGGCGAATCTGTTCGGCATTCGCCGCCCTTGCCGTCCTGATGCCCGCCGCCGCCCAGGCGGAGGTGTCGGACGCTTTTCTGGACGGCCTCGTTCCCGACTTCGGGAACGGCGCCGCCGTGATCGAGGCCTGCGAGGGAGAGACGGAATCCCTGCGCGACAGCCTGATCGACGGTTTGCTGGAACTGGATGCCAGCAACAACCAAATCTCGGCCTTCATGAAAAAGTTCGACGCGCAGCGCTCGCGTCAGGCCGCCACCATGCGCAAGGACCTGAGCGCCGCGGGCGGCCTGGCGCTTATCTGCGATCCGGACAGCCAGGAGCTGCACAGGCTGTCCTTCAACACCCTGGTTGACCAATTGCCGTTGCGCGCCCAACTCGCGGGGCAGCAAGCCGGTGGCGATTCGCCGTCTGCCGCGCAGGGCATGGCGGGCGGTGACCTGACCGCGCCACCTGTGGGTAACGAGTTCATGCCGGCCGGGCCCAGGTTCACGGAATCCTGGTTCGAGGAGTTGGCCGACAACCTGGGCGGCGGGCTGGCCATGATGCAGGCCTGCAGGCAGGACACCGGAAAGGTACTGGGAAACATGCGCGCGGACCTGGCGAGCCAGGGCGTCGATGGCGGCCGGATCGACCGCTTCATGTCCCGGATGCGCAAGGTCGCGTCCCAGGATCTCAAGGAATTTCAGGCATCCGCCGATTTTGCCCAGGCCAAATCCGAGATCTGCGCGGTGCCCGCCGCCTTCGGGCCCTCGACCATGGTCATGATGGCCTTCCGCTCGGCCGTCGATACGCCCGCCCAGTGATACCAAATCAGGCCGGATCCGCCGGCGCGGCCGCCTTTCGGCCCGGCGCCGCGAGCCGGTCGGACGCCGGGTCGTGGCCGCGGTGGTTCCGCTTGGCCAGCGCGGCCGAGCGCACCGCATAGCAGTAGACACAACCGTGCGGGCAGGTGTCGTAGGCCCCGATATCCCGGGATTCGGCGCAGAGGCAGCCGGGCCGGTTGCCCTTGGTCCTGGCGGCGATCTCCCGCCCCGCCACATCCGACAGACGCCCCGCGTCGATGCAGCGTGCCGGCTCGAGGCCCGGCTCCATAAGGTCCGGCTGGGCGCAGAGACTGGGTTTGAGCCCCAATTCCGCGGCGAGTGCCGCCAACTCGGCCAAAAGCGCGCGTTTCTCATCCATGGGCGGATCGGACCAGGTAAAGCCGTGACGCTTGGCCGCGCGGTCCAGGTTGGCCCTTGTCTTGGCGTAGATCTGCGCGAAGGAGAAGACCACCTCGTCCAGGGACCCGGCCAGCGCCCGGGCCAGGCGCGCGAAGGTCTCCCGTTGCCAGCGGGGCGGGGTGAGCGAGGTGATGAGCAGCGGATCGTAGCGCCAGACAACCGCGCGGGGCCCGTAAATCCTTGCCAGTTCCTTAATGTGCGGGAGGGATTGTTCCGGTACCGTAACGGATGTCTCCAGCGCCCGCGGATAGCCGGTCACGCTGTACTGCACCACGAAGGGGATGCCGCGCGCCGCGACCTCCGACAGCACGTCCCGGAAAGGCGCGATGTTGCGGGTCCAGAAGACGAAGCCGGAAACGGCGTCCGCGCCAAGCCGCACCTCGTAGTCGGGCCCGCCATAGGGGTTGGCCACGCGGCAGGCGCTGTCGTTCAGCGCCCTGGCGAACCATTCGGCATAGAAGGCCGGAATATCCGTGCGATAGCTGGCCGAGACGATCATCTGGGGCGCCCTTCAGGAAACGCCGCCGTCCCCGCCGGCTCGGCGTTTGTTCTCGCGCGTGCCCAGGACGCGGAAAAAGGTGTAAATCGCCCCGCCGATGAGCGCCACGATGGCTCCCAACCGGCTGATTCCCTGGTCGTGGAACAGGGTCTCTCCCAGGATCGCCAAGAAAGCGCCGAACAGCACGGTCAGCACCATGACCCAAAGGATGGAGCGGTAGATGCCGTCGCCGGGCTGGGGGTTGGGGGCCTGGGGCATGGGCGCGGAAACCATTGGGGTGGATGGGCTCGGGCCAGTCTGGCCGCTCGGCTGGGCGCGGACAAGGGGCCCCGGCCCCCGGCGGGCTCCCGATTTCGGTCAAGAAAGCGGTTCTTTTCCGCCTTGTAGGCGAAATCCGGCTTCTTATATATCCCGCGTAGCCCTTAACCCATGTTGCCGCATGGATTTTGCACCTGTTTCCACCGGGAACCCAGGCGGCGGTGCTTTTCCGATGAGGCCGCCCAAGCGGTTTGCTAGCGAGCGAGAGGGAGAATGAGCAAGGTAATCGGTATCGATCTGGGCACGACCAACTCCTGCGTCGCCCTCATGGACGGCAAGGACGCAAAGGTCATCGAAAACGCCGAGGGCGCGCGCACCACCCCATCCATGGTCGCCTTCACCGATTCGGGCGAACGCCTGGTCGGACAGCCCGCCAAGCGGCAGGCGGTCACCAACCCGGAAGACACGCTGTTCGCCATCAAGCGCCTCATTGGGCGCCGCCACGACGATCCCATGACCGAGAAGGACAAGGGCCTGGTCCCCTACAAGATCGTCAAGGCGGACAACGGCGATGCCTGGGTCGAGGCCGAGGGCAAGAAGTACAGCCCCTCCCAGATCTCCGCCTTCATCCTGCAGAAGATGAAAGAGACCGCCGAGGCTTTCCTGGGCGAGCCGGTGGAGAAGGCGGTCATCACGGTGCCCGCCTATTTCAACGATTCCCAGCGCCAGGCCACCAAGGACGCCGGCAAGATCGCCGGGCTCGAGGTGCTGCGCATCATCAACGAGCCGACCGCCGCCGCGCTGGCCTATGGCATGGACAGGCAGAAGAGCGGCATCATCGCGGTCTATGACCTGGGCGGCGGCACTTTCGACATCTCCATCCTGGAGATCGGCGACGGCGTCTTCGAGGTAAAGTCCACCAACGGCGACACCTTCCTGGGCGGCGAGGACTTCGACGCGCGCATCATCGGCTACCTGGCCGACGAGTTCAAAAAGGAGCAGGGCATCGACCTGCGCGAGGATAAGCTGGCGCTGCAGCGCCTCAAGGAAGGGGCGGAGAAGGCCAAGATCGAGCTGTCGTCCGCCAGCCAGACCGAGATCAACCTGCCCTTCATCACCGCCGATCAGTCGGGGCCCAAGCACCTCAACATCAAGCTGACCCGCGCCAAGCTCGAGGCCCTGGTCGACGACCTGGTGGAAAAGACCGTCGGGCCGGTCAAGGCCGCGCTCAAGGATGCCGGCGTCTCGCCCGGCGAGATCGACGAGGTGATCATGGTGGGCGGTATGACCCGCATGCCCAAGATCATCGAGACGGTGAAGAACATTTTCGGCAAGGAGCCGCACCGCGGCGTCAACCCGGACGAGGTGGTCGCCTCGGGCGCGGCGATCCAGGCCGGCGTGCTGCAGGGCGACGTGAAGGACGTGCTGCTGCTGGACGTGACGCCGCTCTCGCTGGGCATCGAAACCCTCGGCGGCGTCTTCACGCGGCTCATCGACCGCAACACCACGATCCCGACCAAGAAAAGCCAGGTCTTCTCCACCGCCGAGGACAAACAGACCGCGGTCACCATCCGCGTGGCCCAGGGCGAGCGTGAAATGGCCGCGGACAACAAGGAACTCGGCCAGTTCGATCTGGTGGGCATTCCCACCGCCGCGCGCGGCATCCCGCAGATCGAGGTCACATTCGACATCGACGCCAACGGCATCGTCAACGTGAACGCCAAGGACAAGGCGACGGGCAAGGAGCAGGCGATCCGCATCCAGGCTTCCGGCGGCCTCTCGGACGAGGACGTCGACAAGATGGTCAAGGACGCCGAGGCGCACGCCGAGGAAGACAAGAAGCGCCGCGAGCTGGTCGAGGCCAGGAACCAGGCCGAGGCCCTCATCCACACCACGGAAAAGACCTTGGCCGAAGCGGGCGAGAAGGTCGGCGAGGCCGACAAGTCCGCCATCGAGGAGGGCATCGCCGCGCTCAAGACCGCGGCCGAGGGCGAGGACGTGAGCGAGATCCAGGCCAAGACCGAGACACTGGCCCAGGCTGCCATGAAGCTGGGCGAGGCGCTTTACAAGGAAGCGGCCGAAAGCGCCCAGAGCGCCGGCGACGGCGCGGAACCGCCCGGTGGTGGCGCGGACAGCGGCGACGGCGCGGACAGCGGTAACGGGGCCGGCGGCGGCGCGGGCGCGGAAGACGTGGTCGATGCCGACTTCGAGGAGGTCGACGACGACAAGAAGGGCAAGAGCGCCTAGGTATAAAACCTGACGCGGGCCCGGCGGGGGAACGTCGGAGACTCCGATGGCCAAAGAGGACTATTACCAGACCCTCGGCGTCTCCAAGAGCGCCGGCGATGACGATATCAAGCGGGCCTACCGCAAGCTGGCCATGCAGTGCCACCCGGACAAAAACCCGGGGGACAACGCCGCCGAGCACAAGTTCAAGGAAATCAGCGAGGCCTACGACGTCCTCAAGGACGATCAGAAGCGCGCGGCCTACGACCGTTTCGGCCACGCCGCCTTCGAGAACGGCGGCATGAGCGGCGCGCAGGGCTTCGACTTCAACCTCGGCACGGGATTCGCCGACATCTTCGACGAGATGTTCGGCGACTTCATGGGCGGCGGCCGGCGCAGCAGCGCCTCGCGCGGCGCGGACCTGCGCTACAACATGGAGATTACCCTCGAGGAAGCCTACGAGGGCAAATCCACGACGATCCGCGTGCCCACCTCCATCACCTGCGACTCCTGCAGCGGCACCGGGGCCTCCGCCGGCTCCTCGCCGGTTACCTGCGGCACCTGCAAGGGGCGCGGCCGGGTGCGCGCCACCCAGGGCTTCTTCACCGTCGAGCGCACCTGTCCCACCTGCAACGGCGCGGGCCGCGTGATCGAGAACCCCTGCGGCGAGTGCCACGGCGCGGGGCGCGTGCGCAAGGAGAAGACCCTCAAGGTCAACATTCCCTCGGGCGTAGAGGACGGCACGCGCATCCGCCTGTCCGGCGAGGGCGAGGCCGGCATCCGCGGCGCACAGCCGGGCGATCTCTATATCTTCCTCGCGGTCGAGACCCACCGCATCTTCCAGCGCGCCGGCGCCGATATCTATTGCCGCACGCCCATCCCGCTCAGCACCGCGGCCCTGGGCGGGACGATCGAGGTGCCCACGATCGACGGCGGCCGCGCGCGCGTGACCCTGCCCGCCGGCACCCAGAACAGCCGCCAGTTCCGCTTGAAGGGCAAGGGCATGCGCGTCATGCGCTCCAACGCCCGCGGCGACATGTACGTCGAGATCCAGGTTGAAACGCCGGTGAA
>JAZGBC010000256.1:0-2353 GCA_036444495.1 Kiloniellales bacterium
CCGGGGTTTCAGGCGCTTTCCGCCTGCTCCGCCAGCGCCCGCGCGCAGGCGCTCAAGCCTGCCGGCGCGCCCTCCGGATGGCTCCAGACGGCCGCCTCGAGCGCAACGAAATCCGCCCCCGCCGCGGACAAGGCGGCGCAGTCTTCAGGGCTTGCCGCGCCGAAAGCCACGCAGGGCGGGATCATGACGGCCTGCCACCAGGCGAGCAGCTCCGGATCGGCGCCCGCGGGTTCCGGCTCCGGCGCGCCGAAAGCGATGTAGTCCGCGCCCTCTTCGGCGGCTTCCATGGCCGCGTGGCGCGAGGCGCCGCAGCCCACCCCGATGGTAACGTCCTCCCCCAGAAGCCGCCGCGCGTGCTTGTAGCCCTTGGGGTCGCTCAGGTGGACGCCGTCGCAGCCGGTCTCGACGGCGAGCGCCGCCTGGTCCTGGAGGAGGAAGGCCACACCGCGCTCCTGTGCCGGAGGACGGAGCCGTGCGATGGCCTTATGAAGCGTGCTCTGGTCCAGGCCCGTGGCAAGCAGGAGCATACAGGCCACGTCTCCGGCCTCCAGGACGGCGGTGAGGTCCTCGGGCGACCTATAGGCGGGGATCACGAGATAAAGCTGTGCGGGCGTGCGCGGGGCCTCAGGGCCGGGATTTTGGGTCATGCTTTGGCGGGTCATGCTTTGGCCAGCCAGGCGCGGCAGGCGGCTTCGGGACGCGGTTCGTCCAGGAGGTCGCAGGCCTCGACCGGAGCGGTCACGATCTTGGCCCCGTATCGATCGGCCAGCGCCGCCAGCGTCCTGGCCGTGGCCTTCGGGCCCGTGAAGCGGATGGTCTTCATGCCCTGGCGCAGCGCCGCCATCACGTGACCGGGTTTATCGCCGCAGTCGATGAGCGCGGAGACCTGGACCTCCGGCCGCTCGGCGGCGGCCAGGGCGATCATCTCGCGGAACCAGAGCGCCCCCAGATAGCCGGCCGCCCCGGGTGCGGAGGCGAGCGTTACCGGCACGCCCAACGCCGCCGCGGCGGCCAGCGCCGCCCGGGCGTCCTCCAGGGAATGCACGATGATCGCACGTCCCGCCATGGCCGCATGATAGCCCAGCGTCATCCGGAAGGGACGGCAAAGAAATAGCGGGGCCTCAAGGGACCCCGCTTTCCTTAAGGCTGCCCTCTACCGCCTAGAGCAGCTTGCCCAGCGCCACCGCCGTGTCGCTCATGCGGTTCGAGAAGCCCCACTCGTTGTCGTACCAAGAGAGCACGCGCACGAAGGTGGAATCGAGCACGCTGGTCTCGCCCAGGTCGAAGGTGGAGCTGGCCGTGGTGTGGTTGAAGTCGCTAGACACGAGCGGCCGGTTGTTGATCGCCAGGATGCCCTTCAGGCGGCTGCTCTTGGCGGCCTGGACCATGGCCTTGTTGATCGCCTCCACCGTGGTCTTTTTCTTGGCCTCGATGGTCAGGTCGATGAGGCTGACGTTGGGCGTGGGCACGCGGATCGCCGTGCCGTCCAGCTTGCCCTTGAGTTTGGGCAGCACCAGGCCCACGGCGCGCGCCGCTCCCGTCGAGGTGGGGATCAGGGAGACCGAGGCCGCCCGCGCCCGGTGCAGGTCGCTGTGCAGGGTGTCCACGGTGCGCTGATCGCCGGTGAAGGCGTGGATCGTGGTCATGAAGCCGTGCTTGATGCCCACGGTCTGGTCCAGCACGTAGGCCACGGGAACCAGGCAGTTGGTGGTGCAGGAAGCGTTCGAGACCACCTTGTGGCTCTTGCGCAGCTTGTCGTCGTTGATCCCGTAGACCACGGTAAGGTCGGCATCGCCGCAGGGGGCCGAGACCAGTACCTTCCTGGCGCCCGCCTCCAGGTGCCGGCCCGCCGTCTCCTTCTTGGTGAACAGGCCGGTGCATTCGAGCACCACGTCCACGCCCAGCTCGCCCCAGGGCAGCTTGGCCGGATCGCGTTCGGCGAGTACCTGAACCGTCTTGCCGCCCACCTTGATGGCGTTCTTGGTGGCGCTCACCTTGCCGGGAAACCGTCCATGCACCGAATCGTATTGCAGCAGGTGCGCGTTCGCCTTGGCCGAGCCCACGTCGTTGATTGCAACGAACTCGATGTCCTTGCGCTTGGCCTCCATGGCCGCGCGAAAAACCAGGCGGCCGATGCGGCCGAAACCATTGATCCCAACCCGAATTGCCATGCCTCGACTCCGTCCTTCTCCCCGGTTTGATTCTCTGCCCGGCCGCCCGGTTCAGAGCCGCGCGGTCACGGTCTCGACCACGGCCTCCGGCGTGATTCCGAAATGCTTGTAGAGATCCGCTAGCGGTGCCGAGGCGCCAAAGCCCTGCATGCCGACGAAAGCGCCGTCGGGCCCGAGCCAGG
>JAZGBC010000257.1:0-20535 GCA_036444495.1 Kiloniellales bacterium
GCGTGGCGCGGCGATGTGGGGCATCGGAAGCCATGCGCGACGCCGTCCGAAAGCCTTGGGAAGCCGCCGTTCCGGTCGCACGGGCGAACCGCCGGAGGGCGTCGGAAAGCCTTGCCGATGTCCCGCATCGCCCGCGGCTTCCCTCCTACCCGGCGGATCGCCCACGCGATCTCTATGGGTCAATATCAAGGACCTTTGGTATAGGATCAACCAGGCCAAGGAGTTGCTGCTGGGCGGGTAGCGCAGCTTGTCTTGCCTTGGCCCCTGTGGCATTACGGCCAGCGACCCCTCCGATTCGCTTTAGAACCGCTTCATGGCAGGACCTATCCGCAAGGCGATCTTTCCGGTCGGCGGCCTGGGCACCCGGTTCCTGCCGGCGACCAAGGCCATGCCCAAGGAGATGCTGCCCGTCGTCGACAAGCCGCTCATCCAGTATGCGGTGGAGGAGGCGCGCGCCGCGGGCATCGAGGAGTTCATCTTCGTCAATGGGCCCGGCAAGACGGTGATCGAGGAGCATTTCGGCCAATCCTCGGAGCTTAGGGCGGCGCTGTCCAGTCGCGGCAAGGCCGAGGAGCTCAGAGTCGTGGAGGACGCGGTGCTCGATGCGGGACGGAGCACCTTCGTGCTCCAGCCGGAGCCGCTCGGCCTGGGCCACGCGGTCTGGTGCGCGCGCGAGCAGGCCGGGGGCGAGCCGGTCGCGGTGCTGCTGCCCGATGATCTGGTGCTGGCCGCGACGCCCTGTCTCGAGCAGATGATCGGGGCCTATGAAGAGGTGGGTGGCAACCTGGCCGCGGTCATGGAGGTGCCGCGCGAGCAGACCGGCCGCTACGGCATCCTCGACGTCGAAAGCGATGACGGGCGCCTGGCCGCGGCCAGAGGGCTGGTCGAGAAGCCCAAGCCGCAGGACGCGCCCTCCACGCTTTCCATCATCGGACGCTACATCCTGGATCCGGCGGTCTTCGCCGAACTGGAGCGGCAGGAGCGCGGCGCGGGCGGCGAGATCCAGCTGACCGACGCCATGGCGCGCACCATCGGCAAGGTGCCCTTCCACGGCTTTCGCTTCGAGGGTACCCGCTTCGATTGCGGCACCAAGGCCGGCTTCCTGGAGGCGAACCTGGCATTCGCCCTCGCGCGCGACGACCTGAGCGCCGAGGCGGCGGAGATCCTGCGCCGCTATGGGGCGCCGGACCCGGCCGCCGCCAAGGCGGCGGCGAAATAACGGCGGATCGCGGCGGGGGAGGCGGTTCATGCGCGTGGCCATGATCGGGACGGGTTACGTCGGGCTGGTTTCCGGCGCCTGTTTCTCCGAGTTCGGTATCGAGGTGGTCTGCGTCGACAAGGACGCGGACAAGATCGCACGCCTGGGGTTGGGCGAGATTCCGATCTACGAGCCGGGGTTGGAGGAGTTGGTGGCGCGCAACCGCGCCGATGGCCGCCTGTCCTTCACCACGGACCTTAAGACCGCGGTGGCCGGCGCCGAGGCGGTCTTTATCGCGGTGGGCACGCCCAGCCGGCGCGGTGATGGCCACGCGGACCTTGCCTATGTGCGCGCCGCAGCGGCGGCGATCGCCAAGGCGCTCGACGGCTATACGGTGGTCGTCACCAAGTCCACCGTGCCCGTGGGCACCGGGGCCGAGGTGGCCCGGATTATCCGGGAGACGCGGCCCGATGCGGACTTCGATGTCGCCTCGAACCCTGAGTTCCTGCGCGAGGGCTCGGCGATCGGCGATTTCATGCGGCCCGACCGGGTCATCATCGGCACCGATTCCGAGCGGGCGCAGGAGGTACTGCGCCAGATCTACCGTCCGCTGTTCTTGATCGAGACGCCGATCATCTTCACCGCACTGGAGACCGCGGAGCTGACCAAATACGCCGCCAATGCCTTCCTGGCCACCAAGATCACCTTCATCAACGAGATCGCCGAGCTCTGCGAGCGGGTCGGGGCGGACGTGCACGACGTGGCCCGCGGCATCGGGCTGGACGGGCGTATCGGCCGCAAGTTCCTCCATCCCGGGCCGGGCTATGGCGGCTCCTGCTTTCCCAAGGATACCCTCGCCCTGGCGCGCACGGGCGAGGAGGCGGGCACGCCGCTGCGCATCGTGGAGACCGTCACCCAAGTCAACAGCGCGCGCAAGAAGGCCATGGCCGAGAAGATCATCGCCCACTGCGGCGGCTCGGTTCAGGGCAAGACCATCGCGGTGCTCGGCCTGACCTTCAAGCCCAACACCGACGACATGCGCGAGGCGCCGAGCCTGGATATCGTCCCGACGCTGCAGGCCGCCGGGGCCAAGCTGCGCGCCTACGATCCGGCAGGGCAGGAAGAGGCCAAAAAGCTGCTCGAGGATGTTGTCTGGTGCGAGGGCGCTTACGAGACCCTGGAAGGCGCGGATGCGGTGGTCATCATCACCGAATGGAACGCCTTTCGTGCGCTCGACCTGGAGCGGGTCAAGGCGCTCATGGCCGCCCCCGTCATGGTCGACTTGCGCAACGTCTACGATCCCGACGAGATGGCCGCCGCCGGTTTCCGCTATGTCTGCGTCGGCCGGCCGGGGTCCTGAGCGACATGCCCGCCGCGCCCGGCGCCAAGGGCCACGCCTTCGACCCCACGATCCTGCGCGAGTACGACGTGCGCGGGCTTGTCGGCAGCACGCTCTCGGCTGCGGACGCCGGCGCCCTGGGGCGCGCCTTCGGCACGATCCTGCGCCGCGCCGGTGGGGCGAGCGCCTGCGTCGGCTATGACGGGCGCCTCTCCTCGCCAGAGCTGGAAGCGGCCCTGGTCGAGGGGTTGACGGCGTGCGGGCTCAAGGTACTCAGGATCGGGCTCGGGCCCACGCCCATGCTCTATTTCGCCGTGCACGAGCTGGGCGCGGACGGCGGTGTCATGGTCACGGGCTCGCACAACCCGCCCGACTACAACGGCTTCAAGATGACCCGGGCCAAGGCCAAGCCCTTCTTCGGGCCGGACATCCGGGGCCTGGGCGAGCTGGCGGCGGCGGGGGATTTCGAGACCGGCCCAGGCGCGGTCGAGGAACAACCGGTCGCGGAGGACTACATCGAGCGCCTGCTGGACGGCCTGGCGCTGGACGGCCGCCCGCTCAAGGTGGCCTGGGACGCGGGCAACGGGGCCGCTGGCGAGATCATGGCGGCGCTCACCGCGCGTCTGCCGGGCGAGCACCTGCTGCTCAACGAGGCGATCGACGGCACCTTTCCCGCGCACCATCCGGACCCGACGGTCCCGGCGAACCTGGAGCAGCTCAAGGACTGCGTGCTCGAGGAGGGCTGCGACCTGGGCCTGGCCTTCGACGGCGACGGCGACCGCATCGGCACGCTGGACGGGCAGGGCCGGGTGCTCTGGGGCGATCAGCTCATGCTGCTCTTTGCGCGCGATATCCTGAAGGCGCGCCCCGGCGCCACCATCATCGCCGATGTGAAGGCGAGCCAGGTGCTGTTCGACGGGGTGGCCGAGGCCGGCGGCAAGCCGCTCATGTGGAAGACCGGCCATTCCCTGATCAAGGCCAAGATGGCCGAGGTGAATTCGCCCTTCGCCGGCGAAATGTCGGCCCATATCTTCTTCGCCGACCGCTACTACGGTTTCGACGACGCGCTCTATGCCGCCCTGCGCCTGATCGAGATCTTGAGCCATAGTGACGAGAGCCTGGCGGAGTTCCGCGATTCCCTGCCGCAGGTGGTGAATACGCCCGAAATCCGTTTCCCCTGTCCCGAGGAGCGCAAGCAGCCGATCATCGAGCAGGTGCGCGGTCGCCTAAAGGCCCGGGGCGCGGAGATGAGCGAGATCGACGGGGTGCGCGTGCGAAACGACGACGGTTGGTGGCTGCTGCGCGCCTCCAACACCCAGGACGTCCTGGTGGCGCGCTGCGAGGCGGCCGATGCGGCCGGGCTGGCGCGGCTCAAATCCGAGCTTCTGGCCGAGCTGGAGGCCAGCGGCCTGTCGGCCGTCGATCTCGGCTGAAATTCGGGGTTAAAGCGGGCTAGTTCTGCGCCACCCGGCGCGCGCGGCCGGTCTGCGCGGTGGTCCTGCGGGTCTGCACGACCAGGCAATCGGCCTTGGCCGCGTGCAGGCGCTTGCAGGTCTTGCGGGCGCTGGGCTCGGTCAGGCCCACCAGGCGCGCCCGGTAGATCTTCCCGCGCTGGCCCTTGATGTGGGTCACCACGATGCGCGTCTTGCCGAGGAGGTCGGGATACAGGTTGATCGTCTGCTGGGCGACGCGCTTGGCGCGGCGGTAGCCGTAGTAGGCGCCCACCTGAACGCCGAAGATGCGCTCCAGGCTGGGCTTCTCGCCAGAGCCCACCTCGACGCGCTCCGCATTCTTCCTGGTCCTGACCGCCATGGGCGCGGCGACATGCTTCAGGCCACTGCTATCCTTCAGGTCGTTGGCCTCGGCCACCAGGGTACGCGCGGGCTTGCGCTGGGGTGGGCCTGGGATCTTTTCGTCGCCCAGTGAGGCCATACGTACGAAACCGCGGTCCATGAGGCGCACGATATGCCGGTCGCGCGAGCGCGGCGTCTTGCCGCCGAACACCACGGCGATGATGCGCCGTCCGTCGCGCACGGCCGAGAGCACCAGGTTGAACCCGGATGCCCGGATGTACCCGGTCTTGATTCCGTCGGCGCCCTTATACTTGCGCAGCAGACGGTTGTGATTGCGGTACCGGCGCCCCTTGTAAACGAATTCCTTGGCGGAGAAGAGCTTGTAGAACTCCGGAAAGTCGCGAATGAGCGCGCGCGCCAGCTTGGCTATGTCGCGGGCCGTGCTCATCTGGCGCCGGTTTGGCAGGCCCGAGGCGTTACGGAAACTCGTGCGCTTCATGCCCAGCTCGCGTGCTTTCTTGTTCATGCGCAGGGCGAAGCGAATCTCCTTGCCGCTCATGGCCTCGGCCAGCACTACGGCGGCGTCATTGGCCGATTTGGTCACCAGCGCCATGATCAGGTTCTTGACCGAGATCTTCTGGCCGCGCTTGAGGCCGAGCTTGGAGGCCGGCATGCCCGCGGCGCGCCGCGAGACCTTGATCTGCTGCGTCATTTTGAGTTCGCCGCTCTCCACCGCCTCGAAAGCGAGGTAGAGGGTCATCATCTTGACGAGCGATGCGGGATAATTGCGCGTGTCCGCGTTGGTTTCGTGCAGGACGCGGCCTGATTCGTAATCGACCACGATGGAAGCATAGCGTGCTTCGGCCTGGCCCGCGAAAGTCAAAGTTACGGCCAGGACTAAAGCCAGAAGGCCGAGCCGCGTCCTAAAACAGGAACTAATGACTTTTACCAAATAATTCATTACAGCCGAAAACACAGAATACCCCCCGAACGCGATCCTATAAGTTCATGATTCTCAGGCGATTCTAAGAATTCGCCCTGACTCTGTCCAGCTTAATGCTTACCTACTTGCAAATTGGTTAAAATGCCTTGGTCCGGCTGCACTTCGTTAACCATAATCTGCCAGCGTTGTGGCTCGGTTCTGCGATATTCATGGACAGGCTCATGGTTTTCCTGCGACGACACCTGTATTTGGTCCTATGGCTCATTGCGCCCCTGCTGGTGCTCGGCGCCTGCGCCTACCGGGGCGATATCGACCAGCCGGTCACGATCAAGGCCAC
Source organism: Kiloniellales bacterium (assembly GCA_036444495.1). Classification (GTDB taxonomy): domain Bacteria; phylum Pseudomonadota; class Alphaproteobacteria; order Kiloniellales; family J153; genus JAZGBC01. The sequence continues at coordinate 5,611 of JAZGBC010000257.1, forward strand.
CTGGTTCAGCTATCTGAATGGCGACGATATTCGGGCCGCCTGCCAGGGCGGGGCGCCGGACCGCTTTCGTCTGATCTACAACGGCAATTACGAGGAGCAGCTGCGCAGCTACGAGGTGACCAGCCTGGGCGGCGGCGGGGCCGGCTACAAGGCCAGGGTTATGGATGGCAGCGGCCTGGACCTGACCCACTTCTCCCTGAGTGACCCACAGTCCATGGCGCGCTGGACCACGTCCCAGGCCCGGCTCGACCCCGAGGAGCTGGCCGGCCTGGACGGCGCGCTCGCGGCCAGCGGCGCCTTCGGGGCCTCGCCCCAGGGCCTGCGCTTGGCCTCGGAGCAGTTCTACTGGGTCATGAGCGCCTGCCGGGGTGGGGTTTTCTACTTCAACGCCTGGCTCTATCCCTCGCCGCGCTTCGACCAACTGGTCTTCGCAGATGTCTTGCTGCGTTACGATCGGACCGGGATAGCGCTCAACCCGCTGCGCGAGGTGTCAGGGGCGGTGCGGTTCAGGCGGAACGCGCCCGGGGAGGAACGGTCGTCCCACTTCGATGTGCAAGTCGGGGATGGCGGCCTGCAAGGCATGATGACCCTGTTCTGAACCGGTACGGGCGGCCGGAATTTGTGCTCCAGGGGTGCGCAAGGGCACGAGAGGCCGGGCCGCGTGCTCGGTGCGGTCTTTCGCAGGATTTGCTGCGCTGCACAAATCGGCCCGTTGCCGCGCCGTTGGCCTGGAAAGCCGGCTCGTCAATCCTAATTTAACCTACTGCCTAGAGGCTGAGGACTCGGGCCGGAGGCTAGTGCGGGAGCAGCCGGCCAGCGTTCCGGCCGAATTTCAGCCCTTAGGGACTTTTCTGAGGGCCGGGAGACCCGATATCATTGAGTGGTTCGGATCAGCCGAGACGACAACAAGCGGCCCGCAAGCGATGAGCGACGACGACAAGAAAGTCAAGCATGGCCCCTCGACGGATGTCCTGGTCAAGACCCGGCCAAAGACGAAGACACCATCGATGTACAAGGTGCTCATGCTCAACGACGACTACACGCCGATGGAGTTCGTGGTGCACGTTCTGGAAAAGTTTTTCGGCATGAACCAGTCGAACGCGTCACGAATCATGCTGCACGTGCACCAGCGCGGCGTCGGCGTTTGTGGCGTCTTCACTTACGAGGTCGCCGAATCCAAGGTAAGTTCTGTCATCGACTATGCACGCAAGCACCAGCATCCCTTGCAGTGCACCTTAGAGAAGGACTAGCGAGCGAATGTTGTCGGCAAACCTGGAGCAGACCCTGCACCGCGCCCTGGCCTACGCCAACGAGCGCCGCCACGAATACGCCACCCTCGAGCACCTGCTGCTCTCGCTCACCGAGGACAGCGACGCAGTGGCGGTCTTGCGCGCCTGCGGCGTGGATCTCGACCGCTTGCGCGGCGACATCCAGGACTACATCGACAACGAGCTGTCCAACCTGATCACCGCGCAGTTGAGCGACGCCAAGCCCACGGCCGGCTTCCAGCGCGTCCTGCAGCGCGCCGCGATCCACGTGCAGTCCTCGGGCCGCGAGGAGGTCACCGGCGCCAACGTGCTGGTCGCCATGTTCTCCGAGCGCGAAAGCCACGCCGTCTATTTTCTGCAGGAGCAGGAGATGAGCCGTCTGGACGCGCTGAACTACATCAGCCACGGAATCGCCAAGGTAATCGGCCAGGGCGATGATGAGCGGACCGTGCACGGCGCCGACGAGGATGCGGCCGGAGAGAAGGTGGTGCGCAAGGGACGCGAGGCGCTGGACTCCTACTGCGTCGACCTCAACAAGAAGGCGCGCGAGGGCAAGATCGATCCGCTCATCGGACGCGGCGATGAGGTCGACCGCACGATCCAAGTGCTCTGCCGGCGCACCAAGAACAATCCGCTCTTTGTTGGTGATGCGGGCGTGGGCAAGACCGCCCTTGCCGAGGGCCTGGCCCGGCGCATCGTGCAAAAAGAAGTGCCCGAGGTGCTTCAAGACGCCACCATCTTCGCCCTCGACATGGGCTCGCTTTTGGCGGGCACCCGATACCGCGGCGATTTCGAGGAGCGCCTGAAGGCGGTGGTCACCGAACTGGAGGCGCTCGATGGCGCGATCCTGTTCATCGACGAGATCCACACGGTGATCGGCGCCGGCGCCACGTCGGGCGGGGCCATGGACGCCTCGAACCTGCTCAAGCCCGCGCTGCAGAGCGGCCATCTGCGCTGCATCGGCTCCACGACCTACAAGGAATACCGCAATTACTTCGAGAAGGACCGGGCGCTGGTACGCCGCTTCCAGAAGATCGACGTCAACGAGCCCTCGGTCGAGGACGCGGTCAAGATCCTGCGCGGCCTCAAGCCCTACTACGAAGAGCACCACAAGGTTCGCTATACCAGCGAGGCGATCCGCTCGGCCGTCGAGCTTTCGGCGCGCTACATCGGCGACCGCAAGCTGCCGGACAAGGCGATCGATGTGATCGACGAGGTGGGCGCCGCGCAGATGCTGCTGCCCGAGTCCAAGCGGCGCAAAGTCTTGGGCGTGAAGGAGGTGGAGGCGGTGGTCTCCATGATCGCGCGCATCCCGCCCAAGAGCGTTTCCAAGGACGACCGCACGGCGCTCAAGAACCTGGATCGCGACCTCAAGACCATGGTCTTCGGCCAGGAGAAGGCGATCGCGGCGCTCTCCACCGCGATCAAGATGGCGCGCGCCGGGCTGCGCGAGCCGGAAAAGCCGATCGGCAGCTATCTCTTCTCCGGGCCCACGGGCGTGGGCAAGACCGAGGTAGCGCGGCAACTGGCGCGCTCCATGGGCATCGAGCTCACGCGCTTCGACATGTCCGAGTACATGGAGCGCCATTCGGTTTCGCGCCTGATCGGCGCGCCGCCGGGCTATGTCGGCTTCGACCAGGGCGGCCTGCTCACCGACGCCATCGACCAGCACCCGCACTCCGTGCTTCTGCTGGACGAGGTCGAAAAGGCCCACCCGGACCTGTTCAATATCCTCTTGCAGATCATGGATTACGGGAAGCTGACCGATCACAACGGCAAGACGGTCGATTTCCGCAACGTGGTCCTGATCATGACCACCAACGCCGGCGCCGCCGACATGGCCAAGCCGGCCATCGGCTTCGAGCGCGACATGCGGATGGGCGAGGACGAAGAGGCCATCAACCGCATGTTCACGCCCGAATTCCGCAACCGCCTGGACGCGATCATCAGTTTCAAGAGCCTGAGCCCGGAAGTCATGGTGCGCATCGTCGACAAGTTCATCATGGAGCTGGAAACCCAGCTGGCCGACCGCAACGTGGTGATCGAGCTGTCCGAGGCGGCGCGGGACTGGCTGGCCGCGGAGGGCTACGATCCGCTGTTCGGCGCCCGGCCGCTGGCCCGCGTCATCCAGGAACAGATCAAGCGTCCGCTGGCCGAGGAGCTGCTCTTCGGCAAACTGGTCAAGGGGGGTGTCGTGCAGGTCGGCATCGAGGGCGGCAAGCCGGTCTTCTCTTACCAGGAAGCCGAGGGCGGCAAGGGCCGCAAGGGCCGCCCTCCCAAGGGCAAGGGCAAGGGCAAGGCCGAACTGGTCAAGTAATTCCCTTCCAGGAAAGTCGCGGGGCCCCGCGGGTTCGAGGGCTCGGGCGCGCCTATTCGGCGGCGGCGACGCGCTGGGCCGCCTGGGCCTTGGCCTTGGCGACCGCGGCCTTGGCGGCGTCGCTTTGCTCGAACATCTCCAGATGCTCTTCTTCCGGCTCCTCGACCGGGCTGAGCGCCAGATCGGTGTAACTCGCCGTCGCCGGGTCGCGCTTGATGCGCTGGCACAGCAGCCACATGCGCAGGGCGTAGAGGGCGAAGGGCCCATAGGTCCGGACGATCTCCCAAAGCCGCCGCGGATAGAAAACGAGCGGGCTTTCGACCGGCAGGCCGGAGCGCCGCTGGGTGCGGACCTTGCGCCGGAAATAGCCGCCCTGCAGCGGGTGCACCTTCTCGTAGCGCATGCAGCCGGCGAACTGCAGGGTGTGGGCCCAGATGCGCTCGGGCTTGTTGCCGCTGACCACCATGCGGCGCATCAGGGTGGCCACGTGATCGTCCGAGTAATAGAGGTCCCAGGCCCGGTTGTAGATGTCCTGCCATTCCTCCTTGGACATGGTCGGGTGCCCGGTGCAGACGTGCTCCAGGTCATAGATGTTCATGTCCGGGTCCATGGGCACGCCGGCCGCATCCAGGTTCTTGTGGTCCTCCGAGCCGGGCAGCGGGGTCAGGCAGAAGAACTCCAGGATATCGATGGGCAGCTCGCGCTTGATGACCTCGATGTCGCGCTCGATCTTCTCGGGCGTGTCGGCCGGGAAGCCCAGGATATAGCCCGCATAGGTGATGATCTGCTGGGCGCGCCAGTCCTGCAGCATCTGGCGGTATTCGGTAATCCGGTTCTGGCGCTTCTTGGCGGCCATCAGGTTTTCGGGGTTGATGTTCTCCAGGCCGATGAAGACCCGGGCCACCCCGGCGCGCTTGGCCTTGGTGATGAAGTTCTCGATCTGGTGGGCGAGGGTGTCCACCTGGATGATGATCGAGAAGGGCAGGTTCATCTCCTCGCGCAGGTCGCCCAGGCGGTCGAAGATCGCCTCCCAGTTCCGGTTGCGCGCGAAGTTGTCGTCGGTGATGAAGAAGCGGTAGATGCCCTGGGCCACATTGGCGCGCACCAGGCGTTCCACGTCGTCCGCGTCGCGCCAGCGCGACTTGCGTCCCTGCACATTGATGATGGTGCAGAAGCTGCACTGGAAGGGGCAGCCGCGCCCGGCGTCGAAGGTGGCGATCGAACCGCCATAGCGCTGCACCATGGCCTTGGGCAGGAAGGGCGTGGGCTGCGACCCGATCCCGGGCAGGTCATTCATGAAGTTGTAGACCGGCTTCAGATTCCCGGCCAGCGCATCGCCGAGGAATTCGGCGAGCCGCCCTTCGGCCTCGCCGGCGAAAAGGGTGACGCCCAGGTCGAGGGCTTCCTGCAGGCTCTCGGGTAGCTCGGGCAGCATGGCCATGCAGCCGCTCACATGGAAGCCGCCGATAGCGACCTGGAAACCGGCGGTGCGGAACCGGCGGGCGAGGTCCATGGCGCGCGGAAACTGGTTGGATTGAACACCGACCAGGCAGACCAGGCCCGGCTCGCCGCTTTGCCCGTGGCGCCGGATGATCTGCTCGATGGGAATGACCGTGTTGGTCTCGTCACAGGCGTTGACCGCGATCTCGACGTCCGGGCCGAGGGCCTGCCGCTCAGCCAGGTCGAGCACCAGTCCGTAGAGGCAGGCAAGCGAATTGGAGGGAATCCAGGCCTTGTGCCACTGAATGACATAGCCGTCGTCGTCGTAGTGGGACGGCTTGATCAGCTCCAGCCGAAACCGCTTTTGCTTCCCGCTTGACGCCTGGCCCATGGCCCTTCCCCCTCCGGTAGCCGCGGCCGCCACCGCACAACCCACGCCGCCCCGGGCGGGTCTTTCACCGAATCCGGGCCGGAGTAGACCATTACTGACTAGGGATGGCTACATTGGAGTTGGTCCAAACTACGAGTTGGCCCGCGCAACCCGGGTTCCAGAGGACGAAAGTCCGCTATAATCGCTTTTCGTGGCAACGAGGTGACACCGTGAGGGCGTATGATGGGAACGAGGCTGCCGCTCGCAGTGTTTTCGGCGATCGTGCTGGGGGCTTCGCTGCTCGGTGTTTCGCCGGCCTGGGGGGTGCCGGACTGTGAGGGCTCTACGGCGCTCCCCTATGACATCGACCTCGAGATTGACATACCCGCCGCGCGCGTCATCCACGATCGGAGCGTCGCCGAGCTGGGCCAAGCCACAATACACGGGCCGGAATCCCGCATTCTGGGGATGGTCAAGACGGGCCTCGCATTCGGCTGGTCCATAGGTTTCGACTCCGAGCCCATGGGGGAGGGCTTCTGCTCCTGGGTGAGCAATGTGCGCCTGACCATCCGGCAACCCTCGCCCGATATCTATGTGGCGCGGGAGTATGCCCGCGGCAGTTGCCAGTACCGGACCATCCTGGCGCACGAGCAAAAGCACGTGAACAACGCGCGTGAGGTGATCAATCGGTACAAGCCGCGGCTGCGCTGGGTGCTTACCTCGTTGCGGATTCCGACCGGGCGCCGGCCCATCTACGTCACCGAGCCGGCGAAGGCTCGGGCGAGGTTGCGCAAGCTGATGAAGGAACTGGCCGAGCCGTTGTACCGCGAAATGGCGCGGGAACTGTCCAAGGCCCAGGCCAAGCTGGATTCACCGGCCAGCTACCGGCTCTATTTCAAGCAGTGCAAGACCTGGTGATCGCGCCCGCCGGTCAGTTGAGGCGGCGGGCGAGCGACACCACCTTCTGTTCCAGCTCCGACGGCGAGAAGGGTTTGACGATATAGGCGCTGACCCCGCTCTTTTTCGCCGCCATGACCGAATCCACGCTGCCGCGCGCGGTTACCATAAGGAACGGCATGCCCGGATCGGACATGCGGACCTGTTTGAGCAGTTCCAGCCCGGTCATCCGCGGCATGTTCCAGTCACAGATGATCAGGTTGATCATTTCCCGGGCGCCGTCGAGGAAAGTCTGTGCCTCGCGGCCGTCCTTGGCCGTGAAGACCTGCCCCACGCCCATGTCCTTGAGCACCGCCATGATCAGTCGGAGCGTGCGGGTGTTGTCCTCGACGACGAGGATGTGGGTGTTCTTGAGATCCAGTTCCATGGCGAGGCGTCCTTTTACCCCAATTCGTGGATACTGCCAATTATTCCTATGCCGCGCTCGAATCCCTCGAGGCGTCGAGCAAGCGGCGAACCGTATGACCTAGTTCGTCCGGGTCGAAAGGCTTGCGCAGAAGAGGTGCGTCGCTTGCCCGCAGTCCGCTTGCGGCGAACTCGGAGGGATCGAAACCGGTCACGAATATCACCTTCAGCCCGGGCTTCTTTCCGACCAACTCGTGCGCCAGCTGCCGGCCATTCATGCCCGGCATGTTCAGGTCGGTAACCAAGAGGTCGATCGCATCGCCGTGTTTCTCGAAAACCTCGATCGCCTTGGGTCCATCCACTGCGGTCAGGACCGTATAGCCCAGGGCCTCGAGCGAGACGCGGGCCACTTGCCGGACCGCGAGCTCGTCTTCGGCAACCAGGATCGTCTCGTCGCCACGGGATACGAGCGCAGGATCGCCGAAATCCTCGTGTTCCACCGCCTCCGCCGGGTCGGCGAGGGGAAGGTATATCGTGAAGGTGGTGCCGACTCCGACCTCGGTGTCCACGGTGATGACCCCGCCGGACTGCTGCACCATGCCGTAGACCATGGCCAGGCCGAGTCCCGTGCCTTCGCCGACTTCCTTGGTGGTAAAGAAGGGCTCGAAGATCTGCGCCTTTGTTTCTTCGTCGATGCCGCTGCCGGTATCGCTGACCGATATGGCGGCGTAAAGGCCGGGCCTGGCGGAATCGAAGCCCGTCACCGCCACGTCGTTCAATTCCGCTTGATGGGTCGCAATGCTCAGCGCGCCGCCCCCGGGCATAGCGTCACGGGCATTGATCGCCAGGTTGAGCAAAGCCTGGCTCAACTGCCCCGGATCGGTTTTCACGTGGAGGTGCCGGTCCGCAATTTCGAAGGTGACGCTGAAGGTAGAGGACATATCTCCTTCCATGACCTGACGGATCAAGGCCCGGCTGTCCTCCATGACCTGGCCGATGCTGACTACCTTGGGCTCCAGAATCTGCTTGCGGCTGAAGGACAGGAGCTGGCTGGTCAGCGAGGCCGCCTGATCGGCGGCGCTGATGATATCGCCGCACCACTCCTCGACCCGTTCCGGATCGTGGGCCCAGCGCTTCGTAAGATGGGCGAAGCCGCCGATGGCGGTCAGCAGATTGTTGAATTCGTGGGCCATACCGCCGGTCAGGCGGCCGATGGCCTCCATTTTCTGCGCCTGACGGAACTCCTCCTCGACCTCTTTCCGTTTGGTCACGTCCGCGTAGGTGATAACGCAGCCGCCGTCGGGCAGCGGATTGCTGCGCATTTCGATAACAGTTCCGTTTGGCCTTGTGTGCTCTACGGTTCGCGGCTCGCCCTCGGTCAGGGCCAATTGCCGGCGCACCAGCTCGCCCAACTCGCCGGGACCGTATTCCCCGCGCCCGGCATTGAAGTGGATGATCTGCTCGAAGGGCATGCCCATTCTGGCCGTTCCCGCGGGCAGGTCGAAGAGATCGACGAAGCGCGCGTTGAAGGCGGCGAGTTTGCCGTCGGCAGCGATGACGCTGATGCCCTCCGCCATGTTGTCGAAGGTGGCTTGCAGCAGCACCGTCTTGCGGCCGATCTCGGCTTCGGCGTCGAGCTGGGCGGTGATATCGGTGCCCGTGCCCCGGTAGCCCTGGAAACGGCCCTCCGAATCGAAGATCGGCTTGCCGCTGATGCGTAGGTGGCGGGAATCGATACCCGGCCGGTTGATCGTAAAGGTGAAATCGCGGAACGGCCGGCGCGCGTCCAGGTCGCTGAAGTGCTTTTGCCATTTCGGATCGCTGCCGTCGACCCAGACCAGGTCCCTTCGGCTCTTGCCGTAGAGATCCGCGGCGCGCAGGCCGGTGATCTTCTCCATCTGATCGGAGAAATAGCAATAGCGGTGGTCGGGTCCCGTCTCCCAGATCCAATCACCGGCGACTTCGGCCACGTCGCGGAAGCGCTGCTCGCTTGCCCGGCGCGCCTCCTCGGTTTTCTTGCGTTCGGTTATGTCGAACAGGAAACCCACGAAGAAGTGCTCGCCATTGGACTCCATCTCCCCGATCGAAATCTCGATCGGGATCCTGTGTCCGTCCCGGCGCAGGGCGGTGCCCTCGCGCGTTAGCCCGATGACCGTTTCCTCCCCGGTTCGGATATAGTGCTTGATGTAGTCGTCATGGCGGTCGCCGTGCGGCCCGGGGATCAGCATCGAGATGTTCCGCGACATCACCTCCTCGGCCCTGTAACCGAGCAATCGTTCGGCCGCCGGGTTGAAGGAGCGGACCGTGCCGTGGGTGTCGATGATGATGATGCCGGTGACCGCGGTGTTCAATACGGCGCTCAGATGGTCCGCCACGTCCTGGGCCCGCGTCTCGGCCGCACTCGCCGCCACCAGCGAAGTCCTGGCGTGGCCCGCCTCGCGAATCAAAAGCACGATGAGCGCGATACCGCTGATCAGGATGCCGATGAGAAAGGCGCCCAGGGTCCAATAGGTACGGGCCGTTTTGGCCCGGAACTCGATAGTCTTGCCCTGTTCGTGCAGGTTCGTGCGCTGTGCCATCTCAAAAATCGGCGCCTCGAGCTCTGCGAGCCGGGCGCGGATGGCCCGGTAGGCGGCCCGGTCCCTTGGTTTGAGGGCGATCAGGCCGGGCTCGATCTCTTCGAGCGCTTGCGAGAGCGCGGCGATGGTTTCCGGCGCGCCCTCTATGGCGGACAGCCGTCGCCCCACGTCTCCCTTGCCGTACAAGCCGATCCGGCTCCACAGGATGTCGAGCCGTTCGAGCACTTCGTCCAGCGCGGTGCCCTCCGGGTCCGCGAAATGGCGGTCCAGGGCGTCGACAAAGCGCCAGTACTCGGCCTGCGTCTGGGCGGCCGACCAGAAGATCAGCTCCCGGACTTCGGCTCGGCTTTCCCGGCTTTCGTCGATAAGCTTGCCGAAGCCGATCAGCAGGCTTACCGAGAAGACCAGGACCGCCAGAACCGGAAGAACGTAGCGCCGGTAGCGGAGAGGTAGTTTCATTTAACCTCGATCTTGACGAGCTGCCAGATCCACTTGGCGTCCACTTTCGGGTTGCGCAGTTCGCTGTAATCGTCGCGCGGATAGACGACCCAGATCGGCCCCTTATCCCGGCGCGACAGTTCGCTGCCGTCCATCTTCATGGCGAAGAGGACCGGGTATTTCTCGAAATCCTCGATCGGGATCTCGATGCTGTAGTCGTTGAGCGCGGTGGCCTTGACCACCGAGCCCCGCGCTCCGACGGCGCGCAGGAGGTCCCGCGCCAGCACTCCCTCGAACCGCGTCGGTCCGTCCGTCCAGGAGGTCGAGGTCGTGAGGCTTCTCGTGCCCAGATCCTCCAGCATCTGCCGGTCGAAGCGGGCCAGATCGCCTGTGTTGGTGTTCTCGATGGCGCCGGAGACGGTCAGGACAATGCGTCCGGACGGCTGGGGCAGGGCGCTGCTGAGAACCGGCCCGGCGGCGAACCCGACGAGGGAAATCAGTAGGAAGAGAACGGGCATCCTTCCGGTAAGGCCCGGGAAGAGCGAATGAAGGCGCTTAGACATGGCAATCGACTCCTATGGTCGTGAATCTCGGCCGGCCCTTCCCCAATACAAGACGGCGCGCCGGCGGCGGAATTCCCACCGGCCCGTGCTGGATTATTGGGAGTTCTGGATTGCGGTTTGGTTAATACGGACTGTTCGGGGCCCGAAAAAGCGGGATAAACTTACCGTTTACTCGGGCCCCGCCGTCTGCCGGAAGGGGCTGAAATCGCCCAGGGCCTCGGTCTCGTAGGCCAAATGCCGCCGCTCGCGGTCGAGGAACTGGGCTACGGCGTCCCTGAAGCCGGGATCGGCGATCCAGTGGGCGCTGTAGGTCTCCGACGGCAGGTAGCCGCGCTGGATCTTGTGCTCGCCCTGGGCACCCGCCTCGACACGGCCCAGGCCCCGCTCGATGGCGAAATCGATGGCCCGGTAATAGCAGGCCTCGAAGTGCAGGAAGGGGACTTGGCGCAGCGCGCCCCAGTTACGCCCGTAGAGCGCCTCGCCGCCCAGTAGGTTGAAGGCCCCGGCCACCGGTTCGCCCCGGTCCTCGGCGAGGATCAGGACCAGCCGCTCGCCCATGCTCTCCCCCAGGCGGTGGAAAAAGTCCCGGGTCAGATAGGGGCTGCCCCATTTGCGGTCCGAGGTGGCCAGATAGAAGCGGTGGAAGGCGTCCCAGTGGCCGGGCTCGATCTCCGCCCCGGCCAGGGTTCGCAGATCGAGGCCGCTGTCCGCCACGGCGCGCCGCTCCCGGCGGATCGCCTTGCGCTTGCGCGAGGAGAGGGAGGCCAGGAAATCCTCGAAGGACCCGTAACCCCGGTTTTCCCAGTGGTACTGCCGCCCCTCGCGCCGCAGGAAGCCGGCCCGGGCCAGGCGGTCCCGCTCGGCCCGCGTCGGGAAGGTGACGTGCAGGGAGGAGACGCCGCAGCGGCGCCCCAGCTCCTTCATGCCCGCGATCAGGGCCTCGGAAACGGCTTCCTCATCCGCGCCGGGCCGCAGCAGCAGGCGCGGGCCGGTCACCGGGGTGAAGGGCACGCAGGACTGCAGCTTGGGGTAGTACGCGCCCCCGGCGCGCTCGTAGGCCTCGGCCCAGCCCCAGTCGAAGACGTACTCTCCGTAAGAGTGGCTCTTGAGGTAGAGCGGCGCGGCGCCCAGCAGCCGGCCGTCGGGATCGTCGATCGCCAGATGCCGGGGCTGCCAGCCGGTCTCGGCGCAGGCCGAACCGCTGTCCTCCAGCGCGCTCAAAAAGGCGTGGCTGACGAAGGGGTTATCCGGCCCGGCGCAGGCGTCCCACTCGGCGGCCGGCGCCTCGGCGATGCGGGTCAGGATCCGGACCGCAACGCCCTCGCCCCCATCGGGCATGGCCAACCCTCCACGATACGATACGAACTGGCGGACTATAGCGCGCGCGAAGGGCGGGACCCACCCCGCGCTGGGCGGGGGAGCCATGATCTGGGCGCAACGCCGGTATTTGCGTCCCAGAGGCCCGGGGCGACGCAAAGAAAAACCCGCTGGGCGGCGCGGGGGCGCCGTCCTTTGGTATCCGCAATCATGCCTGAGCCCGGTTCACACCCGAGGGGGACCGGGCGATCATGCGATCGTGAACGGTTAGGTCAGGCCGCGATGCCTTCCCGCCAAGCGCTGGAACTCTTGCAGGTGCGGCAAATCCGCTCACCTGGCCAGCCGCTCATGAACTCCTCGCGGCACTTGAGGCACTTCCGCTGCTTGGGCTCGTACTTGCGGTCGGGTTCCGGTTTCGAATTCTTCTCAGAGCTACTCATGGAATGCACTCTACCAGTGCTCTTAACCAAATGCTACTACAATGTTGCACCGCAAAAGGATAAACATTCCGTTAACTAAGAATATTAACCCTTTGGCCTTTCTAACGGGTGAATCGGGATATTCCGGGTTAACGCTCTAGGGCCAAATAGGGTGTTCGGGCCCCAGTGCGGTGCAGCCAAAGGCGAGCTGGAGGGATGCCGATTGCGCATGGCTGCGGGCCGTTCTGATCCTGCCATTCAACGCGCTCATCACGCTTCCCGGCCTGATTTTCTGGCTCGGCTACGACGTGGGGCCGCCTCACTCCGCCTGCAGGTACCAGGCGTACTCCTGGGCGCTGATGGCCTCTTCGAAGACGTCCTGCTCGGCCGTCTTGCAGGCGGCGTAGACGCCCGGGTACTCGGCCCCGAAATAGTCCGCCAGCACCTTGGATTCCAGCAGGCATTCCAGCGCCCGGCGCGGACGCAGGGGCAGTCCCTCGTCCACGGCGTAGCCCGCGTTGCCCTCGAAGGCGGGCGGCGGGGTGATGTCCCGCGTGATCCCGTGGTGGATGCCCGCCAAGGCCGTGGCCAGCACCAGGTAGGGGTTGGCGTCGGCGCCCGCGACGCGGTGCTCGATGCGCCGGGCGGCGCCCTCGCCGAGCGGAATGCGCAGGGCCGCCGAGCGGTTCTCAAAGCCCCAGCAGCGCCGGATGGGCACGAAGATGTTGGGCTTGTAGCGCCGGTAGGAATTGGTGTTGGGCGCGAGGAAGGCCATGGACTCGGGCAGGATATCGAGAATCCCGCCCACGGCCTGTTCAAGGGTCCGGCTGGCCGGCGCCTCACCGCCGTCGAAGACGTTTTGGCCGCCCTCGTCCAGCAGGGAGATATGCAGGTGCATGCCGCTGCCCGCCTGCTCCAGGTAGGGCTTGGCCATGAAGGTGGCCTGGATCCCGTGCCGCCGCGCCACGCCCTTGATGGCGCGCTTGAACATCACGCAGTGGTCAGCGGCCAGAAGCGGATCGTCCACGTGCTGCAGGTTGATCTCGTACTGGCCCGGCGCGTACTCCTTGGTGATGGCGCCGGTGGGGATGTCCTGGGCCCGGCAGGCCGCCGTGATCTCCTCCAGAAGACCGGCGAAGGAATCCACCTCGGCCATGCCGTAGACCTGGGTGCCGCTATCGCGCTCGCCGGTGAGCGGCGAGACCGGCGGCTGCGGCAGGCCGCCCTCGGCGCGCTTCCGGTCCAGCAGGTAGAACTCCAGCTCGAAGGCCACGACGGGTCTCAGGCCAAGCTCTCCGATGCGCTCCACGGTGCGCGCCAGCACGTTGCGCGGCTCGAAGGCGTAGGGCGCGCCGTCCTCCTCCAGGGTAATCATCACCTGGCAGTGGGGCCGATCGGCCCAGGGCACGGGCTTGAGCGAGCCGGGGATGACCTTGACCGCCGCGTCCGGGTCGCCGTCGGAGAAGCCCCGGCCGCCGGGATCGTGGCTCGTGCCCATGGTGTCCAGCAGGAACACCGAGGCGGGCAGGGCCACGGCGCCCTCGTAGAGCTTGCCCAGATACCCGATGGGATAGCGCTTGCCGCGCACGATGCCCGAGAGGTCGGCGAAGATGGCGTCCACCGCCTCCGTCTCCGGGTGCGCCGCGAGAAAGTCGGCGGCTTCCCGCGGCAGTTTGGCGAGCGGTTTGCTCATGGCGTCATTGGGCCTTACGGCGGGTTAACAAAACGAGAACCACGGGCGGGGACTCTCATGCTTCGTCCCTCGACAAGCTCGGGATGAGGAAGCTCAGCATGAGGGCCTCACCCTGAGCCTGTCGAAGGGCGAGGCGAGCTTGTCGAAGGGCGAGGCCGGGCTCACGCCACCTCGGCCACGGCGTCGATCTCGACCGCGACGCCCAAGGGCAGGGAGCCGGCGGAGACCGCGGCGCGGGCGTGCTTGCCCGCATCCCCGAAGACCTCGACCATGAGGTCCGAGGCGCCGTTGATCACCTTGGGCTGGTCGGTGAACTCGGGCGTCGAGTTGACGAAGCCGCCCAGTTTCACGATGCGCCGCACCTTGTCCAGGTCGCCGCCGCAGGCGTCCTTGAGCTGGGAGATGATGTTGATGGCGCAGAGCGTGGCGGCCTGCTGCGCCTCCTCCAGCGAGATATCGGCGCCCACCTTGCCCTGGTAGAGGAACTGGCCGTCCTTGATGGGCACCTGGCCCGAGACGAACACCAGGTTGCCCGTCCTCACGTATCCCACGTAGTTCGCCACCGGGGCCGCGGCCGCCGGAATCTCGATGCCCAAGTCGGCCAGGCGCGCGTCAACCTTTCCGGCCATAGTGTTCCTCCCTGATTTGCGGTTTCCCCTTGCGGAAAGGCGCGGAGCATAGCGGCGGGCGGGAATCCGGGCAAGCGCCGGGGGCGTGGGTTTTCCGGGGTTGAACCCGTGGGAGTGGATTGGCGAAAAAATGGGACTGCATTTGATGGCCCTGGCCGAGGACCGTTGCGGATTGCCGGTGGAAACGGTGGGAATTTCCACGAACTGACCTAGGTCAATGAACCTTCCGGCCGAGCCCGGTAGGAAACGGTTCGGCAAACTTGTTTAATGGGGGGAGTGCGCGATGTCGTTGACGCAAGAACAGGTGAGAGAGTTCAAGGAAAAGGGGTTCATCGTTATCAAGGGGTTTTTCGGTCCGGACGAGATGGCGAAGCTTTCCGCCTGGCTGGACGAATTGCGGGACAGACAGCCCGCCGAGGGCGAAGAGGCCAAGTACTTTGAGACGAGCCCCATCAGCGGTGAAAATATCCTGGTGCGCATCGAGAATGTGATCGGCGATCGTAACCGCGAGGCATCGGACCTGCTGATCTCGGACAAGGCCAGGGAAGCCCTAACCCAGCTTCTCGGCGAGGCGCCCATGCTGTTCAAGG
>JAZGBC010000258.1:0-2063 GCA_036444495.1 Kiloniellales bacterium
ACGCAGCCGGGGATCTGGTGGAGGAGGGGGCGGAGTTGATCGCCTTCGAGGCCGAGGACGTTAACGCATGAGCCTGCCGAAACACGTCAAGCTGGTCGAGGTGGGCCCGCGCGACGGCCTGCAGAACGAGGCCGCGATCGTGCCCACGGCGGCCAAGGTGGCGCTCATCGATTCCTTGTCGGAATCGGGCCTTCGGGTCGTGGAGGCGGGCGCCTTCGTCTCGCCCAAGTGGGTGCCCCAGATGGCGGGCACGGACCAGGTCATGGCCGGCATCAAGCGCAAGCCGGGGGTCGGCTATCCGGTGCTGGTGCCCAACATGAAGGGCCTGGAGGCGGCGCTTGCCGCGGGCGCGGAGGAGATCGCGGTGTTCGGCGCGGCCTCGGAGACCTTCAGCCGGAAGAACATCAATTGCTCCATCGCCGAGAGCCTGGACCGCTTCGCGCCGGTCGCCGAGAAGGCGCGCGCCCAGGGTCTGCGCGTGCGCGGCTACGTCTCCTGCGTGCTCGGCTGCCCCTACGAGGGCGCGATCGCGCCCCAGGCCGTGGCGCAGGTGGCGGCCCGGCTGCTGGACCTGGGTTGCGCCGAAATTTCGCTGGGCGACACCATCGGCGTGGGCACTCCGGGCGCGGCGCGCGCCCTGGTCGAGACCGTGGCCGAGCGAGTGCCCATCGGCCAACTGGCACTGCATTTCCACGATACCTACGGCCAGGCGCTGGCCAATATCCTGGCCTGCCTGGAGCTCGGCGTGGCCACGGTGGACAGCGCGGTGGCCGGCCTGGGCGGCTGCCCCTATGCCGAGGGCGCGGCCGGCAACGTGGCCAGCGAAGACGTGCTTTACATGCTGAACGGCCTGGGCATCGAGACCGGGGTCGATCTGGATGGGCTGCTGGCGGCCGGGCGGATGATCTGCGCGCAGTTGGACCGGACGCCGGCCTCCAAGGTCGCCCGGGCGCTCGCCGGGAGAGCGGCCCCATGACCCAGCACCTGATCAAGCTTTCCGTCGGCAGTGAGAGCGTGGAGACCCTGGCCCGCTGGCAGGCCGAGCGCCGCAAGCGCCTGGGCCGGGTCTTCCACATGACCCGCATGATGCCCCGGCGCCGGGCGGAGCTTCTGGCCGGCGGCTCGATCTACTGGGTGATCCGGGGCCGGGTGCGCGCCCGCCAGCGTCTGATCGGCATCGAGCGGGGCGCCAACGAGGCCGGTGAGCCCCGCACCCTGCTGTTCCTGGACAGGAAGCTGGTGCGCACCCTGCCGTGGCCGCACCGGCCTTTCCAGGGCTGGCGCTACCTGCTGCCCGAGGACGCACCGCCGGATCTCGATGATCTGCCCGCCGGCGCCCGGGATTTGCCGCCGGACATGGCCGCCGAGCTGCTCGAGTTGGGCCTGCTGTGAGGCCCCAGACGGGGTTCGATTCGGACGGTTGCTATCCTTACCTATAGTGCGGGCATAAGAGACGATTCCCAGGTTTAAGGCGGTCCGGGGATGTTCCTGGGCAGACGGAAGCGGTTTTCAGGTCACTGAGCCCCGAATCGGCGAAAATTCGCGGTTTTCGTGAATTCTGGGCTGGACAGGGGGGCAAACTGGGCCTATATACACGCCCGCTGACGGCGCGCGCCCTATCAAGCGGCGTTGTCGGCGCTTCTATCGAAATCACCATCGAGCTGCGGCGCCGGAGGTGGCGCTGTCTGCTGTCGGTGTGATCTCTGTGCTCTACGTTTTGCTGTTTGACATCGTGGTTTAGAAGGAAGGGATGCGCGGGCGGTGGAGTCCGGATGCCGGCACGTTTTGGTGCCATTTTCGGAACTCTGACGCAAACGCGTATCTTTACTATGCACCATTACGCGTTTGTGTTGGAAACCAAGCTTGATCGCGCCGCCTCAGGGTGGCGTGGTCTGGATCAACCTAAGAGTTTGATCATGGCTCAGAACGAACGCTGGCGGCAGGCTTAACACATGCAAGTCGAAGGAGAAGCAGGGCTTCGGCCCTGTGGAAACTGGCGCACGGGTGAGGAACACGTGGGAATCTACCCCGGGGTGGGGAATAACCGCTGGAAACGGCGGCTA
>JAZGBC010000259.1:0-2022 GCA_036444495.1 Kiloniellales bacterium
GGAGCGCGGGAACAGGTCCAGCTCCGTTTCGAGTCGGGACATCCGGTCATGGGCGACATCTACGTTCTTCTATGTTCTTCGGTTTGATTCGCCATAGCCGTCGCGCCGGCCTCGGCCGGAACTCCGCTATCTATGGGGTCGAGTGAGCGCCGCACCCGGTGCCGCACCCGCAGATTTTAATGGACCGCTGCGGGTGGCCGTCGTGGCCGATCCGGACCCGGCCGCCTGGTCCGAGCGGTCCGGGGCTGCGGCTGTCGCCTGCGATACACCCCATTTACGCCGCAAAGCCGTGGCATTCTGCGGTTGCGCCGACTCTCCCGCGCCGGGCAAAAGGCGCATGCGGGCGCGAGCGGTGACTCTAATCAAGCTCCCGGGTTGAACGGTGACGACCGGCATGGACAGGACATTTGGCATGATCGCGCGGCAGATCGCGCGGGCGGGTGCGCGCCTGGCCGCGATCGACTGGCGCGCGGTCTTGGTGGCCCTGCTCGGCCGCGGGGCCCTGGTCCTCGCCGGGTCGGCCCTGGTGCTGGCCGGCTGGATCCTGGTCCTGGCTCAATGGACGGCGCCTCTGGCCCGGCGCGGGGTACGGATCGCGCGGCGCACCGGGATGCGCCTGGGCCGCTGGGCGCTCCGGCGCCCGCGCACGGCGCTCGGCGCCGGCCTGGCGGTTTCGCTCGCCGCGGCCTCGGTCGTGGTTCTTTGGCCCGCGCCCCGGCTCGACCTGAGCGCGAGCCTGGATTGCCTCGCCCTCAACATTTATCACGAGGCGCGCGGCGAACCGCTCGAAGGCAAGATCGCCGTCGGCCAGGTGGTCATGAACCGGGTCGGCGACCCGGCCTTTCCGGCCGGGGTCTGCGACGTCGTCAAGCAGGGCGGGGAACGGCCCCGCGACCGCTGCCAGTTCTCCTGGTGGTGCGATGGGCTGAGCGACCGGCCTGACGACGCGGGCGCCTGGGAGGACATCAAGGGCCTGGCCGGAAAGATCCTGGCGGGCGGGCTCGAGGACCCGACTCGGGGTGCGCTCTGGTACCACGCGGATCGCGTCACGCCCGACTGGCAAATGGATATCATCCGCCAAGGCAAGATCGGCCAGCATGTTTTCTACATTCGCCAGAGCCAATAGCGCCACGTCCGGCGGCGGACAACTAGGGTGGCAAAGGGTCGGCGGAGTATTTTCAGTTTTTAGATAAATATAGATAATATTTTTGGTTACTTAATCATGAATATACGAATTTTTTCGTGGGAATGCCATAATACACTATAATATTCCTTAACAACTTTCCCTTATAAATTATTCTTGCGTTGTGTATTCCGCTGCGGCGAGTCGCGATTTTCCCGGTCATTGGCGGGCGTCGCGTGGCCGCGTCGGGACCGCTTCCTCAGGTGCGTGTGCGACAAATGAAACCCGGGACCCTAGCCATAACGCGCGGCCGAGTGGCCACGTCGAAGCGTTTGCCAAGCCGGCTCGCCGGCGCGCCCGCGCGTGTCGTTTCCACCGAAGAAGCAAGCATCCTCACGCGCTCGAGCAGCGGCGAGGCGACGGCCGTGGCGTCGCGCGGATGGTCTCGTTAACGGGTCTTCGTATCGATCGGAGCGGCGCCGGAAATAACGGAAGCGCGAGAGAACGGAAATAATGGAGGCGCAAAAGAGTATGCCGGAACGGCGGCGGTTCGAGCGTGCGACGGTTCTATGGTCGGGCCACCTCGTGCACGGCGATCAAGCGCTCGCCTGCCTGATCGTGAACATCTCGGCGGGCGGCGCGATGGTGCGGACCGACGATGCCACGATCTGTCCCGCCTCGGTCACATTGCGGAGCGCGCGCATCGGCGACTTGGCTGCCGAGGTCACGTGGCGCAAGAACAACGAGATGGGCCTCAAGTTCCTGGACGACGACCAGACGGTCGCGGCCCTTATCGGCAAGGCACTGCGTTAATACCGTCGTGATGGCCATGAGCGATAATCCCGCAGGCATACCACTGGATCTGCTCCCGGGCCTGACCGAGAGGGGCATCGCCGGCA
>JAZGBC010000260.1:0-4383 GCA_036444495.1 Kiloniellales bacterium
GGTCGGTGTGGAGACACTGGCCGGGCCCGAGGACCAGCTGCAGATCGTGGTCTGGGATACGGGGATCGGCATTCCCGAAGAGGAGCAGGAACGCATCTTCGACCCGCGCTACCGGGCCGATCCCGGCGGCGGCGCGCACCAGGCCCGGGGCCTGGGACTGGGCCTGGCCATTTCGCGCGATCTGGCGCGGGCCATGGACGGCGATATCACGGTTTCCAGCCAGCCCGAACAGGGCTCGCGCTTCATGCTGAGCCTGCCGCTTTCGGCCGATCCAGCGCCAAGCTGGGGCTGAGCGGAACAGGGATCAGGGATCAGGGATCAGATGACAGATGACAGATGACAGGTATCAGAAAACCTAAAACTGATCCCTGATACCTGATACCTGGCCTCTGGATCACCAATCGATAGTGCTGCCGTCGTAGGCGAAGAAGCGGCCGCTGTCATCGGGTGTGAGCCGCTCCATGACCGCGCGCATGCCCGCGACGCTCTCGGCCGGCGTAATGAGCGCGTTCGGCCCGCCCAGGTCGGTTCTGACCCAACCGGGATGGAACACCACCACCGTAATACCCCGCTCGGCCAGGTCGAGCGCCATGCCCTTGGCCACCATGTTGAGCGCCGCCTTGGACGAGCGGTAGATGTAGGCGCCGCCGCTCGTGTTCTCGCCGATCGAGCCCTTGCGGCTGGTGATGTGCACGATCAGCTTGCGCCGGCTCCGCGCGACCTGCTCGATGAAGCGCTCGGACATGCGCATGGGCCCGAGCGTGTTGACCGCGAAGACCGGCAGCCACTCGTCGTAGTCGGTCTCGCCGAAGCCGGTCTTGGCCCCGTAGATCCCGGCGTTGTTGAGCAGGATATCGATGCTTTCCTCGGCCAGCTCGCGGGCGAGCGCCGCCGCCCTCAAACCATCGGTCACGTCCAGGCGGTGCAGGTTCACCGTGCCGTTTGGGCCCTCGGCCAGCGCCTTCAAGTCCTCCGCCCTGTCCGGATGGCGGCAGCAGGCGTGCACGCGCCAGCCATCGGCGGCGAAGGAGCGGGCAAACTCGAACCCGATGCCGCGGTTCGCGCCGGTGATCAGAACGCTGGGCATGGCAGGGCTCCGGTCACAGGATCTCAAAGTGCGCTTCGGTCGGCTTACAGGCCACCCCGTTGATCGGCAGGATGTCCTGCGGACAGGCGGAAAAGGCGATCACCAGGTCCATCTCGGCGCGCAGCACCAGATAGTCGCCCGGCTTGTTCTTGCCCGCCTCGAAGGCGAGCGCGCCGGGCAGGGTCCAGGGAATGTTCATGAAGAGGTTGAGCGGGCTCGGCGTCTCCGGTTCCTTCAGGCCCAGCTCGGCCATGCCCGCGCTCAGGTTGTCGGTGCAGTTGTCGTGATACTCGGTGCAGCCGATCAGGCGATAGCGGTAGTCGTCGCAGGCGGCCAGCAGCGTGTCGTGAATCCCGGACGAGGTGTCCTCGGTCATGGTCAGGATCGCCCGCCGCTTGTTGGTGACCAGCGAATCGCCGACCTGGGGGATCAGCTTCAGGATGGTCGCGCGGCTGTGCTCCATGGACATGAACTCGCTCAGGTCCTCGGCGTTGAAGGCCCAGGTGTCCACGACCTGCTCGCCGTGCGTGTTGATGACCTTGACTTGCTGCCCCTTGGATACGCGCGCGGCCTTGCCGCCCCGCGCCGGAATGGTGACGGTCTTTCCACTCATGCCTGCCTCCCTGTCGTTTCGTTTCAGGCCGCACTCGGCGGGGTCTCGCGCCGCGGCCGGGCGACCAACTCGCCGCCGCAGTTCGGGCACTTGCGGTGCATCTCGATCGCGCAGTTACGGCAGAAGGTGCATTCGTAGCTGCAGATGAAGGCCGCGCCGTCGTCGGCGAGGCCCGCCTCGCAGCGCTCGCAGGCCGGCTTCATGAGCAGCGCCACCCCCGTCCCCCTTTATGATTGTCGTGGGATTAGTTTAGCGCAGCTAGTGAATCCGCTCCACCGCCACGGCGGTCGCCTCGCCGCCGCCGATGCAGAGCGCGGCCACCCCCCTGTCCAGATCGTATTTCGCCAGGGCGTTGATCAGGGTCACCAGGATGCGCGCGCCCGAGGCGCCCACGGGATGCCCGAGCGCACAGGCCCCGCCGTGCACGTTGACCTTGTCCGCCGGCAGGTCCAGATCGCGCATGGCCGCCATGGTGACCACGGCGAAGGCCTCGTTGATCTCGTAGAGCTCCACCTCGCCCGTGGACCAGCCGAGCCGCTCCAGGAGCTTTTCGATCGCCCCGATGGGCGCGGTGGTGAACCAGGCCGGCGCCTGGGCGTGGCTGGCGTGGCCGCGGATCACGGCGAGCGGCGCGAGGCCGCGCTTCTCCGCCTGCGAGCGCTTCATGAGCACCAGCGCCGCCGCGCCGTCGGAGATGGAGCTGGAGTTGGCCGCGGTCACCGTGCCGCCCTCGCGGAAGGCGGGCCTCAATTTCGGAATCTTGTCCAGGTTGGCGTTGCGCGGCTGCTCATCCACCTCGACCGTCGTCTCGCCCTTACGCGTCTTGACCGTCACCGGGACGATCTCGCGCGCCGCCGTGCCGTCTTCGCTGGCGCCCTGGGCACGTTTCAAGGAGCGGATGGCGAAGTCGTCCTGGGCCTCGCGCGTGAACTGGTAGTGCTGCGCCGTGTCCTCGGCGTAGGTGCCCATGAGGCGCCCCTTGTCGTAGGCGTCCTCCAGGCCGTCGACGAACATGTGATCCAACACCTGGCCGTGGCCCATGCGGTAGCCCTGGCGCGCCTTGGGCAGGAGATAGGGCGCGTTGCTCATGGACTCCATGCCGCCGGCCACCATGATCTCGCCGCTGCCCGCCGCGATCAGGTCGTGCGCCAGCATGGCGGTCTTCATGCCCGAGCCGCACATCTTGTTGACCGTGGTGCAGCCGACGGATTCGGGCACGCCCGCGCCGAAGGCCGCCTGGCGCGCCGGGGCCTGGCCCATACCGGCGGGCAGGACACAGCCCATGAGCACCTCGCCCACCTCCCCGGCTTGCACGCCCGCGCGCGCGAGCGCGGCTTGAATCGCGGCGGCGCCCAATTGCGGGGCGGTCATGGGCGCCAGGTCGCCCTGAAAGCCGCCGATCGCCGTGCGCGCCATGCCGGCAATGACGATGGGGTCAGAAGTCATGGCACTCTTACCCTCTTTTGTCTTTGCGAACGGACGATTTCAGCTAGCGAATCTGCTGAATGTCGACCCTTAGATTCAGCTTACTCCACATTCGATCCGCCGTGAGAGCGGGAAGTCCAAGCCGCTGTGCCAAGGTGAGACATGCCCGATCCGCCAAAGACAACCCCACCGACCGGCTTGCCTTCCTCAGTTGCGCTCCGGGCACGATATCGCCCGGCTCGAACGCCACGACGCGAGTGCCCAGACGAAACAGTTTGTCTCCGGCTTCAGCGGGATCTGCTCCGCCATCCACCATCTTGGCCACGACTTCGGCAGCATTGACCGCGGAAAGGTACGCGCCCGGCAAATGCGGTCGAACCATTTCGGCACCCGGCTCGTCGTGAACGACCGCCAGCACTGCGGACGCATCGAGGACCACATCACTCATCGGAGTCCGCCTCTTCCCGATCCGCCTCGGCACGGCGCTCCTTTAAGAGTTCATCGACCAAGCTGACATCCTTCGGGATATAACGTCCCACATACGCCTGCACCTCCCGAATAACGGCGTCACTGCTAAGGATTCGAAGCGTATCTCCCTCGACCGAAAGCTGTATCGGGTCGCCCTCACCAACTCCCATCGTCTCCAGAAACGTCGCGGGGATGTCGATCCGTCCGCCTCTGCCCACTGCCGTCCAAATCCACTGATGTTCCGCGCCGGGCACCGCCGCTCGCCCATCGGACCCAGGTGAGCGAACCGGGGCAGCAGGCCCATTTTGAGGCATCATGTTCATCACCTTCTTCGGTTGAGGTCCGATCAGCACGTTTCGCACATGCTGATATCGAATGTCTAAGTAGCGAGCGATGTCAGCCCGTTTGAAGCCTGCCGCTGCTAGGCGCCGAATTTTCTCGGATTTGGTAGGGAGACCGGCCGTAATTTCGCCCATACGCTGCCGATCCGGATCGGAAATGGTTGTCATAGTACCTAAACTCCCTAACACATGATGTATGTTTGGAAAGATACTAACTCTTGGTAAGATAGTCAAGTCTTTTATATGTAGTAACTATCATATTTTATATAGTAACTACCATGAATTTAATGTACTACCTATCAAAATATGATCAAATTCCTTACTAAAGTAAGGTCTAATAAGGCGTGCCGTCCTTATGCACGTATTTCTCCTCGCCGTCGATCCAGCGCACCAGCATATCGATGTCCGGGTAATCGCACTCGTCGTTCGCACTCCGGTCGCCGACTTCC
>JAZGBC010000261.1:0-5726 GCA_036444495.1 Kiloniellales bacterium
CCGTCTGTCCCCAAGGCCCATCCAGGCTCCCGGCCGGGACCTGATTGCGCTGGGCCACCTCGCCCAGCTCCTCGTCGTTGCCGGCGCGGATCACACGCCATTCGATCGCCACCTCCTGGAGCCCGCCCTTGGGCGCCCCGAGCGTCACGCTGCCGAGCACCAGGAGGTCGTCATCGCCGATATCCTTGGCGACCGGGAGGCTGGCGGCCAGGAGCGCGGCTTCCAGGGCGCGCGGTAGGCTGAGGGCGGCATCGCCCGGCCCGTGGTCCAGCGGCAGGACCACGAGGCGCGCCCCGGGAAAGCCCGGGATGAGCGCCGTCTTCACGGGCGGGTTCTGCACCATGGCGGCGAGTACCGGGGCGGTCTCGGCGGCCAGGCGCTCGACGGTCTCGGGATCGCCATTCTGCCACGCACCGCGCGGCAGCAGGCGACGCAGGCTGTGCAGGCCGGCGCGCTCCCCGCCTGGGCTTCGTAGGTCCCAATAGAGCAGCAGCTCGTCGCGGCCGTCGGGCAGGGGCAGCACCTGCGCCCGGGATTCGAGAATCCGGCTCTCCCGGTTGCCTGGTCCCGTGGCGGCCGGCACGTTGAGCGCCAACAACGCCTCGACCATGACCCGGGCGAAGTTGCCCCGTGGCTCCGGGGCGTCGCCGGCCATGGGCAGGACCGTGATACCGGCCCGGTCCTTGAGTTCTAGGAGCCCGGCCCCGGTCTTCTCCTCCGGCGCGAAGGGGTGCGGCAACTGTCCGCAGGCGGCGAGCGTAAGCGCCAGGATCGCGATGATGGCCGGACGGTGCATGGCTCGGACGGTCCAGGTCAAAGCAGGGCGCAACTGACCATCAGGCCCAGGAGGCAGAACAGGGCAAAGATGAACAGGTGCGGCATGGGATTTCAATTGACGATCAGATCCAGCGGGGCTTTGGAGAGCGGCTCGGCCCCCGTCTCGGTGACCAGGCTGGTCCGGCCCAGCGTCATGGCCAGCCCGCGCTCGGTATTGAAGATGATGATATGCACGAAAATCACCATGCCCGGCGCGGCCTGCACCGGGTTGCCATGATATAGCATGGGCCAGTCCATCCAGTTGGGCGCGAAGGTCGTGCCCAGGGAATAGCCGCAGGCGTTCAAGCGGTGCGCCTGGTAGCCGGCGGCGTCCAGCGAGCGGGCGTGGGCGTCGAAAGCCTGGCCCAGGGTGTTGCCGGGCCTGAGCGCCTGCTCCACGGCGAGCAGCGCGTCCTTGGCGACCTGATGCATCTCCACCTGTTGCGGCGGCGGGGTGCCGAGCCGGATGGTGCGCATCATGGCCGCGTGGTAGTGGCGGTCCACACCGGCCCATTCCAGGGTAAGCTGGTCCTCGGTATCCAGGTTGCGCCGCCCGGTGTAGTAGCGGCACAGCAGGGCGCCCGGACCCGAGCCGATGATGTACTCGTTGGCCGGATAGTCGCCGCCGCCGCGAAAGACCGCGCCCTGCATGGCCGCCAGGATATCGCCTTCCCAGGCGCCGGGTACGGCCAGCCGCCGGGCCTCCTCGAGCCCCTGATCGGCAAGGGCGGCGGCATAGCGTACATAGGCGATCTCCGCCTCGCTCTTGATGACGCGCAGCCGGCTGACCAGTTCCGACGCGTCGGCCAGCGTGCAGAAACCATCGAGCGCCGCCTCCAGACGCTTGCCGCTGCGCGCGGTCAAGCCATAGGCCTCGTACTCCACCCCCAGGCGCTTGCCCTTGAGGCCCTGCTCATCGAGCAGGGCGCGCAGCTCTTCCGCCGGTTGGGCGTCGGGGCCGTCCATCCAGATGCGGATATCTTCGATCACCGAGGTCTCCTGCGCCTGGCGCAGGTCCGGCGCGCGCGTGAGCAGGGTCATGCGCCCGTCCGCGCCGAGTACGAGGCACTGGAAGAAGACATAGCCGAAGGTATCGTAGCCGGTCAGGTAGTACATGCTCTCCTGACGGAAGAGCAGCATGCCGTCGAGCCCCTCGCGGACCATGGACTCGCAGGCGCGGGCGCGGCGCGCGGCCAGTTCCTCGCTCGTGAAATGCAACGCCATGGACTTGCGGCCCCCTGTTCAATCTTCCAGGTAAATGGCCGACAGGCCGCGTCCGTAGTCCTTTTCCCCGCGCAGGCAGGTCCGGCGGTAGCTGAAGAAGCGGTCCTCCTCGGCGCAGGTATCGCACGGCAGGATATGCACCTTCCTTACCGCGGCGTGGCCCAGGCGCCGGGCCACATAGGTCTTGAGGTCGAACATGAAATGGCCATCGCGCGGGGCGGGGTAAAAGAAATCGCCGTTGCTCTCCGCCTGCTCCAGGAAGGGCGCGGGGAACTCCGGGCCAACCTCGTAGGAGCGCTGCCCGATAGTGGGGCCGATGCCGGCCACGATCTCCTCACGCTGCGCGCCCAGTTCCACCATGGCGTCCACGACCGCCTGCAGTATGCCGCCTAGCGCGCCGCGCCAGCCGGCGTGGGCGGCGCCGATGACGCCGTTTTTGCCGTCGGCCAATAGAACAGGCGCGCAATCGGCCGTGAGGACACCGAGCGCGATCCTCGGTTGCTTGGTGACAAGACCATCGACCTGCGGCGCGGCGCCGGGTTCCCAGGGCTCCGTCACCACCGCGACCCGGTCGGAGTGTACCTGGTAGGCGGTCACCAATTTCCCGTCGTCCAGATCGAAGCGCGCCATGGCGCGCGAGCGATTACGCGTGACCTTGTCCCGATCGTCGCCCGAGCCATGGCCGCAGTTGAGCGAGGCGAAATGGCCATCGCTGACACCACCCCGACGCCCGAAAAAGGCATGACGCACGCGCGCCAGCTCATTGAGCGGCCCGATGGTCAGCATGTCCGGTATGGCTCCTGCCTGTGTCATGGCGGGTAACCTAGCGGTGATGAAGGCCATTGTTAAGTCATGCCGGCTCATTCGAAGCCGGCAAGGGGGCCGAGGCCCGGGTGGCCGAGCGCCAGGACCTTGAAAAGCGTCCCCATCTCGTCTGGATGGGTGAGCCGCCGCTGGTCCGCTTCGATCCCGGACGCCTGCTCCGTGGTTCCCGCCTCGGCCAGCGCCGCCGCCCGCGCGCCGATGCCCAGCGCTTCCAGGAAGCGTCCCTGGGTCACCGGGCCCTGGGCCCGCGCGCCGGCCTGCTCCGCGGCGCGCGCCAGTGCCGCGAAATCCACGTGGGCGGTGAGATCGGCGCTGCCGGGATCCGCCAGAACAGGATGGAAGCCATGGGCGCGCACGGCCTGCAGCGTCGCGCCCGTCCGGGGCCGGGCATGGCCGTAATCGATAACCAGCGCCGCGCCGCCCTCGGCCGCCACCCGACGGCCGATCTCGTGGGCAATCGTGATCGAGGCGGGCGAGACCTCGGCGATGGCGCCGTCCGGCGCCTCGGCCAGCTCCGGCGGCAGAAGCGCCGTGCCTTGCGGTCCCGGCGGGGCGAGCGCAAAGGCGAGCGAATGTCCGTCTTCGGCCAGGCCTACCAGGCGTTCGCACCAGCCCCGGCCCCGTTTCTCAAACTGGCGCACGGGCAGGGCGTCGAAGAATTCGTTAGCGATCAGCAACATTGGTCCTTCGGGCACGCCGGCCAGGGATTCGTGCCATGTGGGTGAGACCGTATCGGCAAGCGCGTCGCGTTGGCGCCGGCGCAGCGCCGGGCTTACCTCGACCAAGTGCAACTCCAGCGCGGCGATGAAATCCGGGTCCAGGCGCGCGGCGCGCAAGGCGTCCGCCATGAGGGTGCCGCGCCCCGGCCCCAGTTCCACCAGCAGGACCGGCGCGCGCGCGCCCATGCGCCGCCAGGTCTCCACACACCAGAGGCCGATGAGCTCGCCGAACATCTGGCTGATCTCCGGCGCGGTGATAAAGTCGCCGCGCGCGCCGAAAGGGTCGCGGCGCATGTAGTAACCCTGTTCGGGATGGGTCAGCACCTCGGCCATGTAGTCGGCCAGCGTCATGGGGCCGAGACGGGCGATGCGGGCGGCCAGGCGGTCGCCCAGCGGGCTGGCCGTCGTGGCGCTATCGCCGCTCATCGCCCAGGCCCTCGCGCCGTACGCCGGCGCGGTGCGCCCAGAAGACGACACCGATTCCCACGGCCAGCATGGGCAGGGACAGGATCTGGCCCATGGTGACCCCGCCCAGCAGGAAGCCCAGATTCTCGTCGGGCTCGCGGAAGAACTCCACGACGATGCGCGAGAGGCCATAACCGATCAGAAAGGCGCCGGTGATGAACCAGGGGTATTCGAGCTTTCCCAAGCGAATCAGGAGGTGCAGCACGAGGAACAGCAGCAGGCCTTCGAGGGCGGCCTCGTAGAGTTGGCTCGGATGGCGCGGCAAGGGTCCGCCATAGGGGAAGACCATGCCCCAGGGTGCCTCGGTCGGCCGGCCGAATAGCTCGCCGTTGATGAAATTGGCGATGCGTCCCAGGCACAGCCCGATGGGCGCGGCGCTGGCGATGATGTCGGACAGGGTGGACAGGGCTATGCCCCGCTTGCGCGCGAAGAGGATGGTGGCGGCGACGACACCGAGGAAGCCGCCGTGAAACGACATGCCGCCCATCCAGAGGAAGACAATCTCCTGCGGGTTCGCCAGATAGAACCCGGGTTTGTAGAACAGCACGTAGCCGAGCCGCCCCCCGAGCACCACGCCGAGCGTGGCCCACAGCAGGTAATCGTCGATAGCCGCCGCGCTCACGCTCCGCGGCGGGCGCGCGGCGGCCCAGCGGCAGTACCACCAGGCGAGCAGCAATCCGGCGATGTAGGCCAGGGAATACCAGCGGATCGCCAAGGGCCCGATAGAAAAGGCGACCGCGCCGATGTCCGGGAAGTTTATCGCTGCGATCACCGGTAGGGGTCCGCCGCCGCCAGGTAATCCTGCACATAGCGGCGCACGCCCTGCTCCAGTTCGGTGAAGGGCCGTTCATAGCCCGCCGCGCGCAGGCGCTCCATCCTGGCCTCGGTGAAGTACTGATATTTGTCGCGGATATCTTCGGGCGTGGGCACGTACTTGATGTTCTGCTCGGTCTCCATGGCCTGGAAAACCGCGCGCGCCAGATCGGCGAAGCTGCGCGCCTTGCCGCTGCCCAGGTTGAACAGCCCGTTCACGCGCCGGTTCTCTAGCAGCCAGAACACGACCTCGACACAGTCCTCGACCCAGACGAAGTCGCGCATCTGCCCGCCGTCGGGGTAGTCCGGGTTGTGCGACTGGAACAGGCGCGCGGGTTCGCCGCTGCGCACCTGCTGGAACAATTGATAGGCCACGCTGGCCTGGCCGCGCTTGTGGTATTCGTTGGGACCATAGACGTTGAAGAATTTCAGCCCGGCCCATTGCAGCGGCCGCGGCGTGCCGTCGGCCAGGCGGCGCGCGACCCAGCGGTCGAAGGTGTGCTTGCTCCAGCCGTAGGGGTTGAGCGGCTCGAGCTTGGCCAGGTGCTCGATGGAGATGTCGTCGTCGAAGCCCCGCGACCCGTCGCCATAGGTCGCGGCCGAGGAGGCGTAGATGAACTGCTTGTTGTGCGCGGCGCAGAAGGACCAGAGCTCGGTCGAAAAGCGAAAGTTGTTGGCGATCAAGAGGTCCAGGTCGGTCTCGGTGGTGTCCGAGATGGCTCCCATGTGCACCAGCGCCGCGATCCTGTCCGCGTTATCGGAAAGAAACCCGGCCAGGTCTTCGGGCGCCACCAGGTCTTCCAACTCCAGCTTGGCGATGTTGCGCCATTTGTCGCCGCGTCCCAGGCGGTCGCAAACGGCGAC
>JAZGBC010000262.1:0-4914 GCA_036444495.1 Kiloniellales bacterium
GCGGCGGGGCTCTATAGCTGGCCCGGCGCGGTCCATGAGGGCAAGGGCACCATGCAGTTGATCGTCGATGAAAGCGCCAGTCCCGAACAGCGTGACGCGCTCCTGACGATCATGCAGGGTAAGGAGACCGAGCCCATGACGACCATGTGGTCGGTCTTTACGGCCATGTGCGACACAGTCCTCGATCCGCTCTCCAAGCCGATCGATTTGGAGGTGGACGTGGACGGCCGGACCGGCCGGCTCAGCATCCCCGGTGTGGTCGAGACGCGGGGCGAGCCGATCAAGAACCCGGTGACGGGCGCCGAACATCGCGTGCGGATCGATATGCCGGACGGCTTCGAATATGCCTTGGCCGAGATCGGCAGCGGCACGACCAAGGCGACGGGTGATATCAAGCTCGACTTCGAGGCCAGCTACGGCCAGTTCAGCAATATGCACCTCTCGCCCACAGGACTGGTCAGGGGTTAGCCTGCCGATCCGGGGGCCGAAACGACATGACCCAGGGCTCTGTATTGGAAACCCTGCTCAAGCGCGACCGGGCGGTCGTGGTGGCCGGTCTTGCCGGCATCACCGCGATCGCCTGGGTCTATCTCTTCGTCCTGGCCGCGGACATGGGCGGCACGGGCGGCGGCTCCATGGCCGCCATGCAGGTCAAGCCTTGGGCGCCGCTCGATTTCCTGCTGATGTTCCTCATGTGGGCCGTCATGATGGTGGCCATGATGCTGCCCAGCGCGGCGCCCATGATCCTCCTGTTCGCCACCATCAGCCGCAAGCAGCGGGAGCAGGGACATCCCGTGGCCCCGGTCGGCGTCTTCGCCTCGGGCTACGTCGCGGTCTGGGCCGCTTTTTCGCTGGGCGCCACCCTGCTGCAGTGGCTGCTGGAACAGGCCGCGCTGCTCTCGCCCATGATGGTCAGCAACAGCCCGCTCCTGGGCGGAGGGCTGCTCATCGCCGCGGGGCTCTACCAGTGGACCCCGCTCAAGTACGCCTGTCTCAAGCACTGCCGTTCGCCGATCCATTTTCTCGCGCATGGCTGGCGCAAGGGCAGGGGCGGCGCCTTCCTCATGGGCCTGGAGCACGGCGCCTATTGCGTGGGCTGCTGCTGGATCCTGATGGGGCTGCTGTTCGTCGGCGGGGTGATGAACCTGCTGTGGATCGCGGCCATCGCGGCCTTCGTGCTGATCGAGAAGGTCCTGCCCCATGGGCCCCTTGCGGGGCGGCTCAGCGGCGGGTTGCTGGTGGCCGCCGGGACCTTGGTGATCCTTCAGGTCTGAGATCGGCCTAAAGGCTTCCCCCCCCAAAGGAAACGCGGCGGCCCCGCAAGAGGCCGCCGCGTTGCGGATGGAGAGATTGGACTGGTGCGTTCCGTGCGTCAGGCCGCGCCGATCTGTCGGGAATTCTCGTTGGCCGCCTGTGCCTGGCCGTTGCGTTTGGCCAGACGATTCAGCTTTTCCACGAAGTCGCCCGGCAGCGCGGCTGCCTCGCGATGGCCGACCGTCGCGCGCAGACCCGCGGCGCCGACTTTGCCCAGCATGTCGTGTACCGGGTGTGCATCTTGGGCCTCGGGCGCTTCCGCGGTCTTGGCCATCAGGCGCACCACCGTGGGCACGATCTCGGCGCGCGGCACGCCGATGTCGTTCAGCACATAGTCGGGCAAGCGCCGGAGCTCGCGGATCGCCGCGTGGCGCTTCCAGGCCAAGCTTAGGGTCCCAGCCAGCGGCAGTCGCAGCGGCGTGGACGGATAGGCCTTGGCGGCGAGCTGCTCGGCGACCGTCTCGATTTCGCCGCGGTCCAGGCCGATGTCGGCGAGCAGCCGATTATCGAGCTGGTTGAGCTCGGACACCGTGCGCCGTTGGCGCAGGACGCGGAGCAGGGAGTTGCCCACGAGTTGCCGGGTCAGCCGGGCGATCGCGCGCCCTGCGTTGCCCAACATCTGCGCCAGCACTTCACTCTGCAACTGGCGCGCCAGCTGCTGCGCCTCGTAGTAATTGGTGATGGGGGCCAGGGCGATGTCCTCGGGCCGGGCCTTCTGAACCTTGTCCAGGTCAACTAAGCGGGTCATCGGTCTCTCCGTCGTTTTTCGCGTTTCATGTCCGGGTTTGCTGCGCTGCAAAAGCCACGTCAACCCTGTGTCCAACCAGGAAGATAGGGCATCTCAGCCCTGCGCAGGAGCGGCATTTTTGCGCCGCAGCATTGCAAGGAACGAATAGGTAACGATCCCTTAACCAAGCCCGCCCGGCGGCCTGGAATCGGCGTTTGTTTTCAGCCTGACGCGGCAGGGATCGGAGGCCCGCCCCTTGCGCCGGGAACCGGGTGGACCTATAGGGTCTGGGCCGCCCGCCCGGCGGATGAGGATCCAGGTGTCCAAACCCTCCCCAAACACTTCACGCGCGCGCCTCGAGGCCCTGCGTGCCGAGCTGACGCGGCGCGGGCTGGACGGCTTTGTCGTGCCGCGCTGCGACGAGCACCAGGGCGAATACGTGCCGCCCCGGGCCCAGCGCCTGGCCTGGCTGACCGGCTTCACCGGCTCAGCCGGGCTGGCCATCGTGCTGGCCGAGACCGCCGCGGTCTTCATCGACGGGCGCTATACGCTGCAGGTGCGCGAGGAGGTGGAGGATGGGCTCTACGCCTATCGCCACCTGACCGAGGAGCCGCCCGAGGGCTGGATCGAGGAGCAACTGAGGGCGGGCCGGAAGCTGGGCTTCGATCCCTGGCTGCACAGCGAGAAGCAGATGACCCGCCTGCGCAAAGCCGTGGAGAAGGCCGGGGGCGAGCTGGTGGCGGTGGAGGGCAATCCCTTGGACGCGGTCTGGACGGACCAGCCCGCCCCGCCCGCCGCGCCGGTCTTCCCCCATCCGCTGGAATACGCCGGCCGCTCCTCGGCGGACAAGCGGGCCGATCTGGCCAAGGCGCTGGAGAAGGCGGGCGCGGATGCGGCCGCGCTCACCCTGCCCGATTCCATCGCCTGGCTGCTCAACGTGCGCGGCGGCGACGTGGCCCACTCGCCCCTGCCGCTCTCCTTCGCCATCCTCCACGCCGATACCACGGTGGACTGGTTCCTCGATCCGGCCAAGCTGAGCGACGGCCTGGAGGCCCACCTGGGCAACGGCGTCGCCCTGCGCGCGCCCGGTGAGCTGGGCCCGGCGCTCGATGCCCTGGGGGCCGCCAAGAAGAAGGTCCTGGCCGATCCCGAGAGCGCGGCGGCCTGGGTCTTCGCGCGCCTGCGCGCCGCCGGGGCCGAGCCGGTCCCGGGCCCCGATCCCTGCCGCCTGCCCAAGGCGTGCAAGAACGAGACCGAGCTGGCGGGCGCGCGCGCGGCGCACCGGCGCGACGGCCTGGCGCTCGTCCGCTTCCTGGCCTGGCTCGACCGGGAGGCCGCGGCGCGGCCGGGCGAGCTGACCGAGGCCGAGGCGGCCCAGCGCCTGCTCTCTTTCCGCCGCGAGGACCCGCTCTACCGCGACGTCTCCTTCGAGACCATCTCGGGCAGCGGTCCCAACGGGGCCATCGTCCACTACCGGGTGAGCGAGGCCAGCAACCGGGCGCTCGCACCCGGTGAGCTCTATCTGGTGGATTCCGGCGCCCAGTACCCCGACGGCACGACGGACGTGACCCGCACCGTGGCGATCGGCGAGCCCGGCGCGGAAATGCGGGCCAATTTCACCCGCGTGCTCAAGGGACACATCGCCCTGGCCACGGCGCGCTTCCCGCGCGGGACCACGGGCAGCCAGCTCGATACGGTGGCGCGCTATCCCCTGTGGCAGGCGGGGCTCGACTACGACCACGGCACGGGCCACGGGGTGGGCAGTTATCTGGGCGTCCACGAGGGGCCGCAGCGCATCTCCAAGGTGCCCAGCCGCATCGCGCTGGAGCCCGGCATGATCGTCTCCAACGAGCCCGGCTACTACAAGGCAGGGGCCTACGGCATCCGCATCGAGAACCTGGTTGCGGTCATCGAAAGCCCGGGTGAGGGCGAGGAGGGGCGCGACATGCTGGCCTTCGAGACGCTCACGCTGGCGCCCATCGATTTAAGGCTGGTCGAGACCTCCTCGATGAGTCCGGCGGAAATCGCCTGGCTGGACAACTACCACGACCGGGTGCGCGCGGCCCATGGCGAGGGGCTGGACGGGGCCGAGGCGGAATGGCTGACCGAGGCCACCCGGGCACTGGGCGATTAAGGCCCCGCCGCCGGCCTTCGCGAAGCCCGCTTCGCCTGCCTGCGCGAAGCCGGAGCTTCGCTTCGGCGAAGG
This sequence comes from Kiloniellales bacterium, assembly GCA_036444495.1. Taxonomy (GTDB): domain Bacteria; phylum Pseudomonadota; class Alphaproteobacteria; order Kiloniellales; family J153; genus JAZGBC01. The sequence goes on from JAZGBC010000262.1 coordinate 4,248, forward strand.
CAGGGCGGGCGAAGGGAGGTCGACAGGCTCGGGGTGAGGCCCTCATGCTGAGCTTCCTCATCCCGAGCTTGTCGAGGGACGAAGTATGAGGGCTGGATTCCGGCTTAGGAGAAACGCCCTAAGGGGCTTCCGAGAAGAGCGCCTTCAGGTAGGCGTGCTGCAGGTCGGCGAAGTGGCGCGAGATGTCGGCCAGGTCCTGGCCGATGCGCTCGGCCATGGCCAGGTCCTCACAGACGAAAAGGTCCGTGGGCTCGGCCCAGCGCTGGGTCATGTGGATGAGGGCGCGATAGGCGGCCCGCTCGTCGGGGCGCGCGCCTTGGCCCAGCCTCTCGACCTTGTCGAGGATGAATTCCAGGCTCTCTTCAGCTTTCAACATGGGCGGAAGTCCCTTACCAGCGCCGGTTGCACAGCTTAGCCGGACCCCGGTAAAGAACCGGTTTAAATCAAATGACTTAGGGCTGGCTTTGGACGGGATTATCTTCCGCAGACAGGACAGGAGGCGGCTTAAATCGGCCCGCCGGGCTGGGTTGGTTCAGGCTTGGCCGATGAGGTCCAGCCACTCCTCTTCGCTCAGCGTGGCCACGCCCAGCTCGGCGGCCTTTTTCGCCTTGGAGCCGGCCGCCGCGCCCGCCACCAGGTAGTCGGTCTTGCGCGAGACCGAGCCCGC
>JAZGBC010000263.1:0-3675 GCA_036444495.1 Kiloniellales bacterium
TCGCTCGATGCGGCGGGTTGGCCCATATGGCTTTGGCTGCCGCCCTTGCCATGCGCGTGGCCGTCGTCGGCGCCGTGCTCGTGCCCCAGTTCCTCGCCGTGGGCGTGCGCGCCGCCGCCCGGCTTGCCGTGCTCGTGGTTCATCATCTTCCGCGCCCGGGCGGTCAGGTCGCCCTCACCGAAACTGTGCTGGGCCTCGTCGTTGTGCACGAAGGCGACGATATCGGCCAGCTCGTCGCCGGTGAAGAGGATCTGCGCGCCGAGCGCCTCCTCCTGGGCGTAGATCATGGCGGGCGCCATGGCCCACATCTTGGCGGCGAATTCGAAGGGGTTCATCATCGGCTGCATGGTGTGGGCATCGAGCGCGGTGGCGTCGTGCCCGCCGACCCCATTGATCGCGTGGCAGGCCACGCAGCCCTTGCTGACGAAGAGCTTGCGCCCGCGCTCTGGATTCATGCTGGGCATGCGCATGTTGGGCATGCCCGGGCTGCTCATGCGTTGCGAGCCTGTCATCTGGTGCTGGGGCTGGCCCGTCTCCGCGGACGGCGCCGCTTCTTCCTTAGCCGTGGCCTTGGCCTCGCCCTCGTGCTTCTCGTCACCGTGCGCCAGCACACTCCCGGGCGCGGCCAGGAGGCCGGCCAGCAGCACAAGCGGCAGGCCCGCCTGAAGGAATTTGGTGATTGGGTTCGGATTCATCGACTCCCCCCCTTCGTCGGATACAAAACCCCGGGCAGCCATTGCCCGGACCGAGGCGAATTATGCTGCAACGCACAAATTTTGTCTTTGACCTGGATCAATCCTTAGACTCGTTCTCAAGAGAGCGCAAAGCCCCGGGGGGAATCCACTCTAAGATCGGCGCTGGACGACTCGGGGCCGTTCCAGCCATCCTGATTCGAAGTCGGCGGCCTAGAGTTTTTGGCTGTGGACCGACGAACGGGGAAAGGAACGGGGCCGATGACCATTGCGTCGCCTGCGCCCCAAGGCACGAGGCTTGGCGGCCGGAGTTGGGACCGTTTGCGCGGGCTCCATGCCTCTCTTGTGGCGGGGGTCTCCGTCGCGGCCTTGGCGCCTATGGCCGGAGCGGGCCTGCTCGCCATTGCGATTTTCCTTGTCGACCTGTCCGGCGCCGCGAGCTTCGCCGGGGGCGCGGTCTATCTCGTGCCCCTGCTGTTCGGCTGGTGGCTGGCGCGGCCGGTCCAGATCGTGGGCTTGGCCGTCCTGGCCTCCGCCCTGCTGATCGCCGGTCATCTCCTGAGCGCCGCCGACCCCTTGGCGCCGTCTGGGCTGCTGGAGCGCGGGCTGGTGCTCCTGCTTCTCTCGGCCGTGGCGGCGCTGCTGGTAGCGGCCAAGCGGCGGGAGCGTGCCTTTACCGCCGAAAGTGCCGCGCAGGCCGCGTGCCTCGTCGCCGCCCGCACCCAGGCGCGGCTCGCCAGCCAGGGCACGAGCGCCTTCCTGTCCAGCCTGAACCACGAGCTGCGCACGCCGCTCAATGCCATCATCGGTTTCTCCGAGATGGTCGGAAACGAGGTCCTGGGGCCGCTGGGAACCGAGCGCTATCGCGGCTACATGTGCGACATCAACGAGTCCGGCCGGCACCTGCTCGGCCTCGTCACCGACCTGCTGGACCTGGCCAAGATCGAGACCGGGCGCGTCGAGTTGCGGGAGGAGACGGTCGAGCTGGACGAGTTGTTGAGCGGCTGCCTGGCCGAGCTGGAAGCGCGGCTCAAGAAGGCCGGCATTGCCGTGGAAAGGGAGCTGCGCCCCGGCCTGCCGCCGCTCAAGGCCGATCCGAAGCGCCTGCGCCAGATCCTGACGAACCTCCTGTCCAACGCCGTCGCCTTCACGCCCGAGGGCGGGAGCCTGCGCGTCACCGCCTGGTGCCGCCCGGCGGACGGCTACGTCATCCAGGTCTCGGACACGGGCATCGGTATCCGGCTCGAGGACATCCCCGCCGCGCTCGCCCCTTTCGGTCAGGTCAAGGGCCACGACCACGCCGCGCGCAAGGGCGCCGGGCTGGGCCTGACCCTGGCCAAGGCGCTCACCGAGCTGCACGCGGGGTCGCTGGACCTGCAGAGCGAGCCGGGCAAGGGCACCACCGCCACCCTGCGCTTTCCCGCCGAGCGCGTCGTTTCCCTCGACAAGGTGGCGTGAGGTAAGGAACGTAAGGACGGCCCTCGCCCTTCGACAAGCTCAGGGTGAGGCCCTTATGGCGCGCAAAAACGAACCTCATGCTGAGCCTGTCGAAGCATGAGGGGTAGATGGAATATCTGCACCTAAAACGGGATCTCGTCGTCCAGGTCGCCGCCGGCGCCCACCGCGGCGGGTTGGGCCGTGGCTTGGTCCGCCGCCTGGCCCCCGGCGGCCGCGCCGCCGTATTCGGCCCCGCCCTCAGAATCGCGCCGCGAATCCAGCATGGTCAGCTCGCCGCGGAAGCGGTTGAGCACCACCTCGGTGGAATACTTGTCCTGGCCGGATTGGTCTTGCCATTTACGGGTCTGGAGCTGGCCCTCGATGTATATCTTGGAGCCCTTGCGCAGGTATTTTTCGGCGACCTCCACTAGACGTTCGTTGAAAATCACCACTCGGTGCCATTCGGTTTTTTCCTGGCGCTCACCGCTGTTCTTGTCTTTCCAGGATTCCGAGGTCGCCAGCGAGAGGTTGGCCACCCGGATACCGCTCTGAGTGGAGCGGATCTCCGGATCGCGCCCCAGGTTGCCCACCAGAATGACCTTGTTCACGCTGCCCGCCATGATGCCTCCCCTAATTTCGATGTTTCGGGCGCCGCCCCTTGGGGCCTGTTCGCCGTCCGCTATGGATTGCCCTGACCTTAGCGCCTGGAACTCCCGCCTGCCACCGGAATCCTGGGCGCAGGCAGGGCCCACCCCTCTCCGCCCTCGATTTTCCGGTGCTTATCCCCCATATTCACGGCAGCCCGTGCCAAGAACCCCCGCAAGCGATTAAAATAGCTCCATGGACTCCGGAAGAACCGGCCCGAAGCGCGCCGGGGCCACAACTGCTGGCCCCCGAGACGGCACCCCTGGCGGCCCGCTGGGCGGCCCCGTGATCGCCGTGCGCGGGGCGCGCGAGCACAACCTGAAAAACATCGACGTGGACCTGCCGCGCGACAAGCTGGTGGTCATCACCGGGCTCTCGGGCTCGGGCAAGTCCTCGCTCGCCTTCGACACCATCTATGCCGAGGGCCAGCGGCGCTACGTGGAGTCGCTCTCGGCCTATGCGCGCCAGTTCCTGGAGCTCATGCAGAAGCCCGACGTGGAGTCCATCGAGGGCCTCTCGCCGGCCATCTCCATCGAGCAGAAGACCACCTCGAAGAACCCGCGCTCCACCGTGGGCACGGTGACCGAGATCTACGACTATCTGCGCCTGCTCTTCGCCCGCGTCGGCGTGCCCTACTCGCCGGCCACGGGCCTGCCCATCGAGAGCCAGACCGTGAGCCAGATGGTCGACCGCGTGATGGAGATGGCCGAGGGCACGCGCCTGCACCTGCTCGCCCCCATCGCGCGCGGGCGCAAGGGCGAGTACCGCAAGGAGCTGGCGGATTTGCAGAAGCGCGGCTTCCAACGGGTCAAGATCGACGGCGAGGTTTACGAGATCGGCGAGGCCCCGGCGCTGGACAAGAAGCGCAAGCACGACATCGAGGTGGTGGTGGACCGCCTGA
>JAZGBC010000264.1:0-2587 GCA_036444495.1 Kiloniellales bacterium
GAGATCGTCGCCGAGGACCCGCGCCCCGGCAGCGCCGACCTCTGTTTTATCGCCGAGACGCCGCTCGAGGCGGTGGCCGCGCACCTCGAGGCCTGCGGCGTGGCGATCGAGATGGGCCCGGTCGAACGCACCGGCGCGGCAGGAACGCTCCGGTCCGTCTACTGCCGCGACCCCGACGGCAACCTGATCGAGGTGTCGAATTACGAGACGGGATAAGCGCCCGTTTTTGCTCGCATATTTATACGTGAAAAACTCGACAGCACGCGATTAGAGGCAATGTCCGGTGCCGGTCAGAGCGGACATCCAGACGCCGCTCCTGTAGGGTCCGAGTTTGACCCAGGCTGTGTGAGAACGATTTTCTGGAGTCCGAGACGAAACATTGAATCAAAAAACTGGTCTCAACCGCAATTATGATTCGCCTACGCCGCAGTCCGGATTCAATTGCTGCGCAATTGGTCTCGGTGTCCGCGTTTTCACACAGCCTGGACCCTAAGCAGACATTGCGATCGCTTGATGGCTCGCAGCCACCAGCCACCAAGCCCGACCCACCGCGCCGAGCCTCAGGTGCCGTACCGGAAGTCCAGGGCGCGGGCGTGCCCCATCCCAAGCCGCCAATCCGGGTCGAGTGGTCACGATTTCGCTCAATGCTCAATTGTGCTACCGTCTTCGGTGCTTGGGAGGAACCATCTGGGAAATCCCCGCTTATATCATCTCTGACGAGTCCCCGCGGCATCCAGGCCCCGACCGCTGTGCGCAGGCAGCCGATAACACCACTGCAGTTCGGGAGTTGCCCGATGACGAGCCCGACCGACGCCCTTTCGAAGATCTGGCTGGACCTGGGATTGCCGGCCGACGCGCTCGAGCGCGTGCGGCTGACCGGCACGGAGCCGGCGCTGCCCTCTTCCTTTCGCGTCGGCACCGCCGCACAGGCCTCGATCGCGGCGGCAAGCCTGGCCGCCGCCGAGGTCTGGCGCCTGCGCGGCGGGCCTGCCGCGGAGGTCACGGTGGATATGCGCCATGCCGCCATCGAGTTTCGCAGCGAGCGCTACTTCAGCGTCGAGGGCAGGCCGCCCCCGGCGCTCTGGGACAAAATCGCCGGCACCTACCGCTGCGGCGATGGCCGCTGGGTGCGGATCCACACCAATTTCCCCCACCACCGTGACGGGATCCTGGAACTGCTGAAGTGCGACTACGCCCGCGAGGCCGTGCAGGAGGCCCTGGACGGCTGGACTGCGGAGGCCTTCGAGACCGCGGCCGGCGCGGTCGGCATGATTGCCGCGATGATGCGCTCGAAAGCGGAGTGGCTGGCCCATCCTCAGGGACAGGCCGTGGCCTCGCTGCCCTTGATCTCGATCGAGAAGATCGGCGAGGCAGCCCCCGAGCCCCTGCCGCCAGCTGCGCGGCCCCTCGACAGCCTTCGGGTGCTGGACCTGACCCGGATCATCGCCGGGCCGGTCTGCGGGCGTGCGCTCGCCGCCCACGGGGCGGAGGTTCTCTACGTGACGGGGCCGCATCTGCCCGCGATCGCGCCGCTGGTGATCGACACCGGCCGCGGCAAGCGCTCGACCCAGATCGACCTTCGCGAGCCGGCAGGTACGGCGGCGCTCGCGGCCCTTCTCGAGGACGCCGACCTGTTCGTCCAGGGCTACCGCCCCGGCGGTCTGGCGGAGCGGGGCTTCTCGCCGGAGGAGGCCGCCGCGTTGCGCCCGGGCATCGTCTACCTCTCGCTCTCGGCCTACGGCCACAGCGGGCCCTGGGCGGGCAAACGGGGTTTCGACTCCATTGCCCAGACCACCATCGGCATCAACCATCAAGAAGCCGCCATGCTCGGCCTCGACCACCCCAAGGAGCTGCCCTGCCAGGCCCTCGACCATGCCTCGGGCTATCTTCTGGCCCTGGGGGCCATGGCCGGGCTGATGCGGCGGGCCCGCGAGGGCGGCAGCTGGCACGTGCGCGTCGCCCTCGCCCGCACCGGGCAGTGGCTGCAGGACCTGGGCCCGCTCGAGGGCGGCTTCGACTGCCAGGACCCGGGCCTCGAGGATGTCGGCGACCTGCTAGAGACCAGCGAGTCCGGCTTCGGGCGCCTCAGCGCGGTCCGGCACGCGGGGCGGATCGGAGGCGCTTCTGCGGTCTGGCGCCAGCCTGCGGTGCCGCTGGGCAGCCACCCGCCGGCCTGGTCGAGGCCTGCCGCCTGATAGCCCGGCTAGAGCCCGGCGCCGATGGAGCGCTGGATGTACTCGTAGTGCCGGTGGGCGTCCTTGCCCTTCTGGACTTCACTGCGCAGCATGTGCCCTTAAGGCGTTTGAAATTGGCTTGCCCATGGGGGCTCCCCGTTTCTCTGTATTTACGCAAGCGTACAGCCCTTGAAGTTTATCCGCTGACCATCGTAGCACTACACTCGCAGGTCCGTTTGTGGCTAATAAGAGAAGTTCCGACCACCTCAGCGCCACGTCCGGTTTACCCCCAACAGGCGACATTCAAGCCCCACGTCTGCTTTCCGCCCGATTGCTTCCGCTTCACCCCCAGCAGCAGACCTTCCTGGTGGTGTCGCCGAAGGTCCGTTCCTGACCGAAGGCGACATTCGAGA
>JAZGBC010000265.1:0-13367 GCA_036444495.1 Kiloniellales bacterium
GCGCCGAAGCCGACGACCTCGGACAGCGAAAGCAAGAGCAGGAAGAACAGGCACAAAGCCGCGGCCACCATCCCGTACTGCACCGGATGAACGCGGGCACCGGACATGATTTCGAAAGCGAACACCATGCAGGAAACGAGAATCACGAACAAGATCCCGTATTTCACCGATCGCTCGCTCTTCAGATAGTGATCGACCGGATCCATGAGGAGCACGAGGATACCCCTGTTGTGGGCTCGGAGGAGCAGCTTATCGGCACCGTCGTCGTCACCGAGCCACGAAACGGGAAGCTCCCGCTCGAAGTTGGAAAGCTCCCAGCGCGCGTCGAATCCATCCGTGGTAACCGTGGACTCGGTTGGCAGATAACCGCCAAAAAAACTCGGATGCGGCCAAGCGGATCGCAGAGTCACGCGGGTTTTGCCGCCAAAAGGAGAGAACCCGAACGTGCGGCTGCCTTTCAAGTCGAGCGTGAAGGAAAAACGGGCCGGCCACTGTCCGGGCCCTGCGTTCAGCAACGGCAGCGAGGCGACGATATTGCGCCTCGCCGGATCGCCGGTTCGGAATGGCAGCGACGATCCATTCCAGTCGAGATTCCCCACATCCATGATGCCATGGAAGTCGGTGAGGAAGACCTCGATACGCGCCTTGCTCCAGTCTATTTGCTTCGCATCGTTAACGCCCATATCCCCAAGGTCCGGCTGGGCAAAGCTGCCACTGATCCTGGTGCCGGATGTGTAGACGACGGTCTCGTAAATTCCGCGGTGGCGCTTGCTCGGGCGTACCTCGCTTTCGATTTCCAGCATGTCGGGAAGGACAAAGATATGCCGGCGGTCGTCATAGGCATTCTCGCCATCTTCGGTATAGGAAATCCCCGTGTCGGAGTCTGGTGTGGCGGCGCGCCCAGCGGAATTTGCGGTAACCGGTAGGACCAGCACGGGCCCGGCGATGCGCTGTTCGCCGCCCCAAGACACGGCGATCTCGCGCGCGGCGGCGTCGCCGGTTTTCTCGCGCTCGATAACCAAGTCCCGGATTTTTTGGAGCGGCAGCAGGCTTGCGAGAACAAGAAAGGCCAAGATGCCGAGCTTCACGTAACTCTGGTAACGCGGATCCTTCAGCGTGCGGGCCAGTTGCTCGGTGTTCATGACGGCGTGTCCGGCGCGTTTCGTTGAGGGACCCAACGAACGCACCGGTTGTTGGCGAGACTGTGGCTGTGATCGGACTATTTCGAGGCGGGGTGGCGCGCGTCCCTTTCCCGCAGTCGCGGGCTCAGCGCGAGCCTTCGGGGCCGTCCCGGTTCATGCGTTCGATCTGCTTCTCCAGGCGGCGCCAGAGCTGGTCCGCGCCTTCCACCGGGTCGTCCTTGGTCTCCGGCAGGGCTGAGACCAGGCGCTCGGACAGCCGGTCCAGGTGCTTCTGCAGGCCCTCGCGCAGGGCGAACTCCCGGTCCAGCATTCCCTGCTGGCGCTCCAGCTGTTGCAGCAGGCGGTCGCGCTCGCGCCGCAGCTCCATGAGCCGGCGCTTGGCTTGGGCCAGCTCCCCGCGCAGGCGCTCGACAGCGCCACCGGCCGCGCCGTTGGCCGCTTCCTGGGCCGCGCCGTTGGTCGGATGACCGCCCGCGGCCGGCCGCCGGGGCGGCGGGTCCTTGAGCACCACCTGCACCCGGCCGTGCCGCCGGATCGCCCAGAGGGTGCCGCGCTTGATGCGGCTCCTGACCGCGTCCGGGGTGATCCCCAGGCGCTCCGCCGCGGTGTTGACGCTCAGCCTTTCCTGGCCCGCCATTGGTCGCCTACTTGGTCGTTTTGGTTAAGCAAATGCTAACATAAAACGGCCCGGGAGGGCACCGGATTCTTGTGGGTTTGGGGGTGAATGCGGCCGGTCCGGGGGGGGTATCGGCAGCGGAGAGGCCCTTCAGGCGGGAAATTCGGAACGATTCATGAACATGGCCGTTTCCGGCCCCGAATAGGCCGGAAAGGGCCCAAAATACCCCTCAATAACGCCCCGGGGCGATTCTCCGGTAGGACAGGGCCTCGGCGACGTGGATGCGGCGCACGGGCCCGCTCTCGTCGAGATCGGCCAGGGTGCGGGCCACGCGCAGCACCCGGTGGTAGCCGCGCGCGGTGAGGCGCATGCGCTCGGCGGCCTCGCTGAGCAGCGCCCGGCCTTGGGGCTCGGGGCTGGCCACCTCTTCCAGCAGCTCCCCATCGACCTCCGTGTTGCTCCTGGGGGTGCCCGCGAGCGGTCGGCCGTTGCCGTCCAGCTTGGCGTAGCGCTCGGACTGCCGGTCCCTTGCGGCGGCCACCCGGGCGGCCACGGCGCTGGAATCCTCGGCGGGCGGCGGCAGGGAGAGGTCCGCCGCGTGCACCGCAGGCACCTCGACGTGCAGGTCGATGCGGTCGAACAGCGGCCCGGAGATCTTGGACTGGTAGTCGAGCGCGCAGCGCGGGGCGCGCGGGCAGGCGAGGCTCGCATCGTCCAGGTGCCCGCAGCGGCAGGGGTTCATGGCGGCCACCAGCTGCACCCGCGCCGGGTAGGTCACGTGGACATTCGCCCGGGCGATGGCCACGCGGCCGGTCTCCAAGGGCTGGCGCAGGGCTTCCAGCGTGGCGCGCTGGAACTCGGGGAACTCGTCCAGGAACAGCACGCCCAGGTGTGCGAGCGAGATCTCGCCGGGTTTGGCGCGCAGGCCGCCGCCCACGAGCGCGGGCAGGGAGGCCGAGTGGTGCGGGTCGCGGAAGGGGCGCTGGCGCATGAGCCGGCCGCCCTCGAGCTGCCCGGCCACGGAATGGATCATGGAGACTTCCAGCGCCTCGGCCGGGCTGAGCGGCGGCAGGATACCCGGCAGGCGCTGGGCCAGCATGGACTTGCCCGCACCAGGCGGGCCGACCATCAGCAGGTTATGCCCGCCGGCCGCGGCCACCTCGAGCGCCCGCTTGGCGGTCTCCTGGCCCTTGATGTCCTTGAGGTCCGGGCAGTGGGCCGTGATCTCCTGCAGCGCCGGCTCGGGCGGGGTGAGCACCTGGGAGCCCTTGAAGTGGTTGACGAGAGCCAGAAGCGTCTCGGGCGCCAGCACCTCGATCTGCCCGGCCCAGGCGGCCTCCCCGCCCTGGGGCGCGGGGCAGATCAGCCCGCGCTCGGAACTCAAGGCGTGCATGGCCGCCGGCAGTACGCCGGCCACGGGCCCGATCCGGCCATCCAGCGCCAATTCCCCCAGCGCCGTATAGCGGGTGATCTCCTCGGCCGGCAGGATGCCCATGGCGGAGAGCAGGCCGAGTGCGATGGGCAGGTCGAAGTGGCTGCCTTCCTTGAGCAGGTCCGCGGGCGCCAGGTTCACCGTGATGCGCTTAGGCGGCAGCGCCAAGCCAAGCGCGCCGAGCGCGGCGCGCACCCGCTCGCGGCTTTCGGCTACCGCCTTGTCGGGCAGGCCCACGACCCTGAAGGTGGGCAGGCCGGCCGACATCTGCACCTGGGCGTCCACGTCGACCACCTCGACGCCCTGGAAGGCCACCGTATTGACCCGCGCGACCATGCGCACCTCCCCTGCCGGGCCCGAGCCGACTCGAAAATCGAGCGTCCGGGCCTCGTTGCTCTTCCTGCGATTGTATGCACTCCCGGCGCCATGATCCAGCCACGTTGCGGCGGCGGCGTCGGGCCGATAGAGTCGGGCCACGACAGGGAGTCACATGAGAGAACGGGATTAAGGTCATGATCCGCACCATCCTGCTGGCCTTGGGGGCCAGCCTTCTGGCCGCCACGCCGGCGGCGGCCCATTCCGACGACATCCAGATACTGCGCGGTGCCCAGGTTCAGAGTGCGGCGCTCAGCGCACCGCAAGGCGCGGCCGGGGTGCAGTTGCTCCACGGCGTTGCGTTGCAAGCGCCGGACGCCGCGGGACAGCCCAAACATCAAGGCGCTCGCCACCATGCGGGCAAGCGGGCGTATCACAAAGGCGCCAAGCGGATGCATCACCGCAAGAGTCCGCGCCCCAAGGCGGGCGAGACCCTCTGGCTGGTGGATACGGCCAGCGGCCGCCTGACCGCCTGCCAGATGCACAAGACCGGCGACGTGGGTGGCTACCGCCTGCGCTGCGTGGAGCGCGACCTGCCGAACTAAAGGGCCTTTTTTTAGGTTGCGGTCTTGCGGGCCGCCGCGTCCGGCAGCTTGAGCGTGACATGATCCGCCGTCCAGGCGCCGGGCCAGACCTCGGCCCCACCCCGGCGCAGGGCGCGCAAGGCCGCAATCGGCAGGTCGCGCGCGATGAGCATTTCCCCGGGCCCCTGGGGCCGGTCGCTGGGCGGGATGGCGGCGTGCACCCCCTCGTGGCCCAGTTCCTCCTCGCAGGGGACAAAGACCGCCGCCCCTCCGGTGTTGGACTTACGTGCCTTGCTGGGCGAAGCCTTGCCCAGGCAGCCCACGGCGGCGACCGCGGCCTGCAGTTCCACGGCGCGCGCCTTGGCGCAGGAGAAAACCCGGGAGAAGCCGGCGAGCTTCTCGGTCATCGACGGCACCAGCAGGAGATCGAGATCGTAGGGCGCGAGGCGGGCGGCCAGCGCGGGCAGCTCCACGTCCAGGCAGATGAGCGTGGCGAGCCGCAAGCCCCGCCACTCGATTATCTCAACTGAGTCTCCGGTGGTCAGGTTCCAGCCCTGCGGGTTCTTCTCGCCCGGCGTGAGACAGAGCTTGTCCTGGGCGATGCACCGCCCGTCGGGCAGAAGCAGCCAAGCCCGGTTGAGATAAGGCGGCTCGCCGGGCGCGGGCTCGTCCTTTTCCACCGGCATGGTGCCGGGCAGGAGCGCGATGCCGTGCCGGACCGGCAGGTTTGCCACGGCCTCCAGCGCGGCGGGGGCCTGGCTCGCCAGCCAGGGGATCTCCTCATCCGGCGTCAGGCCCTGGGGTGCGAAGCTCAGCCACTGCTCGGCCGCATACTCGGGCATGACCAGAAGCTCGGCGCCCGCCGCCTTGGCCGCGGTCATCTGTTCCTCGACGGCGGCCGCCCAGGCGCCGATGCCGTTCAAGGGCAGCGAGAGATTGGCCGCCCAGAGCGCCAGGCTGAAGGTCTCGGGCATGGTTCTGCTTATCCGCCCCGCCCCCGCCTCACGCCCGGCGGGCTTGGGGGGCGGCTTGGCGGCGGGCCTCGATGGCGTCCCAGATGTCGGATTCCAGGCGCACGCCGTCGAAGCGGCCGATCTCCTGGATGCCCGTGGGCGAGGTCACGTTGATCTCGGTGAGATAGCCGCCGATCACGTCGATGCCGACGAAGACGAGCCCGCGCTCCTTGAGCGTGGGGCCGATGGCCTCGCAGATCTCCCGGTCGCGCGCATCGAGCGTGGCTTGCACGGCGCGCGCGCCCGCGTGCAGGTTGGCGCGCGCCTCGCCCTCGGCCGGGATGCGCGTGATGGCGCCCTTGGCCTCGCCGTCCACCAGGATGATGCGCTTGTCGCCCTGGCGCACCTCGGGCTGATAGCGCTGCACGATGATGGGCTCGCGGTAGAGGCCGGCGAACATCTCCAGAAGCGCGTTCAGGTTCTCGTCCCCGGGCGCGATGTGGAACACGCCGATCCCGCCGTTGCCGAACAGCGGCTTCACGATGATGTCCTTGTGCTCGGCGCGGAAGGCGGCCACCTCGTCCCGGTCGCAGGTGATCAGCGTGGGCGGCATGAGCGCGGGGAAATGGGTGACGAAAAGCTTCTCCGGCGCGTTGCGCACCTCCGCGGGATCGTTGACCACCAGGGTTTCGGGGTGCACGTGTTCGAGCAGGTGCGTGGCCGTGATGTAGGACATGTCGAAAGGCGGGTCCTGGCGCATGAGCACCACGTCGAGGGTCGCCAGATCGATCGTCTCGGGCGCGCCGAAGACGGCCGGGTTCGCCGGATCGCGCTGGGGCGTGAAGGGCCGGGCCGTGGCCCGCAGGCGCCCGTCACTCAATGACAAATCCCGCGGCAGGTAGTGATAGAGCCCGTGGCCGCGGGCGTGCGCCTCCATGGCCAGGACGAAGGTGCTGTCGGCCTCGATGTCGATGCCCTCGAAGGGGTCCATCTGGATGGCGACGGCCAGGCTCATGGCGTTCGGTCCCTCGGCTCCTCGTTTCCTATGTGGGGCCGCAGGCCCAGGCCCGCCACCCGGCGGGCACTATAGCGAATCCAGGGCGCCGTCACGAGGACTGTGCGGGAGGGGCCTTCACGCGCACGTAGTTGACCACGCGGCGCACGTAGGCGATATCGCGGGCGTGCGCGATCACCCGGTCAAGCTCCGCCTGGCTCTGCGCCACGCCGATCAGGTAGACGGCCTGGTTGACCGTCTCCACCGAATAGTTGATCGAGGCCACGGCCCGGTCGGCCAGGAGCCGCGCCTTGAGCTTGGTGGAGATCCACTCGTCCCGCGCCGCGTCCATGAGCGAGGAGGAATCCGCCACCTCGATCTCGTTGATCACCTCCTGCACGCCCTGGGCCTGCCAGGCCAGGCGCACGGCACTCAGGCGCGTCCCGGGGGCGGGCACGCTACCGGTCAAAAGTACGCGCCCCTCCTGCACCTGCAGCCTCACCTGGACGTAGAGCGAGCTGCTCTCCTGGAGCCAGAGGCGGTTGATCGCCAGGCGGATGCCGGTATCGCTCATGGCGCCTTTGAGGCCGCGTTCCTGGGACGCGGTCACCCCGGCGGCCGCGCCCGCGCCCACCACGGCGGCCGCCGTGCAGGCGTTGAGCGCGAGCCCGAGCGCGCAGAAGGCCGCAAGGGCCAAAGGCACGGGGGGCGAGGGACGGCGCTGTTTCATTCTCGATCGCTCCCGGGTCGTGAGGTGAATTCTCTACTCTAGGCGCGCGGCAGGGCCGCTTCCAGGCGCCAGGCATCGGGGATGTGACGGGGCCGCCTTCCCGGCGCGATCAGCACCACGTCGAAGCGTAAGTCTAGACCGGCGAGCCCCGGGTGGTGTTGTAGGAAAATAGTGGCCGCGGTCTCGATGCGTTTACGTTGATGGGGGGTCAAGGCCTCGCGCGCGGTGGCGAGGTTGCCGCGCGCCTTGACCTCGACCAGCGCGAGGGTGGTGCCGCGCCGGGCGACGAGATCGATCTCACCCTGGGGCACGCGGAAGCCGCGCGCCAGGATGCGGTAGCCCTTGAGGCGCAACCACCAGGCGGCGAGCGCCTCGGCCCTGCGGCCCCGTCCATAGGCCCGCCGGCGGCGCCCCCGGCTCATTCGCCCGGGTCCTTCTTCCCGCTATACAATTCCAGGGCGCTCAATTCCAGGGCGCGGGCGTAGACCTCCTTGCGCGGGCGGCCGGTCTCCTGCGCCACCAGGGCCACGGCATCGCGCAGGCTGTGATCCTCGAGCGCCGCGCGCAGCGCCGCGTCCAGGTCCGGCGCCTCGGCCCCATCGGCACCTGGGCCGGGCGGCGCAACCACGATCACCACCTCGCCCTTGGGCGCGCCGGCCTCCTGGTAGTGCGCGGCGAGTTCCGCCAGGGCGCCTCGGCGCAGCTCCTCGTGCAGCTTGGTCAGCTCGCGCGCTACCGCGGCGTGGCGCGGCCCCAGAACCTCCGCCATGTCGGTCAGCGACGCGGCCAGGCGGCGAGCCGATTCGTAGATCACCAGGCTGCCGGGGACCGGCGCCAGTTCTTTCAGGGCCTTGATCCGGGCGGTTTTCTTATTGGGCAGGAACCCGGCGAAGAAAAAGCGGTCGCTGGGCAGGCCCGAGGCGGTGAGCGCGGTCAGCGCGGCGCAGGCGCCGGGCAGGGGCGTCACGCCAACGCCCTCGGCGATGGCGGCCTGGACCAGCTTGTAGCCGGGATCGGAGATGAGCGGCGTGCCGGCGTCGGACACCAGGGCCACGGCCTGGCCGCCCTTGAGCGCCGCGATCAGCCTGGGCCGCACGCGCGCCGCATTGTGCTCGTGGTAGGGCGTCATGGGGGTCTTGATGCCGTGCGCCTTGAGCAGCTTGCCGGTGACCCGCGTGTCCTCGCAGGCGATGAGGTCCACCCTGTGCAAGACCTCCAACGCGCGCAGGGTGATGTCCTTGAGGTTGCCGATGGGCGTCGCCACGAGGTAGAGCCCCGGCCCGGCCACCGAGCCCGGTTTACTTCGCGGGGCCGCGCGGCTAGGGTCATCGCGCGGCGAGGACGACGGATTCAGACGTGCCTTCAGCGAAATTCTCCCTGAGCCATTACGTTGCCGCCTTTGGGCGGGGAAGCGGTCTTGCGCTTCTGCTTGCCGCTTCCTTGGCGCTGGCCGCGTGCCAGGGGCCCACGGTAACCAAGCCGGCTCCGGACACGCAAGCGACACCGGCCCCCGACCTGCCGGTTCTGCCGCCGGCGGAGGAGGCCGACGCGCTGGAACCCGCCGGGGAATACCTCGAGGAAACCAAGATCACGCGCATCGACCTGGACCGCTCGGTCAAGGTGGGCCTGCTGCTGCCGCTCAGCGGACGCCACGCGCGCCTGGGCCACGCCATGCTCAACGCCGCGCAGCTCGCCCTGTTCGATATAGCCGACGACCGCTTTTCGCTCGTGGTGCGCGACACCAAGGGAACGCCCGAGGGCGCGCTGGAAGCCGCGCGCTCGGCGCTGGGTGAGGGCGTGCGCCTGATCCTGGGTCCGCTCTTCGCCACTTCGGTGGAGGCCATGCTGGCCGAGGCGCAGGCCGCCAGCATCGTTACCGTGGCCTTTTCCAACGACCGCAGCGTGGCCGGCAACGGCGTTTTCGTCATGGGCCTGGCGCCATATCCCCAGATCATGCGCCTCGTCACCTTCGCGGGCGCCCAGGGCCTCAACCGTTTCGCCGTGCTCGCGCCGCGCACGCGCTATGGCGACGCCGTGGTGCAGGCGGTCCAGGACGCGGTCTACCGCAACGCCGCCGAGCTCACCCGCGTCGTCTCCTATGACCCCGGCAGCGGCGACGTGACCGCCGAGGTGCGGCAACTGGCCGACTACGACCTGCGGCGCAGAGCGCTGCTCCAACAGCGCAAGCTTCTCTCCGATCGTGACGACGAGGCCGCCAAGCTGGCGCTCAGGCGCCTCGATGGGCTGGAGACCGTGGGGATGCCCGATTTCGACGCGGTGATTCTGCCCGAAGGCGGCAAGCGCCTGCTGGCCATCGCGCCGGTCCTGGCCTACTACGACATCGACCCCAATGAGATCCGCTACCTGGGCACCTCGCTCTGGGAGGACGCGGCGGTCAGCAACGAACCCGCGCTGTTCGGCGGCTGGTTCACCTCCCCGCCGCCCGAGCTCTGGGCCGGCTTCCGGGCGCGCTATGAAAAAGTCTATGGCGAGGACCCGCCACGGCTCACCACGCTGGCTTACGATTCGGCCGCGCTCGCCGCCGTCCTGGCCCGGCGCGCGGTGGAAAGCGGCGCCCAGCCCGACTTCGGCGTGGACACGCTGACCCAGTCCTCGGGCTTCGCCGGCATGGACGGGGTCTTCCGCTTCCTGCCCAACGGCGAAGTGGAACGCAACCTGGCGATCCTCGAGGTGCACCGGGGCGGCAAGTTCCGGGTGCTGGAGAAAGCCGCCACCAGCTTCGAGCCGGCGACCGACTAGGGAGCGGACCGAGGAAAAATTAACCAAATCTTAACGATTTAATAACCATAAATTAATTCAGGCAAATTTTCACTCAGATAAGCCGTTCGATTATCAGGGGGGAGTTCTTTTGGCTGGGCAGATCGCTCCCGCGGCAAACGCGGATCATTATGGGACTCGGGAAACTCGCCGTCGTTGCGCTGATTCCGGCCGTAGCGGCAATGCAGGGCGCAACCCCTTTGCCCTGGATCGCGGGGTCGAAAGCGGCGCCGGGAAATCGTTGCCGTTTCGCGGCAAGGCTCCCGTCGATAGGCCGGGCCCTTGAGGAAACGAAATGGGAGCGTCGCCACGGGATAAATCGAGTCTGATCGCGGTTGCCGTGCTCGTGGCCGCGGCGATCCTCCTGCTGGACCTGAGGGTGCCTCTGGGTGTTGCAGGCGGGGTGCCCTACGTGGCGCTCGTCCTCCTCGGCTGGTGGTTCGACAAGCTAAGTCACATATTCCTGCTCGCGGCCGTTTCGTCCGTGCTCACCGTCGTGGGGTATTATTATTCTCCGGAAGGGGGCATCCCTTGGGTTGTCCTGGCCAACCGCTTTCTTGCGTTCTTCGCGATTTGGGTGACGGCTGCTCTGCTCGCCTACGCGAAGCGGGCGGAAACGGCGCTTGAAATTGCCCACGATGAACTGCAGCAACGGTCCGCGGCGGCCCTGCGTGAAAGCGAGGAGCGCTTCAAGACCGTGGTCAATTATGCGCCCGCTAAGATCCACATCAAGGACAAGGACGGGCGTTATCTTCTGGTCAACCGGCTCGCGGAGAAGCTGTATGGTGTCAGCGACGAAGAGGCCAAGGGCAAAACGACCCACGAGATCTTCCCCAAGGAAATGGCGGACTCTTTCCAGGCGCACGATCAGGTGGTCTTGGAGACCGGGCAAGTGACCGAGCAGGAGGAGGAATGGACCCTGGAGGACGGCGTCCACACCTTTCTGAGCGTCAAGTTCCCGATCCGCGACGGCGACGGCAATATCGCGGGCGTTGGCGCCATCGGGACCGACATCACCGAGCGCAAGCGCGCGGAGGCGGTGCTCCTGGAGGCGCGCGACCTGGCGGAGACCGCGAACCGTGCCAAGTCCGAATTCCTCGCGGCCATGAGCCACGAGCTGCGGACGCCGCTGAATGCGATCATCGGGTTCTCGGAAATCATGAAAAGCGAAACGTTCGGCCCGGTGGGCAGCGTCAAATATCGCGGGTACGCGGAGGACATAAACGCGTCGGGCCATCATCTGCTCGATCTCATCAATGACATCCTGGACCTGTCCAAGGTCGAATCAGGAGCGGACGAACTCCATGAGGAAAACATAGAGGCCCAGACGGTTCTGCACTCCGTCCGGAAGTTGGTGCAACAGCGTGCCGAGAACGGCGGGGTCGAGCTTGAGCTGGATATTCCCGATGACCTTCCGATGTTGCGCGCCGACCGGCGCAAGCTGACGCAAATCCTGGTCAACCTCGTGACCAACGCGATCAAATTCACTAACGCCGGCGGCCACGTCACGGTCCGGAGCTGGTGTGAAGCGCAAAGCGGCTTCATGTTCCAGGTTGTCGATACCGGAATCGGGATCACCGCCGAGGACATTCCCAAAGCTCTGTTACAGTTTGGCCAAGTCGATAGCGACCTCAACCGCCGATTCGAAGGAACCGGCCTTGGCCTGCCGCTGGCCAAGACGTTCGTCGAGCTCCATGGGGGCAGCCTCGATTTGCAGAGCCAGGTCGGTGTCGGCACGACGGTCACGCTGCGCTTTCCCTCACAACGCATCATCCGACCGCGGCAAGACCTGGGTTCGCAGGGCGAGGGCGAGAGGGGGTCGGCTGAGACTGTGGCGGCTCATCGTCCGTAGGCGGCTTCACCCGCAAATGCGAATTCCACCGACGCGACGGGCACGATCCCATGATACTCTGATAGACCGGCTCAGCTCTCGGTTCACAGCAGCCGCGCGAGCAGCCCGTCGAGCCGCGCCCGGCCCGCCGCCGTGGCGCGCAGGCCTACCTCGTCCAGTTCGAGGAACCCGCCCTCGATCAGGCGCGCGAGTTCCGCCGCGGGCAGGACCGCCTCGGGCTCTTCGCCCGTCTCGCGCCGGAAGGCCGCGCGCGACACGCCCTCGGCCAGGCGCAGGCCCATCATGAGCAGCTCGGACAAGCGGATTTCGCGCGACAACGCCTGGCGGGCGCGGGTGGCGTGACCCTCGCGCTCGACGGCCTCGAGCCAGGCCTCGGGCGCGCGGTGCTGGCGCGTGGCGTACTTCTGCGCGCCCGTATTTTGTGCCCCGGGCAGCGTCAGGCGGCCGTGCGCCCCCGGGCCGACGCCCAGGTAATCGCCGTAGCGCCAGTAGGTCAGGTTGTGCCGGCACTCCTGGCCGGGCTTCGCGTGGTTGGAAATCTCGTAGGCGGGCAGGCCGTGCGCGGTGAGAATTTCCCCTGTCATCTCGAAAAGCGCGGCCTGCTCCGCCTCATCCGGCAGGGCCAGCTCGCCGCGCCGCCAGGGGCCGTGGAAGGCCGTGCCCTCCTCGATGGTCAGGTGATAGACCGAGAGATGCGCCGGACCCTCGGCCAGCGCTTGGCTGAGCTCCTCGCGCCAGGCGGCAGCCTCCTGCCCGGGGCGCGCCGTGATCAGGTCGAATGACCAGCGCGGGAAGTGGCGCTTGGCGATCTGTAGCGCCTCCAGCGCCTCTTTCGCACTGTGCTGGCGGCCGAGGAAGGCCAAGGCCCCATCATCGAGCGCCTGCACGCCGAGGGAGACGCGGTTGACCCCGGCGGCGCGAAAGGCGGCGAAGCGCGCGGCCTCCACCGAGGTGGGGTTGGCTTCGAGCGTGATTTCCGCCTGCGGCGCGAGCGCCCAGTGCTCGCCGATGCGCGCGATGATGGCGGCCACGGTCTCCGGTTCCATGAGGGACGGCGTGCCGCCGCCGAAGAAGACGCTGGTGACCCCGCGCCCCGGCGTCTGCCCGGCGTAGTGGTCCAGTTCGGCGAGCAGCGCCCTGCGCCAGCGGGCTTGGTCCACCGCCTCGCGCACGTGGCTGTTGAAGTCGCAATAGGGGCACTTGCTGCGGCAGAAGGGCCAGTGGAGGTAGACGGCAAAGCCCGGCTCGGCGGCGCTGACCGGCACGGCGGTAAGGGCGGGCGCGGGCGCGCTCACGGGCGGTCTCCGAAAACCGCGCCCACCAGCTTGGCGAAGGCGCGGGCGCGGTGGCTGATCGCGTGTTTCTCCTCGGGCACCATCTCGCCAAAGGTGATCTCAAACCCCTCGGCTTGAAAGATGGGATCGTAGCCGAAGCCTTGGCTGCCCCGCGGCGGCCAGACCAGCGTGCCTTCCACTCGCCCCTCGAAGCTTTCCTCCCGGCCATCGGGCCAGGCGAGACAAAGCGCGCAGACGAAGGCCGCCCGGCGGTCGACCGTCCCGTCCCGCCGGGCGATCTGGGACAGCTCACGCTCGACCCGCTCCATGGCGGGGCCGAAGTCCTTGTCCGGTCCGGCCCAGCGCGCCGAGTGCACGCCGGGCTGGCCGTCCAGCGCCGCCACCACCAGGCCCGAGTCATCGGCCAGCGCCGGCAGGCCCGAGCCCTGGGCCGCGGCGCGCGCCTTGATGGCGGCGTTCTCGGCGAAGGTCACGGCGGTCTCCTCCGGCTCGGGCAGGTCCAACTCGCCCGCGGACCGGACCTCTACGCCATGCGGCGCCAAGAGCTCCGCGATCTCGCGCACCTTGCCCGGGTTGTGGCTGGCGATGACCAAGGTTTCACCGGCGAGGCCTGTGGTCATTGCCCGTCCGGCAGCCCCAGCACCCGGCGCTGTTCGGCGACGAGCCGCCGGATGCC
>JAZGBC010000266.1:0-10679 GCA_036444495.1 Kiloniellales bacterium
GCAGGACCCCGAAGAGGTCCACGAAGCTGATCAGGAAATACTTGATCTTCTTGGTCTTGGCGATCTGAGCCAGATCCTTGGCCATGTCCCCTGTCTCCCTGTCAAAGTCTCGTTTGTTGTCGAAAATTTCGAATTTAATTCAGTCCCCCTCACTCGGGTTGACGATGAGCGAGAGCATGCGGATGGGCAGCTCGATCAACTCCTCCGGCCCGTGCGGCACGTCCGAATCGAAATAGAGCGAATCCCCGGCGCCCATCTCGTAGGTCTCGCTGCCGTGGCGGTAGAGCACGCGGCCTTCCAGCAGATAGATGAACTCCGTGCCCGAATGCTGGAACAGGGGAAAAACCTCGGACTTCTCGGTCAGCGTGATGAGATAGGGCTCGACCGAGTCGCGGTGCCCGATGCTATGGCCGAGCAGCTGATAGAGGTGCCCGGCGCGGGTGCCCCGGCGCTCGATCGGCAAGCCCTCGCCCGCCTTGACGAAGGTGGCGTCCCGCTGCTCCTCGAACTTGCGGAAAAAGGAGGTGACCGGCACGTTGAGCGCGCGTGAGAGCGCCCGGAGCGTGGCCAGCGAGGGCGAGGTCATGCCGTTCTCGATCTTGGACAGCATGCCCGAAGAGAGGCCG
Source organism: Kiloniellales bacterium (assembly GCA_036444495.1). Classification (GTDB taxonomy): domain Bacteria; phylum Pseudomonadota; class Alphaproteobacteria; order Kiloniellales; family J153; genus JAZGBC01. Next base: position 627 of record JAZGBC010000266.1, read on the forward strand.
GCCAGCTTGGCCACCTCGGCGACGGTCATGTCGAGCTGCTGGCGGAACTGGCGCACCTGGCGCCCGATGGCGACCTCGAGCTGGTTGTCCCTGGCCTCCTCGGCCAATTGCTCGGCCAGGGCCCGATCGGCCCGCCCGTTCCTGCCCTCGCGCTTGGACACGCTTTGCCTCCCGGCTTGCCGAATCTCCGGCCCCGGCGCCATCCAGCGGGTCGGGACCCTTGTTTCACTCCATGCAAGAAAACTTCATGGCGGACAATTTTGCAACCTCGCCCGCACTGCCGTCCGGAAGCGCCGGACTGCCTAGAGATTCCTACCCTGAAGCGCGGCGCAGACCGCCTCGGTGACTTGGGCCGTGGTGGCCCGACCGCCCAGGTCCGGCGTGAGGGCCTTGCCCGAGGCCAGCGCCCGCTCGATGGCGGCGATGAGCGAGGTGGCGGCCGCGCCCTCGCCCAGGTGCTCCAGCATCATGGCCGCGCTCCAGAAGGCGCCGATGGGGTTGGCGATGCCCCGGCCCATGATGTCGAAGCCCGCGCCGTGGATCGGCTCGAACATGGAAGGATATCGCCCCTCCGGGTTGAGGTTGGCGGTGGGCGCCAGGCCCAGGCTGCCCGAGAGCGCCGCGGCCAGATCGCTCAGGATATCGGCGTGCAGGTTGCTCGCCACGATGACGTCCAGCTCCTTAGGCGCCAGCACCATGCGCGTGGTCATGGCGTCCACCAGCACCTTGTCGGTCGCCACGTCCGGGTAGTCCCCGGCCACCCGGGCGAAGACCTCGTCCCAGAGCACCATGCCGTGGCGCTGGGCGTTTGACTTGGTGACGCAGGTCAGATGCCGCGCCGGACGGCCGCGCGCCAGATCGAAGGCGAAGCGCATGATCCGCTCCACCCCGGAACGGGTAAAGACCGAGGTCTCCACCGCCACCTCTTCCGGCAGATCCCGGTGGACGCGGCCCCCGGCACCGGAATACTCGCCCTCCGTATTCTCACGCACGATGACCCAGTCCAGATCGCCCTCCGCCACCCCGGCCAACGGGCAGGCGACGCCGGGCAGGATGCGCGCGGGGCGGACGTTAGCGTACTGATCGAAGCCCTGGCAGATGGCCAGCCTGAGACCCCAGAGCGTGACGTGATCGGGCACCTCCGGGTCGCCCACGGCGCCGAAGTAGATGGCATCGAAGCCTTCCAGCGTCTCCAGCGCGTCCTCGGCCATCATGCGCCCGTAGGTGCGGTAATAGGCCGAGCCCCAGGGGAACTGCTCCACATGCAGTTTCAGCTTGGGCTCGCGCGCCTCGAGCGCGGCCAGCAGGCTCAGCCCGGCGGCCACCACCTCGGCGCCGATGCCGTCCCCGGGTATGGCCGCAATCCGGTATTCGCTCATGGTTCCTATGGTTCCCGCCCGCCGCGCTCAGTAGCCCAGCGCACAGCCGTCCTTGCGCGGATCGGAGGCGCCGATCAGCACACCCTCGGCCCGGTCGATCCAGATGGCCTGGCCGCCGCCGATGGGTTTCTCGGATGGGGCGATCTTGTGGCCGAGCGCCTCGAGGCCCTCGATCGCCGCCTCGGGCACGGTTCCTTCCACCTCGACCGGGCCCTCGGGCCCGGCAAAGACCCGCGGCTGGTCGAGCGCCTCCTGCAGGTCCAGGCCGAAATCGAAGAGGTTGGTCACGAAATGGGCGTGGCCCATGGCCTGGTACATGCCGCCCATGACGCCGAAGGGCATGACCGTGCGCCCGTCCTTCTGCACCATGCCGGGGATGATGGTGTGCATGGGGCGCTTGCGCGGGGCGATGCAGTTGGCCTGTTCCGGATCGGTGCTGAAGCTCTGGCCCCGGTTCTGCAGGATCACGCCGCTGCGCGGGGCGGCATAGCCGCTGCCGAAGCCGTGGTAGAGCGAGTTGATGAAGCTGACCGCATTCAGGTCCTTGTCCACGACGCAGAGGTAAACCGTGTCGGCATGCTCGGGCACGGGGCTGGCCGGCAGCTCGGCCATAGCCCGGTCCGGCTGAATGAGCGCGCGCATCTTCTCGCCGTAGCCCTTGGACAGGAGCAGATCGACCGGCACCTCCACCTGCTTGGGGTCGGAGATCAGGTTGTCCCGGTCGTGGTAGCCGAGGCGCGCGGCCTCGACCTCGTAATGCAGGCGCTCGGCCGAAAGCGGGTCCTCCACGCCGGGCAGCAGGCCCGAGAGAATGTTCAGCATCTCGAGCGCCGCCACGCCCTGGCCGTTAGGCGGGCATTCAAAGACCTCGTAGCCGCGGTAGACGAGCTTGATCGGCTTGACGTACTCGCCGCCCGCCTCGGCGAAATCCTCCAGGGTATGCAGGCCGCCGTGGCTCTGCAGGCAGGACACGATGTCCTCGGCGATGGGCCCCTTGTAGAAAGTATCGCGGCCGTCGCGGGCGATGCGCTCGAGCGTATCGGCCAGCTTGGGCTGGCTATGCCGGGCGCCGGCCTTGGGCGGGCGGCCCTTGGGCAGGAAAACGCGTGAAGCCGTTTCGTCCCGGCGCAGGAGATCGGCCGCCAAGGCCCAATCCAGGGCGACGCGCGGCGTCACGGGATAACCGTGGCGCGCGTAGCGGATGGCCGGCTGCAGCGCCTTACCCAGCTCGTAGGTGCCGTGGTCGCGCAGGAGCTGCCACCAGGCGTCGATGGCCCCGGGGATGGTCACCGCGTGGGGCGAGTGCTGTTCGATAGTCTCGATGCCGCGCTCGCGGTACCACTCGGCCCTGGCCGCCTTGGGCGCCCGGCCGGAGCCGTTGAACGCGACGATCCTGCCCTCGCCGCGGGGCGCGTAGAGCACGAAGCAATCCCCGCCGATGCCGGTGGACTGGGGCTCGACCACGCACTGCACGGCACAGGCGGTCACGGCGGCGTCCATGGCGTTGCCGCCGCTGCGCAGCACCTCGACCGCGGCCGCCGTGGCCAGCGGATGGGAGGTGGCGGCCATGCCGTCCACGGCATAGACCGGGGACCGGCCAGGAAGCTCGAAGTCACGCATCGTCCATATCTTCCTCGTGTGGCCGCTATCAGGCCAAAAAGCCACCGGCCGTTCAAACGAAAAAGGCGTAAGGTCTGGCGGGCCGGGACCGGCCAAACCAGGTCCCTCGATTGCTTGCGTTACCCTTTATTAAGGCGAACGGGCGGAATATCGCGCATGGCCCCCGGTTCCGAACCTCACTGGCGCCCCAAGATCGGCATCGCCCTAGGCAGCGGGGTGGCGCGCGGCTGGGCGCATCTGGGCGTCCTGCGCGCGCTGGAGCGCTATGGCTTCAAGCCCGACGTGCTCGCCGGGACCTCCGTCGGCGCCCTGGTCGGGGGCGCCTACCTGGCCGGCCATGCCGAGGGACTGGAGGCCTGGGCGCGCAGCCTCAACAAGATGCGCATGGTCTCCTACCTGGATTTCCGCGGACGCGGCGGCGGCCTGATCGGCGGCCGCGACCTGGTCAAGGCCATGGAGGAGCACCTGGGCGGGGTCATGATCGAGAACCTGCCCACGCCCTTCGTCGCCATCGCGACCGATCTGGTCACCGGCCACGAGGTTTGGTTGCGCAAGGGCAGCATGGTGGAGGCCATGCGCAGCTCCTTCTCGCTGCCCGGCGTCTTCGAGCCCCAGCGCGTCAACGGCCGCTGGCTGATCGACGGCGCCCTGGTCAACCCGGTGCCGGTCTCGGCCTGCCAGGCCATGGGGGCACAGATGACCATCGCGGTCAATCTGAACACCGATATCATCGGCAGGGAACGGGCCAGCGATTCCGCCGTCCCGACCATCGCCGGCTTCGATCTGCTGACCGAAATGGAGAAGACCCCGGTTTCCGTTTCCGGGCTCACCTCGATCGCCCGGCGCTTCTTCGGCCGCGAGACCAACACACCCTCCATGTTCGGCGTGCTGATCTCCTCGCTCAACATCATGCAGGACCGCATCACCCGCTCGCGCCTGGCCGGCGAGCCGCCCGACGTACAGATCGCGCCGCGCCTGGGGCACCTGGGCCTGTTCGAGTTCGACCGCGCGGAGGAAGCCATCGGCGAGGGCGAGGCCGCCGTGGAGCGCGCCTTGCCCAGGCTGCGTCAGGCGCTGGCCATCTTCGGCCGGGAGTTGGGCGAGGAGGAAGAGGGCCTGGTCCGCTGAGCGGCGCGGGCCCGGGCTGAATCGACATTCACGATAGCTACCCAGGGAATTAGGGGGACACGGAATTAGGGGGACACAATACCATTGTGTCCCCCTAATTCTAATTCCCTGCACCCGAGAGCGATGTGTTTGCAAGGAAGTGAGAAAATGCTATGTAGCTTATATCGGCCTAGATATCGGACATTTGTGCGGTCATATAAGGGAGCATATAAATACTAACTAGCGGGAATAATTCATATTATTAATGAACTTTTGGCGGACATGAAAGAGGACATTTCAGCGGACACCGATCAGGGCGAAGCCGCCTCGCTGATGGAACCTATGCTCGTGCCGGACGGCTCGCCGCACAGGCCGAGGCTAACTGACCTCGCTGTGGAGTTGGCCTCCCGCTCGGCGGGCTTCCACCGCAGCCTGCCCGAAGGTGTGCTGACGGCCCTGTCCGATCTGGTCCGGGCCATGAACTGCTATTACAGCAACCTGATCGAAGGGCACGACACACATCCCGTCGATATCGAGCGGGCCATGAGTGACGATTACAGCGACGAGCCCGAAATACGCAATTTACAGCTTGAAGCCAAGGCTCATATCGCGGTCCAGCAATGGATCGATGAAGATGGTGGCCTACACGGACGGGAGTTCACGAAAGACGGTATCTGTGAAATCCACCGGCGCTTTGGCGAATTGCTACCGGAAGAACTGCTTTGGGTGGAAGACCCTGATACGGGAGAGCGCATCAAGGTGATCCCTGGCAAGCTGCGCGATAGAGACGTCCAGGTCGGCCGTCACATTCCCATCAGCCCCGGCGCTCTTCCTCGGTTCCTGAAGCGCTTCGAGGAAGTGTACGGCAGGCTCGGCAAAGCCGGCACGATCCTGGCCACCGCCGCCGCCCATCACCGGCTTTCATGGATTCACCCGTTTCTCGACGGCAATGGCCGTGTGGCAAGACTGGTGTCACACGCTACTCTGCTGGAAGCGCTCGATACTGGCGGTGTCTGGTCTATCGCCAGAGGCCTTGCCAGAAACGTCGCCGCGTACAAAGGGCACCTTGCCGACTGCGATCTTGAGCGCCGTAACGATCTCGACGGACGCGGCCACTTAAGCGAGGAAGCACTCACCTCATTTACGCAATTCTTTTTAGAGACCTGTCTAGATCAGGTCACCTTCATGGAAAGCCTGGTCCAACCGGACCGACTGCGCGCCCGTATCTTGCTTTGGGTGGAAGAAGAGATACGGATCGATGCGCTTCCGGCAAAAGCAGGAAGCGTCCTTGAGGCGGTGCTCTATCGCGGCCACCTGCCACGCGGTGAAGTCGGAGACGTGCTAGGCACCAGCGCCCGCCATGCGCGACGTGTGGTTTCAGCTCTCGCAGATCGGGGCGTACTCACATCGGAAACTCCCCGCTCACCGCTGCACATCACCTTCCCCGCTAAACTCGCCTCCCGCTGGATGCCGGGTCTGTTTCCGGAGCGGACGCTGTGAAAGTCTGAGAGCCGGCCCGAGCATGGCGTTATATGTAGTGGTGAAACGACACAGGTAACGGCGGGCGCTTAGCGGGCGATTGGCCGCGAAGCGCGCCGAGGCACTTAGTCCCTTTCCAAGATCAATTGGGCGTCAGCCTACCCTAACCGCCGAAGCGCCTGAAAATCTCCTCCAATTCGGCGAAGCCCGCGGCATCCTTCGAGAAGGTAAAGGTGCCCTGTTCGGCGATCTCGCGCGCCGCGCGGATGAGGGCGCCGAACGCAAGCCGGGAAAAGGCCGAACCTACGCTGATGCGCTTCGCGCCGGCCTCCGCCAGCTCCGCCATGCCGAAGGTCACGCCCGGCAGGCCCATGACCACGTTCACCGGCCGCGTCACGGCCGCGCAAAGAGTCCGGATGTCATCGAGGCTTTTCAGGCCGGGGGCATAGAGCACGTCCGCGCCCGCCGCTTCGAAAGCCTGAAGCCGCCGAACGGTATCGTCCAGATCGGGGCGACCATGCAGGAAGTTCTCGGCCCGGGCCGTCAAGACGAAGTCATGGGGCAGGGAACGGGCGGCCTGCACGGCAGCCGCGATGCGCTCCACGGCCTGATCGAAGGAGAATATGGGGTCCTCGGGACGGCCGCTGAAATCCTCGATCGAGCCGCCGGCAAGGCCCGTTTCCGCCGCCGCCCGAATAGTCTCGGCGACACTGGCGGGATCGTCTCCAAAGCCCTTCTCCAGGTCGGCCGACACGGGAAGATCGGTCGCCGCGACGATATCCCCGCAGTGCGCCAACGCCTGCTCCCGGGAAATGTCGCCTTCCGGCAGGCCGAGGGAAAAGGCGAAGCCCGCGCTGGTCGTCGCCAGGGCCTCGAAGCCCAAGGAGGCAAGGACGCGCGCCGTGCCCACGTCCCAGGGATTGGGTATGACGAAGGCGCCCGGCCGTTCGTGCAGTGCACGGAAGCTTTCGATTTTCCCGGCCCGACTCAGCGCCACGTATTTATCCTCACGTCCAATCCAGGATCACCTTGCCCGAGTCGCCCGAGCGCATGACCTGGAAGCCTTCCTCGAAATCGTCGACCGCGAAGCGGTGGGTGATGATGGGCGCCACGTCCAGGCCGCTCTGCAGCATGGTGGTCATCTTGTACCAGGTCTCGAACATCTCGCGGCCGTAGATGCCCTTGAGCATCAGGCCCTTGAAGATGACCTGGTGCCAGTCGATGGGCGCCTCTTCCGGCGGGATGCCGAGGATCGCCACGCGCCCGCCGTGGTTCATCGTGTGCAGCATGTCCTGGAAGGCCGCCGGGCTGCCCGACATCTCCAGGCCCACGTCGAAGCCTTCCAGCATGCCCAACTCGGCCATCACATCGTCCAGCTTTTCCCGGGCCGCGTTCACCGTGCGCGTCGCGCCCATCTTGGCGGCGAGGCCCAGGCGGTAATCGTTGATGTCGGTCACCACGACGAAGCGGGCGCCCACATGGCGGGCGATGGCGGTCGCCATGATGCCGATGGGCCCGGCGCCCGTGATCAGCACGTCCTCGCCCACCATGTCGAACGAGAGCGCCGTGTGGGTGGCGTTGCCGAGCGGATCGAGGATCGTGCCCAGATCGTCGGGCACGTCGTCGGGCAGGGGAAAGGCGTTGACCGCCGGGATGCAGAGATATTCGGCGAAGCTGCCGGGCCGGTCGACCCCCACGCCCACCGTGTTGCGGCAGAGGTGGCGCCGCCCGGCGCGGCAGTTGCGGCAGTGGCCGCAGGTGATGTGCCCCTCGCCCGAGACCCGCTGGCCGATCTCGAAACCCTGGACCTCGCCGCCGATCTCCGCCACTTCGCCGGCGAACTCGTGGCCTATGGTCATGGGCACGGGGATGGTCTCCTGCGACCAGCGGTCCCAGTTGTAGATGTGCACGTCGGTGCCGCAGATCGCCGTCTTGCGGATCTTGATCAGCACGTCGTTGTGGCCGACCCTGGGCTTGGGCGCCCGCTCCATCCAGATACCCGGTTCGGCCTTGGCCTTGACCAGCGCCTTCATCGCTTCTCCCCGCCTAAGAAATAACGTCGAGGCCGCGCCCGACCTTGGCGAAGGCCGCGATCGCCTGGTCCAGCTGCGCGCGGCTGTGGGCCGCCGATATCTGCGTGCGGATGCGCGCCTGGCCCTTGGGCACCACGGGAAAGGAGAAGCCGATGGCATAGATGCCCTCGGCCAGCAAGCCGTCCGCCATCTCGCTGGCCAGGCGCGCATCGCCCAGCATGACCGGGATGATCGGGTGGCCCTCACCGGCCAGCGTGAAACCGAGCGCGGTCATCTCCGTGCGGAAATAGGCGCTGTTCTCCCGCAGCCGCGCGCGCGGCTCGCCGCTTTCCTCCAGCAGGCCAATGGCGCGCAGCGACGTGGCCGCGATCACCGGCGCCAGGCTGTTGGAAAAGAGATAGGGCCGCGAGCGCTGGCGCAGCCAGGCCACGGTCTCCTTGCGCGCCGCCGTGTAGCCGCCCGAGGCACCGCCCAGCGCCTTGCCCAGGGTGCCGGTCAGGATGTCGATCCGGCCCTCCACGCCGCAATGCTCCGGCGTGCCGCGGCCATGCTCGCCGACGAAGCCCACGGCGTGGGAATCGTCCACCATCACCATGGCGCCGTAGCGCTCCGCCAGGTCGCAGATCGCCGGCAGGTCGGCGGCGATGCCATCCATGGAGAAGACGCCGTCGGTGGCGATCAGCTTGTGGCGGCAGTCTTGGGCTGCCTCCAGTTGGCGCTTGAGGTCTTCCATGTCGTTGTTGGCATAGCGCAGGCGCTTCGCCTTGCACAGGCGGATGCCGTCGATGATGGAGGCGTGGTTGAGCGCGTCGCTGATGACCGCGTCCTGTTCGTCCAGGATGGTTTCGAACAGGCCGGTGTTGGCGTCGAAGCAGGAGGAATAGAGGATGCAGTCCTGCATGCCCAGGAAGGCGCTCAGGCGCTCCTCCAACCGGCGATGCACGCTCTGCGTGCCGCAGATGAAGCGCACCGAGGACATGCCGTAGCCGTATTGCCCGAGCGCCGCCTTGGCCGCCTCCACCAGCGCCGGGTGGTTGGACAGGCCCAGATAGTTGTTGGCGCAGAAGTTGATGACCTCGCGCCCGTCGGCCAGGCGGATGGCCGCCTGCTGCGGCGAGGCGATGACCCGCTCCTCCTTGAACAGGCCCGCCTCGCGCAGCGCAGCGGTTTCCCGGCCCAGATGTTCGAGGAAGGCCGTATCCATACCCTCATTCCGAGCGCGTCGTCACGAATCCACAGCGCCTGCATTCCAGCCTGCTGACGGTCCCTCCCGGACCAAAGCCGAAGGTCGCGTCGACGACCCGGAAGTCGTGGATGCCGATCAGACAGAGAAGCCGGCCGAGGATCGCGGGCATCGTGTTAACTCCCCGTCTCGCGCGTTTGTCTCCGCATCTTAGCGCAACTCCGCCCGGAGTCGCGGAGTCGATTTATTCGCGCCGCTTCGCCGAGGATATTCATTGTCCCATCCGCCGGGGTCTCAGACGCCGGGCGGCGGCCAGAACAGAAAAACCGCGGCCAACAGAACCTCGGCCGCCAGATAGGTGAGCGTGGTCGAGCCGGGCGGTCCGTCGATCAGCAGGGAATAGAGGCGCGCCACCACGAGCGCCGCCATCACGACGCCCAGCACCAGGACGAGCAGGCGTGAGTTCTCCAGGTCCCAGCAGGCCCAGAGCGCCACCATGCCGAGCGCGGTCATCATGGCGTTGAGCCCGCGCAGGTGGTTCTTGGCGTCGGCCTTCTCGGCGATCAGCCAGGTACGCCCGAGTTTAGGGCCGAACACACCGACCAGACCGGGACCCACGAGGCTCAAACCCAATAGGACAAGCAGGGCGTAGAGGACCCCCATATGTGCCGTGCTCATGGCGCCTTATATCACCGATTCGCGAAGCGATCCGAACGCGAAGGTCAGCGATCGAGATTCCGGGCGTTCGCCTATGGCAAGGGCGGCTGAAGGTCGGGTGAACGCACGCCCAGGCGCTGCAGGCCGAGCTTGCGCGCCTTCATGAAATCGGCCAGGGCGCGGGTGTGCTGCCCGTTCGCCTCGAAGGCGAAGCCCCGGTTGTAGTAGGCGCCCGGGAAGTCGGGCTTGTTGAGGATGGCGGCGCTGTAGTCCTGAATGGCGAATTTCAGCGCCCCCAGGTAGTGATGGGCGTTGGCGCGGTTGTAGAACGCCTCGGCCAGGTGTTCGAGCTCGAGGTCCCCGGTGTCGATGGCCCGGGTGTAGAGATCGATCGCCAGATCCAGCTTGCCCGACCGTGCCGCGGCATAGCCGCCTTTGAAGGCGGCATAGCCATCCCCGCCCGGCGCCAATCTGACCGGCGTTCGCATCGCGGCCTGAACCCTGGGCGGCAGTTTAAGTTTTTGGCCGGGGTCAGTCAGGGATGACTCCTCATCCTCCCCCTTCTTGACGGGCGGGGGCTCCGGCGCCGGCTCCG
>JAZGBC010000267.1:0-2640 GCA_036444495.1 Kiloniellales bacterium
CCGGCGAGTTTCTCGACGGTGATGACGTCGCCTTGGGCGACCTTATATTGCTTGCCGCCGGTGCGGATCACTGCATACATGGTGCTACCTTGGGAACCTGAAACAACCACACGCCCGCGCCGGCCGCGGGTCGGCCGGACGGAACGCTGCTTTATAGCCGCCCGGCCGCGCCTGTCAAGTCCGCCGGCACCCGCCAGAATGGTCGCGCGCCTTGCGGCGGCACGACACTTGCCCGGACCAGCCCGTTGGGCTATGACCATAGCCGGCTGGCGCCCGCCTCGAGGCGCCCGCCACGGTGGGGTGCCGGAGTGGTCGAACGGGGCGGTCTCGAAAACCGTTGTACGCTCGCGCGTACCGTGGGTTCGAATCCCACCCCCACCGCCACGTAACAGGGGCAAAAGGCCGGGCGGTCAGGCAACGGCGCGCAGACGAATTACCTCCGGCAGGGGTGGGACGGATGGTGCATCGGGTACGTTGAGGCGGCTGCCGAGGTAGTCCCAGAACGAGATATCGAGCTTGGCGGCGGTCTTCATCAGGCCGAGGAAGGCATCGCGGCAGTCGCGACCGGCATCGGAGCGGGTGCCGCCGGAGATTTTGCGCTTGGTCACCTGGCAGCGGATATCGTTCTCCGTCCCGTTGGTATGGAGTGGGATGTCGGGTCGATCCAGGGCGACCAGCAGTTCGCCCTTGTTGGCGTGCAGGCGATCGAGCAGGCGGTCGAGCGTGACGAATCCAGTTCTGGTCGTGAACAGCCGATCGAAGCGCCGAATGAGCGCGCGCTTGGTCGGCGTGGTCGGATCGCGGCAGTAGGCCTTGAGATCGGCGTATAACCACCAGACCCGCGACCGGATCCGTTGCTGAGCCGCCCGATGGCGGTCGGTGAAGCCGACCAGTTTGTGGATCAGCCGCTCGGCATGGACCCAACAGAGCGCGTGATGGCCGACGTTGAACTGGCCGGCGTCGTCGCTGACGATCACCGTATCCTGAAGCCGGCCGTGCGCAGCAATGCTGCCCCACATCGCGCCCTCGGTGGCAACCTTGATCGGATCGGGGTGGACCTTCAAGGCGGCAATGCCGAGCCCGTCGAGGTGCGCCATCCACCCGTCGCGATCGGCGAACCGCTTGGTCGCGTGGCCGGCCAGCAAGTCGATCACCTGGCCCGAGAGATTGCGCCGGCGCATGTAATCGACCGCCGCCCGGTTGACCACGAAGTCGGTGTCGCCGGCCCGCAGCAATTCGAGAAAGTTCAGCCGGTTCTTCGAATAGCTGGTGGCAAACCAGGCGAAATGACCGTTGCCAATCTGCGTGCACACGCCGTTTCTGCCCTGGTGGCGCGCCCCGGTGTCGTCCACCGAGATCCAGGCCGCCGTCTCGAGCCCGGCCCGCAGAACCGCCCTGTTCTCGGCCAGGAAATCGTCCTTGCCCGCGATCAACAGACGCACCACTTGGCGCTTCGAGATCGCGATCCCGAGGTCGTTGAGCTGCGCCACGATCCGCGGCACCGTCACTTGGCCCTGGTGGCACTGGGCCAGCACGAAGCGCCGCAACTCGGGCCCGAAGTGGCCCGTCACGCCAGCCGGCAAGGGCGCCAAGATCGTCTTGCCCGCCGGCGTCAGCCAGCGCGCGCGCCGGAACCGGATGACCCGGGCGCGCAGCACCAGGTCCTGCACCACGTAGCTCTCGTAGCCCTTGAACCGCGAGCCGGGTGGAACGGCAACCTTCAGGGTCCGCTCCTCGGTGATCACCAGCTTGGAGAGCGTCTTGCCCCGGCGACGCCGCTTGCCTGCCGCGCCCGCCGCCTTGGCCTCACGCGCCTTCTCCAGACCACTCGGCTTGAGATTCGGCGGGCCCTTGAGCCCCTTGAGGCGCGCAATCTCCTCGCGCAAGGCCGCGTTCTCCGCTCTCAGCGCCGCGGTCGCCTCGACAAGCTCGACCAGCCGCAATTTGAGGTCGTCGAGGCCCAGATCATCAATATCCGGTCGTGATTCGCCCATGCGCCGAGCGAATCACAACACCAAGCCCATTCAAAACGCAATCTTGGGCCTCAATCTAATTTTTCCGCGCATGTGGCATTTCCGACTCAGTCCAATCACCGCCCCCGAAGCCCACGGTCAATCGCTCGCCCGGTCTTTTGCCCCTCTTACTGGTGACCGTGATATCGGCCCGATCGCAGGCCAGGATCTCTTCGCGGCTAAAATAGCCACGATCGGCAACGGCATCCAGCGTCTCCGTCTCCAGGGCCGCCTTCGTCTGCTTGGCAATGGCGGAGAGTTGGCTGTGGTCGGTGCCCACATTGGTCACCTCGTGGGCGACGATCAGATGATGTTTCGTGTCCACCGCAGCCTGAACGTTATAGCCGACCATGCCCGAACCCCGGCCGCTCGTCGCCATCGAGCGGGCATCCGCGTCGGTCAGCGAGATCTGCTGGTCGGGCGTCGCCAGCATCCGCGCCTCAAGCTCTGTCAGGCGCCCCATCTCCGTCTTAAGCTTGGCGATCTTCTCATTCAGACGACCGGTCTTCATCGTGCGGGCAACCGACGGCTCCTGCCGGTCGGCGCTGTCCAGCTGGTGCAGATAGCGTTGAACACTCTCCTCGATCTGCTCCATGCGGCGCTGCATCTTCGCCCGCGTGAAGTTCTT
>JAZGBC010000268.1:0-8829 GCA_036444495.1 Kiloniellales bacterium
ACAATGAGAGAACGCGCACAAAGTGTCGTAAACGATCATCAATCACCTTGATTGTTGACAATGTGCAACGTCCCGCTAGGATTCGGCGACTATCGGCCGCGGGATTTAGAGCAGGAGGCATGATGGATCGGCGCAAGACGGTTGAGACATTCCGTGACCGCCTGGGCGAGGTGATCGAGCGCTCGGGCCTGAGCCGCACGGCCTTCGCCAACCGGGCCGGGCTGGACCGCTCGACCCTCTCGCAGTTGCTGTCCACGGGAAACGACCGCCTGCCGCGCGCCGAGACCATCGCCGCCATCGCCGGGCGCGAGCAGGTCAGCGTCGACTGGCTTCTGGGCCTGAGCCAGGAGGGCCAGATCGGCCTCGACGTGATGCCCCAGCCGCTGGAGATCGAGGCCGGGGCCGCCTCGCCGGCGGACGAGCGCCTGGCCCGTTGGCATGCCGAGGCGCTGGGCTACAAGATTCGCTACGTGCCCACGACGCTCCCCGACCTGCTCAAGACCGAGGAAGTGATCCGCTACGAGCACCAGGAGTACGGTGAGCGGGTGCCGAAAGCGCGCATCGATTGGGCCGAGGAGCGCCTCGCCTATTCCCGGCTGCCCGAAACCGACATGGAGGCCTGCAGCTCGGTCCAGGCGCTCGAGGAGTTCGCCCGCGGCCACGGCGTCTGGAAGGACCTGCCGCTGGAAGCCCGGGTCGCGCAGCTCAATTCCATGATCGTGCTGCTGGACGAACTCTATCCCAGGTTCCGCTGGTTCCTGTTCGACGGATTGCGGCGCTATTCGGTGCCGCTCACCGTCTTCGGCCCGAAGCGGGTCGCGGTCTATATCGGCAACATGTATCTGGTGTTCAATTCGACCGAGCACATCCGGGTGCTGACCCAGCACTTCGACGATCTGATCCGGCACGCGGTGATGCAGCCGCCCGAGGTCATCGGCTGGCTCGAGGATTTGCTGGAAGAGATCGAACCCGGCGCGGGCAAGGACCTGAACAGGCGGAAAAAAATATGACGCAAGGCAAAGACAAGGAACTGCGCGCCACGGGGCGCTGCCTCTGCGGTGCGGTGGCCTACGAGGTGCGCGGCAAACTGCGCGACGCCTGGAATTGCCACTGCGGGCAGTGTCTGCGCACCCACGGCAACGTGGCGGCCTACAGCGCGGTCAAGCGCGAGGACTTTACGCTGACCGAGGAGCGCGGGCTCAAGTGGTACGACTCGTCGGATTTCGCCCGGCGCGGTTTCTGCCAGGTCTGCGGCGCCAGCCTGTTCTGGGAGGCGGGGAAGCGCGATTACATCGCGGTCGCCGCCGGCAGCCTCGATCCGCCGACGGGGATCAAGACCCGCGGCCACATCTTCGTCGCCCATAAGAGCGACTACTACGAGATCACCGACGATCTGGAGAAATACCCCGACGGACACTGACCATGCCCGAAAAAAAACGCGGGGGAGAGGGGAAGGAGCGTCAAACCATGAGCATCGCCAGCCTACCCATGTACGACCTTCCCGAGGTTGCCTCGGCCAACGACTCTTTCTGGGCCGCCATGGCCCGGGCGCTCGAGCGCGAGGGGGTGACGGACGTTCCCACCGGGCTCGAACGTAAAATGAGTCTGAGCGATCAGTGGCGGTCACCGGAGTTGCTGATGAGCCAGACCTGCGGCTATCCGCTCATGCACGAGTACGCCGGGCGGCTCAGCCTGGTCGCCACCCCGGTCTACGAGGTGCCCGGCTGCGAGGGCCCCAACTATTCCAGCCTGATCCTGGTGCGCCGGGACGATGCGGCTGGACGGCTTTCCGACCTGCGCGGGCGCAGGGCGGTCATCAACCACAGCGCGTCCCAGTCCGGCTATGCGGCGCTGCGCGCGTCGGTGGCTCCCTTGGCCGAGGGCGGCCGCTTTTTCGGCTCCGTGCTGGAAAGCGGCGGCCATCCCAACAGCCTGGCCATGGTGGTGGGCGGCGAGGCCGACGTCTGCGCGGCCGACTGCGTCACTTTCGCCCTGTTCGCCCGGCACCGGCCCGAGGCGGTCGAGAACTTACGCGAGATCGGGCGCACGCCCGCCGCGCCGGGCCTGCCCTACATAACCCGGCCCGATGCCGGCGAAGAGTTGATCGCGCGCCTGCGCGCCGCGCTCTTCTCCGCCCTGGAGGCGCCCGAGACCCGGGCCGCGCGCCAGGCCCTGTTCCTGGCCGGGGCCGAGGTGTTGCCGTTAGGGGACTACCAAAGCATCATGGATATGGAGCAAGAGTCCGAGGCCCTGGGCTACGCCAAGGTCGCCTGAGCGGCGCCCGGAGCAAACAACAATAAACCCTCCAAGGGGAGGCCCGGCCCATGAGCGAACCCTGCGATCTTTCCGCCGTCGAGGCGCGGCGCCTGATCGGCGAGAAACGCCTCTCGCCGCTGGAGCTTGTCGAGTCCTGCATCGGCCGCATCGAGCGCGTCAACCCGGCGCTCAACGCCGTCGTGGCCAGGGATTTCGAGCGCGCCCGCGCCACCGCGCGCGAGGCCGAGCAGGCGGTGACGGCCGGGCGGGAGCTGGGGCCGTTGCACGGCCTGCCCCTGGGCATCAAGGACCTGCAGGCGACCGCCGGTTTGCGCACCACCCAGGGCTCGCCGCTCTATGCCGATCACGTGCCGGATCGGGACGACCGCATCGTGGCCGCGGTGCGCTCGGCCGGCGGTATCGTTCTGGCCAAGACCAACACGCCGGAATTCGGCGCCGGCGCCAATACGGTGAACCAGGTCTACGGCTTCACCGGGAACCCCTTCGATCCCGAGCGCATCTGCGGCGGCTCCTCGGGCGGCTCGGCGGTGGCGCTGGCCACCGGCATGGTGCCCCTGGCCACGGGCTCGGACCTGGGCGGCAGCCTGCGCACCCCGGCCGGTTTCTGCGGCGTGGTGGGTTACCGGCCGAGCCCCGGCCTGGTCGCCGCGCCCGAAAAGACGGTTGCCTGGGTGCCGCTCAACGTGGACGGGCCTATGGCGCGCAACGTGGCCGATCTCGGCCTCCTGCTCTCGGCGATCGCCGGCCGCGACCCGGACGACCCGCTGTCGCGCGAGGCCGAGGGCGGCCGTTTCGCCGATCCCGTCCCGGCCGATCTGTCGGGACTCAAGGTGGCGGTATCCGAGGACCTGGGTTTCGCCCCCGTGGACAAGACTATCCGCGCGCTGCTCCGCGAGCGGGTCGGGCGCTTCGCCGATCGCTTCGGCGCCTGCGATGCAAGCGATCCCGATTTGAGCGGCGCCAACGAGATCTTCGAGGTTTTGCGCGCCGTCGGCTTCCTGGCCGCGCATCGGGATCAGGTGGAGCGGACCCCCGAGAAGGTGGGGCCAAACGTGACCGCCAACGTGAAGCAGGGCCTGAGCTTCAGCGCCGCCGACGTGGCCCGCGCGCAGCGCGAGCACACGGCGCTCTACCGGCGCTTCCTCCGGTTCATGGAGCGCTATGACCTGCTGATCTGTCCGGCCGCCGCCGTGCCGCCCTTCGGCAAGGACCGGCTCTTCGTGGAGGAGATCAACGGGAAACGCCTGCGCAGCTATTTCCACTGGATCGGCATCACCTACGGCATCTCGCTCACCGCGCACCCCGCCATCATCCTGCCCTGCGGGCTGGACCCAACCGGGACGCCCTTCGGCATCCAGCTCGTGGGGCGCGCCGGCGAAGACGAAAGGCTCCTGCGTATCGCGGCCGCGCTGGAGGCGGTCTTGGCGCAGATTCCCGACTGCCGCCGCCCGCTGCCGGACCTGGAGAAGCTCGGCACCCGAACGCCGGAGCCCGTCACCTAATTGATAGCGTCATTCCGGTGGCACTCTCCCGGGCCTATAGGCGGGGGTCGCGGCGACGCGCCCCCCGCATATAGGCAAACCAAGGAGAGTGATCATGGGGTTATGTATTACTGTACAAGAAATAGCGTTTGTCTGAAGATGGGAGAGGGGACCGGCTCGCGCTTAGTCTGGACGCCGTACCGTCCAAGGGCTTTTCGCAGCGGTTACGGAACACCATGAAGCCGATCAAAACCTGGATTCTTATCGCCGATGGGGCGCGGGCGCGCATCGTCCTGAACGATGGGCCGGGCCACGGCATCAAGCCCGGACCGGACAAGGAATTCGAGGGGGTCAACCTGCCGGACCGCGACATCGTCAGCGACAGGCCGGGCCGGGCTTTCGATTCGGCCCGGCAGGGGCGGCATGCCATGGAGCCGCGCTCCGATCCCCACGCCCACGAGCAGCGCAAGCTGCACCACGTCCTGGCCACCTATCTGGACAAGGAGGCGAAGAAGGGCTCCTTCGACCGCCTGGTCATCGTGGCCCCGCCCAAGGCGCTCGGCAACCTGCGCGCCGAACTGTCCGCGACGGTGCGCGCCAAGGTCACGGGCGAGCTCAACAAGGACCTGACCCACGTCGCCATTCACGACCTGGCCAAGCACCTGGGCTCGGTGCTGGCGGTGTAGGGCCTTGGGGTTTCAGGCTTGCCGTGAAACTGTTTTTTGACCGCGCGGCCGGACGTCTGTCGGACGGCCGGGGCCGCCGCTTCGATCCGGGCGCGCGCCTCTGGAAAGAGGAGGGCGGCGCGCCGGCCGGCGAGCCGGTAGATTTGCGTGCCGCGCTTGCCTGGCTGCAGCGCGACAGCGGCCGGCCCTGCCGCGTGCCGGTGGGCGTGATCGGATCGCGCGAAGCGACGGCGGCGCAACTGAGCACGGCCGAGTGGCTCGGTGAGGCGCTGGCCGGACACGGACTCACCGTGATCTGCGGCGGGCGCGAAGGGGTCATGGAAGCGGCCTGCCGCGGCGTGGAGCGGGCCGGCGGCGTCAGCGTCGGCCTTTTGCCCGATGCCGATCCCACAAGCGCCAACCCGCACGTGACGATTCCCATCGCCACGGGAATCGGTGTCGCGCGCAACGCGATCATCGCACGCGCTTCGCTGTGCCTGGTCGCGGTGGGCGGCGGCCACGGTACGACCGCGGAGGTGGCCTTCGGCCTGCAGTTCGGGGTCCCGGTCTTCGGTTTGTCGGGGGCGCCGGAACTCGACGGCGTTCGTGCGCTGCCCGATGCGGAGGCCGCGCTCGACGCCGTGGCGCGGGTCGTGCTCGGCCTGCCCCTGGATGCTTGAGACTCGGTATTACTTCTGCAGCGCCTCGTAGACGGCGTCCCATTCGGCCACGTCCTGGATCATGGGGTGGCTGGCCAGGCGCTCCTCGTAGATGCCGTAGAGTCTGCCCAGCGGCAGTTCGCCGGACAGCTCGCGGCAGCGCTGAAGTGCGCTCGACGCGCTGGACCAGTCCGCGGCCCGGTAGGCGCCGATCATCTCGCCGTGGACTTCCCGCAGGCCGGCGAATCCCGCGTCCTGGACGAGTTCTTCCCGGCCCAGGAGCGCGAAGACACGCGCGGGTATGTTCTTGCCCTTGACGCGGATCAGGTCGAGCTCGAGGAAGGCCATGTCAGTGGCGCCGCCGGCGGTGTGCTCGCCGACGATGATCGGGCAGCCGTAGAACTTGGCCTGTCCTTCCAGGCGCGAGGCCAGGTTCACCGCATCGCCCAGGACGGAATAGTTGAAGTGCTGCTCGGAGCCCAGGTTTCCCACGTTGCATTCGCCCGTGTTCAACCCGATCCGGATGGCGATGGCGGACGGCTCCACGCCGGCCGCTTCGGCCTCGGCCTTCAGCTCCGCGTTCAGCCGGTCGATCTGGTCCAGCATGTCGAGCGCGGCGCGGCAGGCGTGAGCGGCGTGCTCGGGGTCGGCCAGCGGCGCGTTCCAGAAGGCCATGACACAGTCGCCGATGTATTTGTCGATGGTGCCCTGGCAGGTCAGGATCGGCTCGGTCATGCGGGTCAGCACCCGGTTCATCAAACTGGTCAATTCCTCGGCCGAGAGGCGTTCGGAGATCGCCGTGAAGCCCTGCACGTCGCCGAACATGACCGTCATCTCGCGCACCTCCCCGCCCAGCCGGAGCTGGTCCGGGTCCTGGGAGAGCCGCTCGATCACGGCGGGCGCCAGATACTGGGAGAAGGCCCGGCGGATTGATTTCCGGCTACCCTCCTCGCGCAGGTACTTGGTGTAGGTAATCATCGCATAGATCACCAGGCCGCCCGCAGCCGGGAAGGCCACGTCCAATAGAATTCTCTCGGTAGCGTAAAGGTACCAGGCGCCGACCCCGAGCCCCCCGGCGACGACAGCGCCGATAACCAGGGTCCAGACCGCCCCGGCGAGCGGGGTGAGTATGATGATGAGCAGGCCGGTGAAGGCGAGCAGGACCAGTTCCGCGCCGATGGCGTAGTTGGGCCGCACCAAATCGGACTTGGCCAGGATGGTTTCAAGGAGCTGCACGTGGACCTCGACGCCGGGCAGGGCAGAGGACACGGGGGTAGCCCTGATATCGCCCAGGGAGGTGGCCGATGCGCCGACGATGACCAGTTTTCCCTGGATGCGCTCGGGCCCGGTCTTGCCGGCCAGCACGTCCTTGGCGGAGATGTAGCGCCGAGGGTCGGGGGCGGCGAAGTGGACCCACTTGCGGCCGAGGCGGTCGGTCGGGATGGAAACACCGGCGACCACGACGCTATCGATCCCCGCCTCGTTGGATTTGATAGCGACCGCCCGCTGGCCGGTGGCGACACGCAGCATCTCGACGACGAGCGAGGGCACGATGTGGCCGCCCACGTTCACCGCCAGCGGCACCCGGCGCGCCACGCCGTCGGCCTCGGGGCTCAGCGTAATACTGCCCAGGCCCTTGGCGCTGGCTTCGAGCGCCGGAAGATTGCGGATCATGCCCTCGTAGGACAGGAGATAGGGCCTGGGGTCGCCGCCGATCTGGGCGATCGCGGTCTTGACCGGCTTGGATTTATCCAGGTCCCCGATCGGTTGGCTCACCGGTCCCTGGGCCAGAACCACGCGGCTCCGCCTTATCACGCTGGCGAAGCTTGCGTCGTTGTCCGGCAGGCGGCGCAAAAGCGCGCGTGTCTGATCGTTCAAGCCCTGCAACTCGTCAGCGAGCTTCTTCGGCGATAGGCGGTCCGGCTCGGCAAAGATCACGTCGAAGCCGACGACGACCGCACCGTTGCGGAAAAGCTGCGCGACCAACTGCGCCAGCACGTTTCGCGGCCAGGGCCACTGGCCCACCTCCGCCAGGCTTTGATCGTCGATATCGACGATGACGGCGGGCAGCGCGTCGGATTGACGCGGCGCGATGCGCTGGTAGAGATCGAAGGACTGCAGGCGCAGGGCCGCGACCGGCGCCGGATCCCAGATGCGCGCCAGGACCAGCCCGCAGAGCAAGGCAAAGGGGACGACGTGACCGAAAAGACTCAAGCGGAACCGCCTTTTGCGGCGCGTTCCATCGCGTTTTCGGAATGTCAACCGGCTGAGCGCGGCCTTGAACAGGGGGCGAACTTTGTCTGGCGAAGCAAAACTCCTTTGCACGAGATCAGCGCGGCTATCTACGAGGTCCGATTGTACTTCGGCCGCAGTGTAGAACCGCCGCGCGCTCACCACACGGCTTCCATATCGCTACCGGCCGGAGGGATAAAATACTATAGATTATTATGGTTAACCGTGCCAGATTGGCACTCAGCCAGGTCAGGCGGAGAGAACCACACTAAAAAAAATAACGATAATCCCTCTATTGGGAGTTGACTATGGGTGTGGACTGGCAAGGGCAGGTAAGTGTCCTAGGCTCGACTCGTTCAGGGAGTTATTCGAAGACCAACGAATCGACTCCTGAGTTTGATTCGGCGCCAGGCGGCAACGGTCCGGATGCCGCGAACCAAACTACCTACCTCGCCACCTCCGAGGCCGGCGGGCAATTGTTGTTGCCCGGCGGCGGCTTCGCATTTCACGCAGACTATGCGCACGAGGGCGCCGACCTGGTGATCACCGGGGCCGACGGCGCCAAAGTCGTGATCGTCGATTACTTCGCGGCCGGCGAGCCCGCCGACCTCATGACCCTGGATGGCCACCTGCTGCCCGGCGATCTGGTCGAATCGCTCGCGGGTCCGCGTGCGCCGGGGCAGTACGCCCAGGAGTCTCAGACGGCGGATTTCCCTGCCGCGGCGACCGAGATCGGTACCGTGGAAGAGGTGCAGGGCACGGTCACCGCCACCGGGGCCGACGGCCTGAAGCTCCCGCTAAGCGCCGGTTCCTCGGTCTTCCAGGGCGACGTGCTCGAAACCCCCTCCGACGGGGCGGTCAACATCGTCTTCATCGACGGCACCACCTTCTCGCTGGGCGGCGACGCCAAGATGGTGCTCGACGAGCTGATCTACGACGCCTCCAGCGATACCGGCTCCTCGCTCATGTCGGTCGTGACCGGGACCTTCGTGTTCATCACGGGCCAGGTCGCCAAGACCGGCCCGGACGCCATGCAGGTGCGCACGCCGTCCGGCACCATCGGCATCCGCGGCACCAAGGTGGGCTGCAACCTGGAGGTGGCCGACGGCCAGACCATCTGCGTCCTGTTGCCCGAGGCGGATGGCGAGGCGGGCGAGTTCGTCTTCTCCAACGAGAGCGGCAGCCAGGGCGTTTCCAATGCCTATGACGCCATCATCGCCAACGCCTACACCGCCACGCTGACCGTCAGTTCGGTCCTGCCCAGCCAGGCCGCGGCGCTGCTCCAGGGGCTGCTGCCCGGTGTCCTGCAGACCGAGGCCCCGCCGGTGGTCCTCAGCCAGGGCGGCACCTTTAGCGAATTCGTGACCAACCAGGGCAATGCTTCCTTCGGCCTGCAGACGTCCGGGGTGCTGGACGACCAGGATATGACGCCCGGGTTGACCGGGGGCACGGTCCCCGATCCCGATGCAAATGCACTGGGCGTGGCCGCCTCTCTCTTCATCGCCGAGCCCAGCT
>JAZGBC010000269.1:0-6208 GCA_036444495.1 Kiloniellales bacterium
GTGGAGGAATGGCTGGCCTACGCACCGCCCGACAGCCTGACGCTCTTCATGTACCAGAAGCCGCGCGCGGCCAAGCGGCTCTATTTCGACGTCATCCCGCGCACGGTGGACGATTACCTCACCTTCCTCGGCCGTTTCGAGGAAGCGGACGCGGCCAAGCGCCTGGAGAGCCCGGTCTGGCACATCCACGACGGCGACCCGCCGCGCGAGACCGCGGGCCTGAGCTTCTCCATGCTTCTCAACCTGGCCAGCGTGTGCAACACCGAGGACCCGGGCGTGCTCTGGGGCTTCATTTCGCGCTATGCCCCGGACGCCAGCCCGGAGGCGACGCCGATCCTGGATTCCCTGGTCGGCCACGCGATCCGCTACTACCGGGATTTCGTCAAGCCGGCCAAGAAGTACCGCAAGCCGAGCGAAACGGAACAGGCCGCGCTCGCCGACCTGCTGGAACAGCTCGAGGCCCTGCCGGGCGACGCCGACAGCGAGGCCGTGCAGACCCAGGTCTACGAGGTGGGCAAGCGCCACGACTTCCCCGACCTCAAGTCCTGGTTCAAGGCGCTCTACGAGATACTGCTCGGCCAGGAACAGGGCCCGCGCATGGGCTCCTTCCTGACCCTTTACGGTCTCGAGGAGAGCAGGAGCCTGATCCGGCGTGCATTGGCGGGCGAGGACTTGGCGAAAGGATAGGGCTTCAGACGGCAGGCCCTATTCGCCGCAGACCGGGCACTTGACCGAGCCGCTTGAGGGAGGCTTCGGGTGCGAGGCGTTGCGCAGTTCCTTGCCGGTGCCGAAATCGTGGTAGTTCCGGCACTGCTTGGTGTAGGCCGCCTCCGGGTCCGCCGCGTAGCTGTATTTGAACGCGGGCGGGGGCGGCGCGCCGCTGAGAAGCCGCCCAAGGAACCCGGGCTGTTTGCCATTCGTTTTTTTCGGCAGGTTCTTGATAATGGCGTCCCGGACGCAGGAATCGCTGCGCCCCACGAACTGAATGATGAACTTCTTTTTCGACGAGAGGTAGCCCAGGGCGAAATTCCCGGCGAAGGGCTCGCTGACGACGCGCTCGACCTCGTCGCGATTCAGCTCGTAGGGGCCGTCCATGTCCAGGTTGCTCATCGCGGGCTCCAAACCATCGGCTACAGGCCCCGAAGGACCACGCCGGGGACGGAATTCCCGCCGCGCGCCTAGGATTAGTGTGTTTTGCGAGTTTGGCCGCGAAACCTTGTGCTTTGGTAAAGATACAGGGAAATCAGGCCTGTGCGCCGGTACAGCGGCTCAACCCTTGAACGACCAGTCCCAGTAGAGCTCGCGCGCCTTGCGCGTGACGGGGCCGGGCTGCAGGTCGCGTGATTCGACGCGGCTGATGGGCAGCACCTTGATGTAGTTGCCCGTGGTGAAGACCTCGTCGGCCTCCAGCACCTCCGGCCAGGTGATGCTGCGCTCGTAGACCGGAATCCCGGCCTCGCTCAGCAGCTTGGCCACGCGGTTGCGCGTGATGCCGCAGAGGAAGGTGCCGTTGGGCACGGGCGTGTGGGCCGCGCCGTCCTTGACGATCCAGATGTTGGCGGTGGCCAGCTCGGCCACGTTGTCGTTGCCGTCCAAGAGCACCGCGTTGTCGAACCCCCGCTCGGCCGCCTCGACCAGGGCGCGGCCCGAATTGGGATAGAGGCAGGAGGCCTTGGCCATGGTCGGGGCCATGCTGGGCGGCGGGCGCCGCATCGTGGAAAGGCAGACCGAAAAGGGCCCCGGCTCGGGCAGGGGCGCCTCGTGGATCGAGCAGCAGAAGCGCGTGCTGTCCGGATCCGGCATGACGAAGAACTTGTCCGCGCCCTTCTCCGCCCAGTACATGGGCCGGATATAGAGATGCGTGCCCGAGGGGAAGCGGGCGATACCGTCCTTGGCGATCTCCAGGATCTCTTCGCCCGAATGCAGCGGCTTCATGCCGAAGGTCTTGGCGGATTCGATCAGGCGCCGGCAGTGCAGGTCCAGATCGGGGGTCACGCCGTCGAACGCGCGCCCGCCGTCGAAGACCACCGAGGCCATCCAGGTCGCATGGGTCATGGGGCCCATGATCGGCGGGTTGCCCTCGACCCACTTGCCGTCGATGAAACTGATTTCCGTCGCCACCGGGGCCTCCAAGAGTCAGCTCAGAACAGCCCACTCGTTAGAGGGTGTGGGCTGCGGCTGCAAGCGTAGCCGTAGCATCGGAAAGGAGAAAAGCAAAGCGGTAGAGCGGCTCTAGGCGGTGGTGCCCGGCAGCCCGGCCTTCGCAGCCGAAGCGGCTGCTTCGGCGGAGTGGGCCGCCGCTACTGGCTGGCCCAGACGATGCGCGCCATCCAGGTGATGTCGTCCAGGTCGATGACCCGGTCGGGGTGCGCGCGGTTGAGCGAGGTCAGTTCGACCTTGCGCGCGCTTTGCCGAGCCAGTTGCTTGGCCATGACCTCGCCGCCGCGGGTCCGGATGACGATCCGGTCGCCCCGGCGGACGCTGGCGCCCGGCGAGACGATGATGACGTCGCCGTCCCGGTAGACCGGCTCCATGCTATCGCCGCTGACCTCCAGGGCATAGGCGTTCGGGTCCCCGATGTGGGGAAAGGCGACCTCGTCCCAGCCGCTGCCCGTGGGGTAGCCGGCGTCGTCGAAATAGCCGGCGCTGCCGGCTTGCGCATAGCCGATAACGGGGATTCGCTGGACCAGGGCCGCGCCATTGTTGCCGCCGACGTGGCTGACGAACTCGGCGAGCGAGGCGCCGGTGGCGGTGAGCACCTTGGAGATCGACTCGGTGCTCGGCCAGCGTTGCTTGCCCTCCTTCGTGATGCGTTTGCTCTTGTTGAAGGTCGTGGGATCGAGACCGGAGCGGCGCGCCAGCCCCGAGGCCGACATCCCATACTTTTCGGCCAGGCTGTCGATCGCCCGCCAGACATCTGCGTGCTTCATCATCTGCATATTATCTTATTCTTTTCCTCTAACCCCAGGAACAAAAAAGCCCCGAGAATTGATTCCGTCTACTGATGAGTTCCCTAGCGCACCCGGGGTATCTCCCGTTGCCGGGCTGCCGGAATCGCGGCGCGGCACATGCGCCGTGATGCACGCGGGCCGGCCCAGGCGGTCGAGCGCGGCCAGGGCACGCTGGAACGCCATGGACTTGCCGCCCAGGCATCTGGTGCGGATTTTCGTCATTAGGGCACTTCACGCCTTCCCCGGGTTCATGCCTTCGCCTAGCGCCTAGGACCGTAATCAGCAAGCCGCGTGCCAACTTCTCCCTGACCTGGGGAAAGACCTGGGCTGGCCTGAAGCCCATGTCTTATCAGTAGCTTAGCGAAATTCATCTCGGCAGCCGCCGTAGCGCCGAAGCCGGCTTATTCGCAAAATGCAGAACTCGACAGGAAGTGAGTCCTGCAATTTGCAAGATCGCGCCCTTTTGCGGGCGTCGGCGCCGCTCGACCATGTCCCGCATGGCCGGCGCGGCGCGCCTGCCCGGACGAACCGATTTGCTCCCATGAAATGGGTCAATATCAAGGAGAGTTGGTATAAAGTCGCGCCATGGCCGCTGGGCGCATCTATCACCTCTGTACCCGGGAGGACTGGGACTTGGCTCGTGAGTCCGGGCGCTATGGAGGGTCCGCCGTGGACCGGGCCGACGGGTTCATTCATTTCTCCAGCGCCGGGCAGATCGAGGAAAGCGCGGCCCGCCACCGGGCCGGCCAGCCGGACCTCCTGCTCCTGACCGTCGAGGCAGGGGCGCTGGGCGAGGCCCTCAAGTGGGAGTCCTCGCGCGGCGGCGCACTTTTCCCCCATCTTTATGGCGAGCTGCCGGCAAGTGCGGTCTCGCGGATCGACGATCTGCCCCTGGGCAGCGACGGCCGGCACGTCTTTCCACCGCTGAAAAGCGATTAGGGGCGAGAAGCCGGTGGATCGCTTTCGCCTCGCCTCGCCCTTCCTGCGGCTGCTCGATCCAGAGGTGGCGCATGGCCTTACGCTCTGGGCGCTGCGCCGCGGCCTGGGGCCGGTGTCGGATGCGCCCGGCGATCCGATTCTGGCGCAACGGCTCTGGGGCCGGGATTTCCCCAATCCTGTTGGACTGGCCGCCGGCTTCGACAAGGATGCACGGGCCGTCGGGCCCCTGCTGCGCCTGGGCTTCGGCTTCGTCGAGGTGGGCAGCGTCACGCCCGAGGCGCAGCCGGGCAATCCGCGGCCGCGCATCTTCCGTCTGCCCGAGGAGCGGGCGGTCATCAACCGCATCGGATTCGCGGGCCAGGGCATGGAAGCGGCGGCGCGGCGGCTGGAGCGCTGGCGCGCGGGCGCCGTCCCCGGCCCGGTCGGGGTCAACCTGGGCAAGAACCGGGCGAGCGAGGACGCAGCGGCCGACTATGCGGCGGGCGCGCGCCGCCTCGGGCCGTTGGCGGACTACCTGGTGGTCAACGTCTCCTCGCCCAACACGCCGGGCCTGCGCGCCCTGCAGGGCCGGGGCGAGCTGACGGCGATCATCGAGCGGGTGCGCGGGGCCTTGGCCGAGGCCGTCCCCGGCGGCCCGCCGGCGCTCCTGATCAAGATCGCGCCGGACCTGACCGAGGCCGACAAGGACGACATCGCCGCCGTGGCCTTGCAGGAAGGGCTGGACGGCCTGATCGTGAGCAATACCACGATCGCGCGTCCGCCGGGCCTGCGCGGGCGGCGGCGGGATGAGGCCGGCGGCCTGAGCGGCCGGCCCCTGTTCGAGCCTTCCACCGCGCTCCTGGCCGAGATGTACCGCCGGACGCAGGGCCAGATTCCGCTGATCGGCGTGGGCGGCGTCGCCAGCGCCGAGGACGCCTACGCCAAGCTCCGGGCCGGCGCGTCGCTGGTGCAGCTCTACACCGCACTCGTCTATCAGGGCCCGGGGCTCGTGCCCCGGATCGGGAGCGGCTTGGCCGCGCTCCTGCGGCGCGACGGCTTCGGCTCGCTGCGCGAGGCGGTGGGTGCCGGCCAGCGCTAAGTGCCGGGCCGGGCAGCCGGATACTCGGCATAACAACCACTTGTTAACCGTCTTTCAAGACCTGGAACGGCACAGTGGCGCCATTCCTATTGGCGGCCCTCCGAGCGCATGCAAACCCTGTTTCATCTCGCCTTTTTGCTCTGTTACGGCGGCCTGGCCACCGCTGCGGCGGTCTTCGGTCCGGTCTGGCTGCCCTGGCTCGATCAGCCGCTCGCTTTCGGCCTGGGCGCGGTGATTCTGGTCGGCGGCGGGCTCCTGCACGAAATCTACGCCCGCGCCGGGCGCCAGGGCTATTTCGGCCAGCAACTCATGTCGCTGGGCTACGGCTATACGACCCAGCAGGAGGAGCTGACCTGGCTGCGCCGCGAGGTCGAGACCCTGCGCGAGGGAATGGATAACGCGGGCCAGGCGGGCGGCGGCAGTGTGGGCCGCGCCATCGAAGAGGTCATGGCCGAGGTCAAGCTGCTCAAATCCCTGGTTCCGGCGCTTTCCACCGGCACGCTGCTGGAGCCGGGTTCGCGTGCCAAGGCCGCCGCGGCGTCTCCCGCACAACATAGAAATGCCGTGCCGCCCCTGGTCAAGGAGGGATTCCCGCCGCGCCTCGGCCCGGCCCGGCCGGTGGGAAAGCCGCAGCCGGCCAATAAACTCCCGCCGGGCAAACTGCCGCCGGGGGTCACGGCGCCGGTGGCCGGGGACCTGGAGCCGCAGGCGCTGCTCGGCGCGGTGCGGGCGGCGCTGCGCGAGGACCGGATCGACCTGGTCCTGCAACCCATCGTCAGCCTGCCGCAGCGCCGGCGGCGCTTCTACGAATGCTTCTCGCGGCTGCGCACCAGCGATGGCGCCATGATCCTGCCGGAGCAGTACATCGGGCTCGCCGAACGCGAGGGCCTGATCACCGCAATCGACAACATGCTCCTGTTCCGCTGCATCCAGCTCATCCGCAAGGTCCACTACCAGAAAGAGAAGTTCGATTTCTTCTGCAACATCTCGCCGCACAGCCTGGCGGACGAGGAGTTCTTCGGCGACTTCATCGATTTTCTCAATAACAACGAAGAATTGGCCCGGCATCTGATCTTCGAGTTCGCCCAGGCGGATTTCGCCCTCTGGAGCGAGGCCGGCGCCCGGCTGCTCGACAGGCTGCACATCTTGGGCTGCCGCTTCTCGATCGATCAGGTGACCGACCTCGATCTCAATCCGGTTGCCCTGGCCGACTTGCACGTGTCGTTCGTCAAGGTCGAGG
>JAZGBC010000270.1:0-8475 GCA_036444495.1 Kiloniellales bacterium
CCCACGGCAAGGCCCAGCACGCCTACCGCGAATCCCAAGCGTCTGAAAATCGTCATACCCCGGAATCCCCTCCCGCACCGCACGCAGCCCGCCCCCAATCGGCCGTGTCGCCGAGCGGTGGCCCCCAATCAGTGCAAAGATGCCACGGCGATACTCAATTTCGCGCGCGCAACCTATACTAGACCGACCGCGCTCACAAGCGTATGGAGCCCTGAAATAGCCGGATTCCAGCACCCGGGTCCAGAACAACATTCGCGAAGCTTGCCTTGGCGAAGCTGCCCGTGAGAAGCCTTCGCACGACCCCGCCTTGGCCAACCCGAAAACGCAGGAGATTTGTCCCACCAGATCGTGGCCGGCGGCCCTCCGGCGTGCCGCGCAACCCTGCGTTTACGATCACCGTGTAATTCGCCGGCGAAAGGCCCATATTGATAATCGGTCGCAACGCTAGTGTGATGGTTCCGACATTCGGCACATTAAATGTGCCGAATGTCGGAAGTTGAATCACACTAGATTCAAATAGTTAGTGGCCTGCTTATCGCTGAAGTCCATCTTATGAACTTCAGAGGCAGGACACTGGAACCAAACGGTAGTCCCAAGATGTCGCACATATCCGCCACCGACGAGCTTTTCTTCATTCGCGCGGGCCTCGACCAGGGGCGCCTGGAGACCCTGGTCGACGAGGCCCTGCGCGGCGCCGACGACGGCGAGTTGTTCCTCGAGTATTGCCAGTCGGAATCGCTCGCCTTCGACGACGGTCGCTTGAAGAGCGCCAGCTTCGACACCTCACAGGGCTTCGGCCTGCGCTCGGTGGCCGGGGAGGCGGCGGGCTACGCCCATGCCAGCGAACTGTCGGAAGAGGCGATCGAGCGCGCGGCGGAAACCGTCAGGACCGTGCACGCGGGCCGTGGCGGGGTGATGGCCGGCGCCCCGGCGCGTACCAACCGTATCCTGTACGACGACATCAACCCCCTGGGCGAGGCGGACTTCGAGGCCAAGGTCAAGCTGCTCTCGGACCTCGACGCCTATGCGCGTGGCCTGGACAGCCGGGTGCGCCAGGTCAGCGCCTCGTTGGCCGGTTCGTGGCAGGCGGTGCAGATCCTGCGCCCAGGCGGCGAGCGCGCGGCCGACGTCCGCCCGCTGGTGCGCCTCAACGTCTCGGTCGTGGTCGGCGAGGGCGAGCGCATGGAGTCGGGCAGCTACGGCGGCGGCGGCCGGATTTCCTACGAGACCCTGCTGGACGGGGCCTACTGGCGCGCCGCGGTGGACGAGGCCCTGCGCCAGGCGCTCGTCAACCTGGGCTCGGTGCCCGCACCCGCCGGCGAGATGCCCGTGGTACTCGGCCCCGGCTGGCCCGGCATCCTGCTGCACGAGGCCATCGGCCACGGCCTGGAAGGGGACTTCAACCGCAAGAAGACCTCCGCCTTCGCCGGGCTCATGGGCGAGCGCATCGCCTCCCCCGGGGTCACGGTGGTGGACGACGGCACCCTGTCCGACCGGCGCGGCTCGCTCACCATCGACGACGAGGGCACGCCCGGCCAATGCACCACGCTGATCGAGGACGGGGTGCTGACCGGCTACATGCAGGATCGGCAGAACGCCCGTCTCATGGGCATGGCGCCCACGGGAAACGGCCGGCGCCAGAGCTATGCCCACATTCCCATGCCGCGCATGACCAACACCTACATGCTGCCGGGCGACAAGACGCCGGAGGAGATCCTGGCCTCGGTCGGGAACGGGCTCTATGCGGTCAATTTCGGCGGCGGGCAGGTGGACATCACCTCGGGCAAGTTCGTCTTCACCTGCACCGAAGCCTACCTCATCGAAGACGGCAAGCAGGGCCCCGCGGTCAAGGGGGCGACCCTCATCGGCAACGGGCCGGACGTGCTGAGCAGGGTCTCGATGGTCGGCAACGATATGAAATTGGACAGCGGCATCGGCACCTGCGGCAAGGAGGGCCAGGGGGTGCCGGTAGGCGTGGGCCAGCCGACTCTCCTGATCGACAGCCTCACCGTGGGCGGCACGGTGGCGTAACGTCTGTCGCGCTGCCGGACCAGCGCCGGGGCTAACCCCCCACCGGCTAGGCCGCCCTAAATGCCCGGTGGATCACCCGGTCCTGAGGAAAGGTCACGGTCGCCCGGGTGCCCACGCCTTCGATGCTGTGCAGAACCAGGCTGCCGCCGTGCAGTTCCGCCATCGCCCTGGCCAGCGGCAGGCCGAGCCCGGTTCCGTGATAACTGCGGGTCAAGGAATTGTCGACCTGCGCGAAGGGTTCGAAGATTTTCGCCAACTCATGCCCGGGGATTCCGGTGCCGTCGTCGTGAACGGTGACGATCAGGCCCCGCGCGGGATCGTGAC
The DNA here is from genome assembly GCA_036444495.1 of Kiloniellales bacterium. Taxonomy (GTDB): domain Bacteria; phylum Pseudomonadota; class Alphaproteobacteria; order Kiloniellales; family J153; genus JAZGBC01. Next base: position 2,356 of record JAZGBC010000270.1, read on the forward strand.
GCACCTCGACCCAGACGCGCCCGCCGGGCGCCGTGAACTTCACCGCGTTGGACAAGAGGTTGAGGAGAATCTGCTGGACCTTTCGGGCATCGCCGCGCAAACGGGTCACGGGAGCAATGATCTCCGACTCCAGCCGGATCTCGCCGAGGTCCGCCCTCTGGCGCATCAGGCGCTGACACGAAAGGATGACCTCCCTCAGGTCGACCTCCGCCTCCTGCAACTCAAGCTTTCCGGCCTCGGCCTTGGAGAGGTCGAGCACGTCGTTGACCAGGTCGAGCAAGAGGTAGGCGCTGTCGTTGATGTCCCGCACGTATTCCCGGTATTTCTCGTTCTCGATCGGGCCGAAGAGCTGCGAACCGATTATGTCGGAAAAACCGATGATCGCGTTGAGCGGGGTTCTGAGTTCGTGGCTCATATTGGCGAGGAAGCGGGATTTCGCTTCATTGGCCAACTCGGCCTGTCCCATTGCCGCCAGCAGCCCCTCGTGCGCCCGTTCCTGAGCGCCGATCAGCCTGACGGAGATGGCGGCGGGAACGATTACGGCAAGGGCGGCAAAGGCAGTTGCGGTGATAACGAACTCCAATTTTTCAGCATTCCGTTCCTGGTCTTCCATGCCAAGCAAAAGCGGTTCCATCCAGAACTCCCAGAGTCCGGCCAGAACAAAGACGCTCAAAATCGACGCCAACGACAGGTACGCGATATAACGGCGCCGCATGGCTCACGCCTCGCCGTCTTGACGCTTGTTTGTCTTGGTATGTTGCAGGCTCATTTTCCTATTCGGCCGCAACCCGTAATAATCGGGACGGGGCAACCCCTTAGTGTTTCCATCGTTGGGTCCGAATACCCTCATTGAGGGAATGTATATTAGAGAAAAACTACCATAGCTTTTTGTACATAGGGTTAATTCCCCGAATGAGGGAAATTTTTTCCATCTCTTAGAATCTTGGGGAATTGTCTCCCCCAACGCATCGATACCCAGGGCAAGGGGAGCCGGGAGGGCGTAGACCGAAGCCGGACTACGGCCGGGCAGCCCCAGCCCTGGATAGGGGGGTGCCTAATCCGCCGCGGCCACGGCCTCGATCTCGACCCGCCACTCCGGGTGCGCCAGCGCACTGATCACGAGCAGCGTGGAGGCCGGCTCGGCCCCGCCCAGCAGGCGGTCGCGAACCTCGCGGTACAGGCCCACGTCCTCCTCCCGCGTCAGGTAGGCGTTGACCCTGACCAAGTCGCCCGGGCCCATGCCGGCCGAGCCCAGGATCGTGAACACGTTGCGCCAAGCCGTCTCCATCTGCGCCTCAGGGCCCTCGGCCAGGGCGCCGTTGGGCCCCACACCGACCTGACCCGAGACAAACAGCCAGCGGACTTCGGGCGGCGCCTCCACCCCCAGGCTGTAGCGCGAAAAGGCCGGCGCCATGCCGCCCGGATTGTGCTTTTTGAGCATCTCTTCCTGCCCTCCCTTGGTTGTGAGCATCCCTTCCTGTCCCCGCTTGCCGGGGCCGTTAATCACAATTTAGGCCGTTTTCCCCGGCTTCTGGCCCGAAAAACGGCCCAAATCCGGACAAATTAAGGATTCGCTTTAAGGATTTCTTAACGTGCTAGGGGTTTAATAAGCCTACCTAACCCTTCCCCTAGACAAGTACCCTTGTACCCCAGAGAGTCGCGGTCCCCCAGCCGCGGCTCTCTCTTTTGCGCCACGGCCAGGATCAGACCCCGATCCTAGGGGGCCCCGTCCCAGGCGGACCTCAATAGGCTTCCTCGGTAAAGAGCGGATCGACGTTGCCGCCCCAGCGGCCGTGGAAGGCCTCAAGCTTCTGCTGCGCCGGACAGAGGCCGCACTCCAGGGTCTCCTTCAAGGAGGCTAGATAGTGGACCTCGTCCTGGCCGTCCCCGCCAACCCTCTTGCGGCGTTTCAGCCCTTCTTCGGAGATCGCCAGGACCCGACGCGCCAGCTCCGCCAGCTTCCCGCCGCGGAAAGGCGTGCCCAGCCCGTGGCGCGGCACCTCGGCGCGGAGCGAGGCGTGATCCTCCGCGCTCCAGCCCTTGACCAGGTCCCAGGCCGCATCCAGCGCCGTCCCGTCGTAGAGCAGGCCGACCCAGAAGGCCGGCAGGGCGCAGAGATAGCGCCAGGGGCCGCCGTCGGCCCCGCGCATCTCAATAAAGCGCTTTAGACGCACCTCGGGGAAGACGGTGGAGAGATGATCGGTCCAGTCCGCTGTGGTCGGGATCTCGCCGGGCAGGGCCGGCAGCTTGCCGGCCATGAAATCGCGGAACGACTGGCCGCTGGCGTCCAGGTATTCGCCGTTGCGGTAGACGAAGTACATGGGCACATCGAGCGCGTAGTCCGCATAGCGCTCGAAGCCCATGCCGTCCTCGAAAACGAAGGGCAGGATGCCGCAGCGGTCCGGGTCGGTATCGGTCCAGAGCTGGCTGCGGTAGCTCATGAAGCCGTTGGGCTTGCCTTCCGTAAAAGGCGAGTTGGCGAAAAGCGCCGTCGCCACCGGCTGCAGCGCCAGGCCGACGCGGAACTTCTTGACCATGTCGGCTTCCGAGGCAAAATCCAGGTTCACCTGCACCGTGCAGCTGCGCAGCATCATGTCCAGGCCGAGTGAGCCCCTGGTCGGCATGTAGGCGCGCATGATCTCGTAGCGGCCCTTGGGCATCCAGGGCATGTCCCCGCGCGCCCATTTGGGCTCGAAGCCAAGGCCGAGCATGGCGATACCCAGCGGCTCGGCCACCTCCTTGACCTGGGCGAGATGGGTATTCACCTCGTCGCAGGTCTGGTGGATGTCGCAGAGCGGCGCACCGGACAGCTCCAACTGCCCGCCGGGCTCGAGGGTAATATTGCAGCCGTCGCCGCTCAGCGCGATGGGATTGTCGCCCTCGAAGACCGGCTCCCATCCGAAGCGCGCCGTCAGCTCCTCCAGGATCGTGCGGATGCCGCGCCCGCCCGCGTAAGGCAGCCGCCGCAGATCGTCCAGGGTATAGGCGAATTTCTCGTGCTCGGTGCCGATACGCCAGTCATCGGGCGCCTTGCAGCCCGCCTCGATATCGGCGGCCAGCTGGTCCCTGCTCGTGATGGGTTCGCCCGTGGACTGGGGTGGTGCGGACATGCAGTTTGATGTGGCGTTTGGGACCGGAATCTCAAGGTGTCGCGAAAGGCCGTAGCCGCCCATCGCCCAGGATCGCCTGCCAAGAGGCAAGCGCGGCGAGCGCCGCCGTATCGGCCCGAAGCAACCGCGGCCCCAGACCGACCGGGGTAACAAAAGGCAGATCGCGAAGGGCGTCAAGTTCGCTTTGTGCAAAGCCGCCCTCCGGTCCCGTCATAACGGCCCAGGGACTCTCCACGCCCTCACCCGCGGCTGCTTCCAGCGCCTCGGCGATGGGCTGCGCCTCGCCCGCCTCGGCGCAAAGCAGAAGGCGCCGATGGCGCGGCCAATCCGCGATCAGCGCGCCCAAGTCGCAGGCTTCGCGCACCTCGGGCAGGCTCAGGCGCCCGCACTGCTCGGCAGCCTCGCGGGCATTGGCCGCCAGGCGCGCGCGATTGACCCGGCTCACCGCCGTATACTTGGTGAAGACCGGCTGCAGCAGCGACACGCCCAGCTCCGTCGCCTTTTCCGCCAAAAAGTCGATGCGCGCCCGCTTGATGGGCGCGAAGACCAGCCAGAGGTCGGGCTCGGGCCCCGGCGCCCGGCGCCGGCTCTCGACGGCGAGCGCGCAGCTCCCCTTGCCCAGGCTCTCGATGCGCGCCAGCCACTCCCCGTCACGCGCGTTGAACAGCGCCACCGCCGCGCCGGATCGCAAGCGCAGGACGCTGCGCAGGTAGTGCGCCCGGTCCGCATCGAGCTCCACGCCCCCGCCCGCGGCCAGGGTCTCATCCAGATAAAGCCGGGTCTCGATTTTCGCGTCTGCCATGGCCACCGTCATCGCCCGGCTTGAGTGCCGGGTTTTCCGCCGTCAAGATTAGGCCATGTCGGAGCAACCGGGAACTCCCGCGGGCCGCGCGGCCGAAGCCAGTGACATCCTGACCGGCCACTGGGCCGTGCGCCTGGCGCCGGCGGGTGCCCGCCCCTACCTGCGCCTGATGCGCATCGACCGGCCCATCGGGACCTGGCTGCTGCTTTTTCCCTGCTGGTGGAGCCTGAGCCTGGCGGCGACGGCCGGAGACAGGCTCCCGGATGCGCGGTTGATCCTGTTGTTCGCCATTGGGGCGCTCGTCATGCGCGGGGCCGGCTGCACGGTCAACGACATCGCCGACCGTGATTTCGATGCCCGCGTGGCGCGCACCGCCGGGCGGCCCATCGCCAGCGGCGAGGTCTCGGTGCTCCGGGCCGTGATCTTCCTCGCGGCCCAACTGGGCCTCGGTCTGCTCATCCTGCTCCAGCTCAACGATTTCGCCATCCTCATCGGCGTGGCCTCCCTGCCCCTGATCGCGGCCTATCCCTTCATGAAGCGGTTTACCTACTGGCCCCAGGCGTGGCTGGGGCTGGCCTTCAACTGGGGGGCGCTGCTGGGCTGGGCGGCGGTAACCATCGGGATCGGGCCGCCCGCGCTGCTGCTCTATGCCGCGGGTATCGCCTGGACGCTGGGCTACGACACGATCTACGCGCATCAGGACAAGGAGGACGACGCGCTGGTCGGCATCAAGTCCACCGCGCTCAAACTCGGCGCCAGGACGAAGCCCTGGCTGGCCGTCTTCTATGGCCTGGCGGCGCTCCTGTTCTTGGCCGCGGGCGCGGCGGTCGAGATCGACTGGCCCTTCTATCTGGCGGTGGCGGGCGTGGCGGTCCACTTCGCCTGGCAGATCGCGACCCTGGACATCGACGATCCGGCCGGCTGCCTCCTGCGTTTCAAGTCCAACCGCTACGTTGGATGGATATTGCTCGCCGGGATCGTCGGCGCCGGCGCGGTGGTTTAACCCGCGGCGCCTCTGGGGTTAAGGCCGCTTGAGGATCTCGAAGTGGGGGGCTTTGCTGGGAACGGCGTTTTGCTGCATTTCCGCGACGAGCGCCTTGCGGCCCTGCGCATTTGTGATGGTTTCCAGGATATGCGCGTCCAGCTCGCGGCCCGGGCGGTGACGGTCGCGCACCAGCGCGATCGCCGCTTCCTGGTGCAGCGCCTCGTGCGGCCGGCCCTGCGAGGCCACGGCGGCCAGGCCCAGCGGCCCCGAGCCGTCGGGCAGGCAGCCGCGCGTGGAAAGATAGACAAAGGCCTGCGTCAACAGCGCCACGGGCCCCGTTTCCAGCGCCAGCGAGACATCGTTCAGCCGGCCATAGTAGTAGTTTTCGCCGCCCAATTCCGTGCCGTGCATGCGCTTTAGCTGCGCCTCGCCGAGCCAATTGACGTAGACCTCGGCACGCGCGCCGGGCGTGTGCTGCAGGTTGGCCGCGATCGAGCCGTACTGGGTGACGTGCGCCGAATAGACCACGTCGTAATCGCCGAGCCAGGCGCGGGAGACCGGGATCTCGGCCTCATCCCCGAACTTGCGGCGCAGCTGTTCGGGCGAGCGGTTGGAGCCATGCCCGATCACCGGCGTGCGGTCGGCGAAGAGCGCGGCCTGGTCCGTCCCCGCCGCCAGGGGTTCGGCCCGGCCCGCGCGGAACAGGTAGGAGGCGCCGGGCACCGGGAAGGGATAGGACTTGGCGAGCGCCAGGCGCTCCGCGTCGGCTTCGGGAAATTTCCAGGGCAAGGCCGGCCGGGCCGTCTTGAGCCGCCGCGGCGGCTAGTCGGTGCAGGGCGGCGGGGCGTCCGGGTCGATGCACTCGATGCGGTAGCGCGTGGTGCAGTGGTCCACGCTCTGCCAGGCGTGCCTGGCCCACTCTTCCTTGGCGGCCTCGTAGTCGGTAAAAGGCCCGAACCACTCTTCCCCGGATCCCACGGTTTCCTGGAACCGTGTGTCGCCGTACTCACCGCCGACGACCCAAAACTTCGTCATTCCCCAGCACCCTTCTACTTTAACCGGAAAAGGAATTCCGGCTGCCGGACAGTCGAATCCATAGATGTTATCCTGTTTATCTTAGAAAACCATAAAAAAATACACAGGCGGGAAACTCGCTCGAATTCGACCTCGCCCGTCCAGAAAGCGCCATAAGCGCCCGGCCCGCAAGAAAAAACCAGGCTTCA
>JAZGBC010000271.1:0-13930 GCA_036444495.1 Kiloniellales bacterium
TGGACGAGCTGAGCTGGCTCGGCGAGTGGCGCAAGCTGCTCGAGGAGGAAGGGCTCTAGGAGGTCCGGACCAGGGGGTCACTCGGGCAGTTTGACGGTCACTTCATTGCCGCCGTAGCCATGCTCGCTGTCGTGGGCGCGCAGGGTGACCTCCTCGACCCCCTTCGGGATATTCACCCCGCCGAGGGAGCGGGTGAAGGGCTGCTCTTTCTCGTGCGGATGGAGCAGAACCCGCGTGCCCAGTAGCGTTCCATCGGGTCCGACCACGTCCCACTTGTCGGCGTAGTGGTCCCAGCCCTTGTCGTCATGGGCCACGGTGACGTGGAAGCGCCAGCTCCCGCCGCCGCCGGGCACGGCCTGGGCCTTGACCACGTCGGCCTCCCCGGCCGTGGTCGGCCGCCCCACGAGCGCCGCGGCCAGGACGGCCAGGATCGCCGTGCCCGCAAAAGATCTCGTCATGTCTCCTCCTTGGGCAACGGCCTGGGCCGGCCCTCCTCATCCAGCGCCACGTAGACGAACTGGCCCTCGGTCACCCGGACCCTTTCGCCTTGCTGCCGGCGCAGGGCCCAGGCCTCCAGATCGATGGTCATTGACGTGCGCCCGACGCGCCCTATTTCCCCATAGACACAAAGCACGTCCCCGACGTAGACCGGGAGGTGAAAAGTCATGGCCGTGACCGCGACGGTAGCCACCCGGCCCCGGGCGCGCTGGCCGGCCTGGACGCCGCCGGCGATATCCATCTGGGACAGCACCCAGCCGCCGAAGATGTCGCCGCTGGGGTTGGCGTCCGCGGGCATGGCCAGGGTGCGGATGGCGAGTTCGCCTCGGGGCTGCTTTTCCACCGGATTCATGGCGCCTTTCCGGTTCTTTAACACTATGTCGCAAATGATCCCGCCTCAGCCTACAGCAAATCAGCCTTTAAGGCTCAGCGAGAATCAGGGATACATCACTCGGCATGGCGGACCTGTTCGATAACTTGGCAAAGAAACCCGAAAACTACTCGGCGAAAGACATCGAGGTCCTGGAGGGCCTGGAACCGGTCCGCCGGCGCCCGGGCATGTATGTGGGCGGCAGCGACGAGCGCGCCATGCACCACCTGGTGGCCGAGCTGCTCGACAACGCCATGGACGAAGCGGTGGCCGGCCAGGCCAGCCGCATCGAATTGACCCTCGGCCCGGACAACAAGGTGACCGTGACCGACAACGGGCGCGGCATTCCGGTTGACCCGCACCCCAAGTTCAAGAACAAGTCCGCCCTCGAGGTCATCATGACCACGCTGCATTCGGGCGCCAAGTTCTCGCAGAAGACCTATGCCATCTCGGGCGGCCTGCACGGCGTGGGCCTTTCGGTCGTGAACGCGCTGGCCGCCGATCTCACCGTCGAGATCGCGCGCGATCGCACCCTCTACCGCCAGAACTACAAGCGCGGCGAGCCCCAGGGCAAGCTCAAGGAAGTGGGCAAGGCGCCGAACCGGCGCGGCACCACCATAAGCTTTCAGCCCGATCTTTCGATCTTCGGCGAGAAGTCCAACTTCCAGCCCGATCAGGTCTACCGCATGGCGCGCTCGCGCGCCTATCTGTTCCGCGGCGTGGAGATTCAGTGGTCCTGCGATCCCAGCCTGATCAAGAAGGCCATGAAGACGCCGGCCGAGGACACGCTGCACTTCCCCAACGGTCTGCGTGATTTCCTGAAATACAGCCTCAACGGGCGCAACACGCTCACCCCCGAGCCCTTCGTCGACGAGGCGAAATTTCCCGAGGATGAAGGCCACGTCGAATGGGCCATTACCTGGCCGAACGACGAGGAGGGCTTCCTGAACTCCTATTGCAACACGGTGCCCACCGCCGACGGCGGCACCCACGAGCAGGGCCTGCGCGGGGGGCTGGTCAAAAGCCTCAAGGCCTATGCCGAGTTGGCCGGCAACAACAAGAAGAAGATGTCGCAGATCACGGCGGACGACGTCCTGGGCGGGGCCTGCGCCATCCTGTCGGTCTTCATCAAGAACCCGCAGTTCCAGGGCCAGACCAAGGAAAAGCTGGCCAGCCCGACCGCCGCCAAGCTGGTGGAATCCACGATCAAGGACCACTTCGACCACTGGCTGACCGGGAACCCGGAGTGGGCCAGGATTCTGCTCGACCGCATCATCGAGCGCGGCGACGATCGCCTGCGCCGGCGCCAGGAGAAGGAGCTCAAGCGCAAGTCCGCCACGCGCAAGCTGCGCCTGCCGGGCAAGCTGACCGACTGCGCGCGCAGCCGCGCGGCGGGCACCGAGATCTTCCTGGTCGAGGGCGATTCGGCCGGCGGTTCGGCCAAGCAGGCGCGCGACCGCGAGACCCAGGCGGTCCTGCCCCTGCGCGGCAAGATCCTCAACGTCGCCAGCGCCACCCAGGACAAGATGAAGGCCAACCAGGAAATCTCGGACATCACCCAGGCCTTGGGCTGCGGCCTCGGCCATCAGTTCGACATCGACAAGCTGCGCTACGAGCGCGTCATCATCATGACCGACGCCGACGTCGACGGCGCGCACATCGCCTCGCTGCTCATGACCTTCTTCTACCGGGAGATGCCGGGCCTGATCGAGGCGGGCTGCCTTTATCTCGCGCAGCCGCCACTCTACCGCCTGGTCCAGGGCGGCACCTCGGCCTACGCGCGCGACGAGAAGCACAAGGACCAGCTGCTCAAGAAAGAGTTCAAGGGCCGCGGCAAGGTGGAGATCAGCCGCTTCAAGGGTCTGGGCGAGATGCCGGCCCGGCAGCTCAAGGAAACCACCATGGACCCGAAAGCGCGCACCTTGCTGCGCGTGACGATCACCGACGCCAAGGCCGTCGCCGCCGAGGTGCGCGCCCAGAAGAAAGAGGCCGAGCAACTGGTCGAGCAGCTCATGGGCCGCAAGCCCGAACTGCGCTTCGCCTTCATCCAAGAAAACGCCAAGTTCGTCGACGAATTGGACGTTTAGGCCGCGGAATCACCTCTCAGGACCTCATACCAAGGGGCGTTGGTATCAGGTTGGGAAGACGCCACCCGCGCCCTCAGCCGGGTCAAAGCTCCAGCCAAGCGCCAGTGGAATCCGTTCCGCCCTCCTCTCCCCTTCCTCTCAACGGCCCTGAAACAAAGATAAAGGTGCCGGCCGCGCGGGAGAAGATTGTTTCCTTTTCGCGCCTTTTGCTACCGATTCACCCCTTTTCTGCAGCTTTCGTGGAAAAGACTTGTTGACTTTTTGTTATGAAAAATTAAATAGACGGCGGACAACAATAAACTGACAGATCAACATTTCCGATCACTAACGGGTATATGAATTTCACCGATCTTGGACTGAGTCCTGAGGTCCTCAAGGCGGTGGGTGATGCGGGCTACGAGCAACCCACGCCGATCCAGGTCAAGGCCATCCCCTACGTGCTGATGGGACGCGACGTGCTCGGCTGCGCCCAGACGGGCACCGGCAAGACCGCCTCCTTCACCCTGCCCATGATCGACATCCTGGTCAGCGGCCGCGCCCGGGCGCGCATGCCGCGCTCGCTGATCCTGACGCCCACGCGCGAGCTGGCCACCCAGATCTCCGAGAACTTCGATATCTACGGCAAGTACAACAAGCTCTCCATGGCGCTGTTGATCGGCGGCTCCTCGGTGAGCGAACAGGAGCGCCGCCTGGAGCGCAGCGTGGACGTGCTGATCGCCACGCCGGGGCGGCTCCTCGATCTCTTCGGGCGAGGCCGCATCCTGCTCCCCGACGTCAAGATCCTGGTGATCGACGAGGCCGACCGCATGCTGGACATGGGCTTCATGCCGGACGTGGAGCGCATCGTCGGCCTGCTGCCCAAGATCCGCCAGACCCTGTTCTTCTCGGCCACCATGCCGCCCGAGATCCGGCGCCTGGCCGACGCCTTCCTGATGAACCCCAAGGAGATCGCGGTCGACCCGCCGGCCACCGCGGCCGAGACCGTGACCCAGACGCTGGTCCGGGTCAGCGGCGAGCAGAAGGAGAAGCGCGCGGCCCTGCGCGCCCTGCTGCGCGGACCGGAGATCACCAGCGCGCTCATTTTCTGCAACCGCAAGCGCGACGTGGATATCGTCTTCCGCTCGCTCAAGCGGCACGGGTTCGACGTCGCCGCGCTGCATGGCGACATGGCCCAGCCGGTGCGTATCGAGACGCTTGGACGCTTCAAGGCCAAAGAGGTGCGGCTTCTGGTCTGTTCCGACGTGGCCGCGCGCGGCCTCGACATCCCCAAGGTCTCCCACGTCATCAACTTCGACGTGCCGGTGCATTCCGAGGACTACGTGCACCGCATCGGGCGCACGGGCCGCGCGGGCCGGAGCGGTGAGTCGGTCACCCTCGCCCTGCCCGAGGAAGCCGGCGCGCTCTCCGGAGTGAACGCCGTGCTCGGCCGGCCGATCCCCGAGATAACGCTGGAAGGCATAGCGGGCTGGGCCGAGGGCGACGCGCCCAAGAGTAGCGGCCGGCGCCGCCACTCGCGGCGCAGGCGCGATGCGGGTCCCGCCAAGGCGCGGCACGAGCGCGGGTCTGCCCCCGCCAAGGCGCGGCACGAGCGGCCCAACGCGCCTCCCAAGAGGGCCGCCGCCGAGAAACCCGCCGAGAAGCCCGCCGAGAAGCCCGCCAAGAAAGCCGCCGCCGGGAAGCCCGCCAAGAAGACCGTGCAAAAGGCCGCCGCGAACAAGACCCCGGTCAAGCCCGCCAAGAAGGCCGCCGCTAACAAGACCCCGGCCAAGACCGCCAAGAAGGCCGCCGGCAAGCCGGCCGAATCGAAATCCTTCGGCGGGCAGGTTCCCGCCTTCCTGCGGAAGCCGGTCAAGGTCGCCTGAGCGCGGCCCCCACCTCTCCCCTACAACCACCCCGTTTCCTCCGCGATCCGCCGTTGGCGGAGCCCGCGAATGGGGTATCATGAGCCCGGAGTCGTAACCCCGGGACGAGCGGCAGGGGGCTGAGCGCCATGCAGACCATCTTTATCATGGTGAAATGCGACCTGGGCCGGGCCTACCAGGTTGCCGACGAGGCCGTCCAAGGCGTCGAGCAGGTCTCCGAGGTCTACTCCACCTCGGGCGAGTACGACCTGCTCATCAAGTGCTACCTGCCCGAGGAGGCCGACATCGGCCACTTCGTGACCGAGAGCGTGCAGACCCTGCCCGGGGTCAAGGACACCTTCACCATCATCGCCTTCAAGGCCTTTTCCTGAGCGCAGCCGACCGCCGCAGCATCATCGAGAAGGGCCGCGCGAAGGATTCAATGTTCTCTTCGTGAATCTCCCTGGTGCCTTGGCGTCTTCGTGGTGAATCGCGCATTCCGACATGCACGGACTGATTCGCGTTTCAACCGCCTTGCGCTTTCCTATGCAAGACCGGCACAAGAGCGGGATGACCGCCCCGAAAGCCGTCCACACCCGCGCCCTCTCGCTGCGCTACGCCGCCTTCTATGGCGCGCTGTTCCTGACGCTGGGGGTCTATCTGCCCTTCTGGCCCGTGTTCCTGAAAAGCAGGGGGCTGGATGCCGCCGAGATCGGTCTGCTGTTCGCGCTCCTGTTCTGGACCAAGGTCGTGACCACGCCGGCCATCGCCCAGATTGCAGACCGAAGCGGCCGCGCCAAAGCGACCCTGGTGATCGCCGCGGCACTTAGCCTGCTGTTCTTCACCGGCCTGATCGGGGCACAAGGCTTTTGGCCGATCCTTCTGATCATGCTGCCGGCAGCGGCCTGCCATCAGGCGCTGAACCCCATTGCCGACAGCCAGACCATGACGGCGGTGCGCGAGCGGGGCCTGGACTATGGGCGCATCCGGCTTTGGGGCTCCCTCACCTTCATCCTGGGCACGCTCGGCGCGGGCCGCCTGCTCACGGGCCGCGAGGCGGACCTCTTGCTTTGGCTGATTCTGGCCGCGCTGGGGGTGACGGTGCTGGCCGCGCTTGCCCTGCCGGACCGGCGCGCCCGCGCGCCGGCGCCCGAGGCCGGACGCCCGCGGCTCCTGGCGCTCCTGGGCCAACGCCGCTTCCTCCTGTTCCTCGCCGCCGCCAGCCTGCTGCAGGCGAGTCACGCGGTCTATTACGCCTTCTCGGCGCTGCACTGGAAGGCGGCGGGACTCAGCGAGACCACGATCGGCTGGCTTTGGGCCGAGGGGGTAGTGGCCGAAATTCTGCTCTTCGCCGTGAGTGGGGCGGTCATCGCGCGCCTGGGGCCGCCGGCGCTGCTCGTCCTCGCCGGGCTGGGGGGAATCCTGCGCTGGTGCGTGCTGGGCGCGAGCGTGGCCCTGCCCGCCATCGCCGCCGTGCAGCTGCTGCACGCCCTCACCTTCGGCGCGGCGTACCTGGGGGCCATGCACTTCATCGCGCGCGCCGCCCCGCCGGGCCTCTCCGCCACGGCGCAGAGCCTCTACGCCGCGGTCTCGGGCGGCATCGCCATGGGCCTCGCCATGCTGCTCTCCGGCGCGCTCTACGCCGAGTTCGCCGGCGGCGCCTTCTTCTTCATGGCGGGCCTGAGCGCGGGAGGTCTCCTGCTGGCCGCTGTCCTCTGGCGTGGGCGCGCCTCGGCCTCGGCGAAATCCGGGTGCGCGTGAACAGCCAAAGCCAAAAAAGGTGGCAGCCGCCAGAAGGCGCGAAGCTTCCTGGCGGCTGCCCGGTTCCTGGCCGGCGGTGCGGAGGCGTTGACGGAAAGGCGGAAACCGCCGGTCCTATCAATTAACGCGATACTCCTCCGGCAGGAACATCATGGAGTCGACGTCCGGCGCGACCGACAAATGACAGCCGGCACAGAATTCCATCTTGGCGCCACCGGCGCCCTTGGTGGTGCCGAAGATCGACCCGTTCGGCATGATCATGGAGTAACGCCAATCCCCGCTATCGGCGTTAAAGCCGGCGTTCATCTTCTCCATGAGGAAGAGTGGCCCGGCGGTGACCTTGCCGTTGGGCGTCACGGAGAAGCTGTCCTTCGCCAGGATGGCACCGGGCGGCATGACGCCCGCCTTCTCGTAGGCGCCATAGGCGCGCGCCGTGGCATTGGCGTAGTTCTGCACATAGCGGTTGCCGTGGGTGCCCGAGACAAAGGCCTGGCGGCTGTAGCGCGGCCAGGACTGGTAGGACGCCGCGACGGAACTGCCGGATTTGGCGTAGGCGGCCTTCAGCTCCTTCATCAGGCAGTCGTAGACCTTGACCGCTTCGGCGTCGGTCAGTTCCACACCGGCGCCCGCGGCGCAAGGATTGCAGGGGTTGCACTTGGCCGCCGCGCAGGGGTTGCACTTCGCCGCACAGGGATTGCAGGGGTTGCACTTGGCGGCCGCGCAGGGATTGCACTTGGCCGCCGCCGCCCGCAGCCGGGGCACCACGCACTTCTTGCTCGCGCCCCCGCCGCCGGCGGCGCAGGGATTGCAGGGATTGCACTTGGCGGCCGCGCAGGGATTGCACGGATTGCATGCCGCCGCGCAGGGGTTGCTCTTGGCCGCGGCGCAGGGATTGCACTTGGCCGCGGCGCAGGGATTGACCTTCTTTGGCGCACACTGCGCGTAGGCTGGAGCCACGCTCAGACCATCGGTCAGCGCCACCCCGCCGGCGGCAACGCCGGCTAAAACGACCAACGGCACCACCGTGGTCGAGAGCAGTATTCTTTTTCTCGATTGCATTACGACTCTCCCAGACGAAGGCCCCTGCACCATGCCTCGGACCACGGCGCAAAGGCCTGGAAACTGTTGCTCGTTTGAACCGGGGCTAGATTAGTTCCCGAGCCATCCCTTTGTGGAGTCAATGGATGTCACGATTTCGTGAGAATTCCGGACCGTCCGGGCCAATGCCGTCCGGCCTTAGTCGAGGAATTTGACCCGGTAACGCTCGGGCAGGAAGAAGAGGTGGTCGTTGCCGTACCCGGCCAGCTTGTGGCACTGGACGCAGAACTCTACCCGCTCGCGGCCCTCGCCGTTGGTCGTGCCGAACAGGCTGCCGTCGGGCATGTACATCGTATAGCGCCAATCCCGGCTCCCCGGGTTGAAGCCGAGGGGCATCTTTTCCATGACGAACAGCGGTCCGCTGAACACGTCGCCCCGCGAGGTCACGGCGAAACTGTCCTTGATGACGACGGCGCCCACGGCCATGTCGCCGGCGGCCTCGAAGTAGCGGTAGTCCTCGGCCAAGTCATTGGCGTAGTTGTTGACGTAACGCTCGCCGTGCTGGGCCGAGCGGTAGGGCACCGTGTTGTAGCGCCGCCACTGGCGATAGGCGTCGGCGGAGGCGAAGTCCGAGAGGCTGTAGCCCGCCACCATGTCGTCCAGGATTCGGTTGTAGATGACCAGGGCATCCGCTCCGGTCAGGCCCGCCGGGCGCTCGACCCGGAAATGCCTGGTGGGCTTCTGCGGACTGGTACTGGTCTGTGCCGAAACCGGAGCGCCGCCCGACCCGAGCCATGACGCGGTCATGGCTAAGGCCATGACCGCTACCGCCATCAGACTTTGCTTCAAAGAAGGCATGCGCCGCCTCGGCCTCCGTTCCACCATGACTGGAAACCGCCACGGCCCAAGATTAGGCAGCCCGCGCCCGATTCTGCCAGACACTTTCGATCACAAGGGGTTGAAAGGCCCGGGCGTGCCGCCGGCCCTGCCAAGCCACGCGCGCCCGCGGCCCGGGGGGCGCTCTTATTCCGTGGCCTGTTTCAAGTAGGTGATGACATTAGCCCGGTCCTCGGCCTTCTTCAGCCCCGGAAAGCCCATCTTGGTCCCCTTCACCGCCTTGCGCGGCGCTTCCAGAAAGGCGTCCAGCGCCGCCTCATCCCAGACAGTTCCCGCCTCGCCGAAAGCCTTCATGGCCTTGGAATAGTTGTAGCCCTCAACGACCCCGGGAACGCCGCCGACCACGCCGTGCAGGCTGGGCCCGACCTTCTTCTTGCCGGCCTCGAGGCTGTGGCAGGCGACGCACTTGCGGTAGACCTTCTTGCCGGCCTCCGGATCGCTCTCGGCGAGGGCGGCGGACGACAGGCTGCCCGTGGCAAGGCCGATGGCGGCGGCGAGTAGCAGGGATCGAAACATGGACATCCTCCAGTCGTGCGTTTTGACCGATTATCGGGGTGACAGTAATACGGGTGGGGGTGAGCCGGCGTCCCCACACAATCGGCGCGGGGACCCGCAATGCCCTATTGCGAATAGGGTTAAGATTTATACCAACGGTCCTTGATATCGGCCTATTTCACCGAGGCGATTTTTTCCGCCAGACAGGAGCGAGTTGCGCCATAGTGCCGTCCACTTCAAGCAGCGAGCGATGCCTCTGGCGGGAAAAAGCGCCCGGCCTTCGGTGGGGCAAATTGCCCCGCCGGATTCGTTGGTATTAGATGGCACCGAGACGCGCCCCGGGGATGACAGCCTGGCCTCGCTGGGCGGCAAGATACGGTTCGAGGAACTCGATGAAGGTCTGCACATTGAGCGACTCGTGCTTGCGATCGGGCAAGGCCGCATAGATGGAACGGGAAAGGTCCGTGAATTGCGGCAACAGGCGGCACAGGCGGCCCGTTTGCAAATCCTTCTCCACGACGAACGCAAGGATGAGCGCGACGCCAATCCCCGAGATTGCGGCCGCGTGCTGGGCGTTCTCGCTGTTCGAGTGGAAACGCCCGGTGACTTTGATCTCGCGCGAACCGTTCGGTCCTTCGAGCCGCCAGGCCTCGCCGTTCGAGTGGTCGACTCCGATGATACAATTGTGCGCCAAAAGATCCTCGGGTGAATCCAGCTTGCCATGCCGGTCAAGATAACCGGGGGCAGCGCACAGCAACCTGGCGCATGACAACAGTCTCCGCCAAGTCGGACTGGCGTGCTCATTCGAAGCAAAGAGAATCGTGACGTCGAATTCTTCCTGGCTGGATGCGATTTCCTGATCGCTCAAGACCAGATCGATTTCGATATCAGGGTAGCGTTTGAGGAATCTCTTGAGCATCGGGGCGATGTAAAGACGGCCGAAGGCCGTAGGCGCCCTCACCCGCAGCCTGCCGTATGGCTCGGTGCTAAAGCGCGTGACTTCGCTCTCGGCGGCATAGAGCTCGGCCATAATGTGCTGGCAGTGCGTGTACAACTTCGCACCCACCTCGGTGAGGCCCAGGGAGCGTGTCGTCCGGTTGAGGAGTCGCACGCCCATCTGCTCTTCGAGCTGGGACACGTGCTTGCTCACGGTCGCTTTGGATACGCCAAGCTGCCGTGCCGCAGCGGTGAAGCTTCTGCTGTCCACGACCCGCGCAAAGGCCACGATATGCGGTAAGCCCTGAAGCATGAAGTTTCCCAAGACACGCCCCATCGTGAAATTTTTCCGACCGTCTCCCCCCTGCGCGGCGCCACCTACGGCCGCCCGACCCAACGATTACGGGCAATAGTCTATGGCGGCGGTTTGGCCACGGGTAATCACTTGTCATCACGAGGCGTTGACCGCTTGCGGCGCGCCCGCTGTAAATGAAATAGGGCGCGGGGCTCCCAAGGGACGGGAACCCCGCAAAGTTTGCCTTCCGCGCCGGCAAGGACAGATAGGCAGCGTTAGTCTTCGTAAAGGACGAACTCGCCTTCATCCCCGGTCAAAAGACCCGGGCCCGGAGGAATCTCGTGGATCTCCGTGTACTCGAACGGCTTGACCTCGGCACAGGCACCGAGCGCCAGCAGAACCGCACCGGCCAAGGTAGCAAAGAGCCTGCGCGGCCATCGCGTCGACATCGTCACGTTCATCGTGCCTCTCCCATTAGAACTTGACCCGTGCACCGGCCAGGAAGGCAAAGATGTCATCGAAATTCTCGCTGTCCCGGTCCAGTTCGTGGTTGCGCGCACCAAGGTAGATCTCGGTGCCGATCTTGTCGATATTCTGCACCAGGAACGCGCCATAGGCTTGGAATTCGTCCCCGTTCTGGTCCGCATCGTCCACTGTGGTATAGTCGACGGCCACCGAGGTGGCGCCGAAGTCCAGCCCATGGAAGGTGTAGGCCAGTTTCCCATAGTAGAAGGTCGGATCGTCGCGGTTCGGTGTGTCCAGACTCCGCGTGCCGGCCGCGCCGGTCACGCTGAAGCCCATGGGAAGCAGCACCGATACCGAGCCGTTGTACTGGCTGAAGTTGCTGCTGTCCTTCGAGCCGGCATCGGCCCAGGCCGCCGCGGCCACCACCTTAGTCTCGGCGATCTCGCCCGAGAACCGGATAGCGGCATCGACCGCGCCGCCCTCCATGGCCGAAGCGGAAGCCTTGAAGCCCGAGAAGCTGGGCGTGTCGTAGCGGACCCGGTCGTCGCGGCTCAAACCGTCCATATTGGTGAACACGGTGCCGATGCTCGGACCCAGGGTGCCGTTGGATCGGACGAACTCGATGCCGCCGGCCATGTCGCCGATGCCCGAGTAGGCGATCACGCTGGTGCCCGAAAGATCCACCTCCGAGGAACCGTTTGATGCCGTATCGCCCTGCCCGACCCAAAGACGGCCGAAACGCTTACTGTCGGCATAGAGCTCGAGCTTGCGTTCGGTGAAACTGGCTCCGCCGGCCGAACTATCCTGGTCGAGACTGATGGACGCGGTCGAGTTCGACTCCATCTGGACTTCTATCTGGGTGCCGACCGTGATGTCCTCGTCGAACGCACCCGTGCCGATGAAACGGATGCGGGTCGAGGAATTGTCGTTGTCGACATGGAAAACATCGTCCTTGTCCCCGGAATCGACGAACAACACGCCGCGGTTGACCTGGCCGGAAACGGAGAGCTTTACCCCGGCTTTTCCCGACGTCACCGTCGGCTTGGCCGCGGTCGCCCCAGTCGTCTTGTCCTGCAGAACTTTCTGCTGCGACTCCAGTTGTTCGACCTTTTCCTGCAGGGCCCTCAGTTGGGCCTTCAAGCCCTCCAAGGTCTGTGCGGCCGCCGGTGGCACGAGGCCGCCGACAAAGACCGCCGTCGCCGCCGTGAGCATGAGCGGGTATTTTCCTACTCTGAACATGAGATCTTCTCCTCATACTTGCCCGGGCGCGTTCTCGATCCGATGGTGGATGAGTAATTGTTCGCCCAGAACAAGGATCATGAGGAATTCACAAAGAAGCGAATGAAATAACTTCAATTACTCGTGACATTTCTTCTTTATTGGAAACACAGTGTTTATGAATTTCAAACAATGCATATTGTTGAATATATAGTTCTATTTTATATTATGGCCATTATTGATTTAAGGCTTTGAATCATACCGGGGCCGGCACGAACCCTTACAGCCGGGGGGCCGCAGGGGGCTCGTGCCCCGAATCCGGCGGTTTTCCCCGGCTCCGGCAAAAAATCACCCCCCCGAGGCTCGATTTTTCTTGATTCTTACGTTATTTCATATATTTAAAACCATACCATATTAGTCCGGATTGGAGACCGTCCATGTTCAGACTGAATCGGCTCACCGACTATGCCGTCGTGGTGCTCAGCCAGATGAGCAGGGACCCCGAGGAGGTGCGCACCGCACCCCAAATTTCCCAGAATTCCGGGGTTCCGCTGCCCACCGTGGCCAAGCTGCTCAACGCCCTGGCCAACGCGAAGCTGATCACCTCGCACCGGGGCGCGGCCGGCGGCTATGCCCTCAGGCGCCCTGCGGAGGAGATCTCGGTCGCCGAGATCATCCAGGCCTTGGAGGGGCCCATCGCGCTCACCGCCTGCGTGGAGGGTGCGGGGACCGACTGCGGCGTGGCCTCGATCTGCCCCATGCGGGGCAACTGGGACCGGGTGAACAAGGCGATCCACGGCGCCCTGTCCCGGGTCTCGCTGGCCGACATGGTGCCCGATTTCATGACCTTCCCCCCACCGGCAGAGCCCGGCGGCCAATCAGCCGGTTTCCATGCCGATTGAGGGCTCTTTTCGAGGTAATTTAGGTAGTTATAAGAGAACGCTAATTTAGCAGGTCAACGGAGAGAACGCGCATGGCGGTCAGTATGGAAACGGCCCGGCAGGTCCAGGAGGTCACGGAGCAAAGCTACAAGTACGGCTTCGTCACCGACATCGAGTCCGAAACCGCGCCCAAGGGCTTGAGCGAGGACATCGTCCGCTTCATCTCGGCCAAGAAGGACGAGCCCGCGTGGCTGCTGGACTGGCGCCTCAAGGCCTACCGGGACTGGCTGACCATTCCCGAGCCCACCTGGGCCAAGGTGAGCTTCCCGGCCATCGACTACCAGGACGCCTACTACTACTCCGCGCCCAAATCGACCGACGGGCCCAAGAGCCTGGACGAGGTCGACCCCGAGCTGCTGGCCACCTACGAGAAGCTGGGCATCCCGCTCAAGGAGCAGGAGGCGCTGGCCGGCGTCGCGGTGGACGCGGTCTTCGACAGCGTCTCGGTGGCCACCACCTTCAAGGGCAAGCTGGAGGAACAGGGCATCATCTTCTGCCCGATCTCGGAGGCGATCCGGGAGCATCCCGAGCTGGTGCGCAAGTACCTGGGCTCGGTGGTGCCGGCGCGGGACAACAAGCACGCCTGCCTGAACTCGGCGGTCTTCACCGACGGCTCCTTCGTCTACATCCCCAAGGGCGTGCGCTGCCCCATGGAGCTTTCCACCTACTTCCGCATCAACGCGGCCAACACGGGGCAGTTCGAGCGCACGCTGCTCATCGCCGACGCCGGCTCCTACGTGAGCTACCTGGAGGGCTGCACCGCGCCCATGCGCGACGAGAACCAGCTGCACGCCGCCGTCGTCGAGCTGATCGCGCTGGATGACGCGGAGATCAAGTACTCCACGGTGCAGAACTGGTACCCGGGCGACAAGGACGGCAAGGGCGGCATCTACAACTTCGTCACCAAGCGCGGCGCCTGCCGCGGGCGCAACTCCAAGATTTCCTGGACCCAGGTCGAGACCGGTTCGGCCATCACCTGGAAGTACCCGAGCTGCATCCTGCAAGGCGACAACTCGGTGGGCGAGTTCTATTCGGTCGCCATCACCAACAACTACCAGCAGGCCGACACCGGCACCAAGATGATCCAC
>JAZGBC010000272.1:0-5537 GCA_036444495.1 Kiloniellales bacterium
GGACAGTGCCCGGGGCAGCAAGCTGCTCCATGCGGCTGGCCAGATGCACGGTCGGTCCGATGGCGTCGTAGGTCATGGAGAGGTCGTTGCCGATGGTGCGCACGACCACCTCGCCCGAATGAAACCCGACCCGGGCGCGTACCTCGACGCCGTGCTTGCGGCGTACCTCCGCGGCCACGGGCTGCAGCTCGCGCTGCAGAGTCAGCGCCGCGTAGGCCGCCCGCACCGCGTGGTCCTCATGGGCGATGGGCGCGCCGAACAGCGCCATGATGCCGTCGCCCAGTACCTTGTTGACGGTGCCCTCGTAACGGTGCACGGCGTCCATCATGACCTGGACCGATGTGTCCAGAATTTGCTGCGCGTGCTCCGGGTCGGCGCCGTCGATCATCCCCAGCGAGCCGCAGATGTCGGCGAACAGCACCGTCACCTGCTTGCGCTCGCCCTCGAGGACGGCGCGGGAGTTCAGGATGCGCTCGGCGAGATGCGCGGGCGTGTAGCTCCCGGGGTTCTCCGCGGCGAGCGCCGAGGCGGTCGCGCGGGCCTCCACCGGGGCGTCGGCGGCGAGCTTGTGGCCGCAGGCGCCGCAGAACATGGCGTCCGGCGGCACGGCCGCGCTGCAGGAGGGGCAACTACGCTCGAGCTTGGTGCCGCACCTCTCACAGAAGAGCACGCCGTCGCGATTCTGGGTTCGGCAGTTGGCGCATTCCATCGGCGACGGCTCCGCTCGGGGTTATCGGCTCGTTCGATGCGGTTCGCCACAATGGCAGCGAGTTGTGCGGCAGTGAGTTGCGCGGCAGTGAATCGTGCGGGCCCGGCGTCTAGGATTCGGCTGTGGTCGGGTCGATGATCACCCTGACTTCCTCGATGCGATTGGCGGGAAATCCCGACAACTCCGCGTGCTTGAGGATCATGTCTTTACTCGGCGCGATATAGATACAGTAGGTCTTGTCGCTGGTGACATAGGACTCAAGCCACTGGATTTGTGGCCCGATTTCCCGCAACGCCTCGTTGGACTTGTCGGCCGCGCCTCGAAGGTCCGGGGGCGGCAAACTGCCGATTCCCAGGATATCCCGCTCGATTACGAATTTCGGCATCGCGTCCTCTTCTCCTCCCAAAAGCCCTGTTCCGTTGCCCGTTTGCGCCGACAGGGTAATCTTCGATCGATTTATTGACAATGTGCCGGGTGGCACGGTCGGATCATAGCAAAATTTTCCGGCGGAGTACCTACCAAGCCGACGCGGGAGCCATCCACACAAGACACGACCGGCACACTCCCCGGCCGGCCCGCCGTGGCGCCCCCCGCCGATCCGGGCTAGAATCCGCTCCTGACGGGAGTGATGGAGCGATGACCCAGGACAGCGCGGGAAAAAGGACCTTCAGGCCCAACACCTTCTTCTGCATCGACGGGCATACCTGCGGCAATCCGGTGCGCCTGGTGGCCAGCGGCGGGCCGCCGCTCGAGGGCGACACCATGAGCGAGCGGCGCCAGGATTTCCTGGCGCGCTACGACTGGATACGCACCGGGCTCATGTTCGAGCCGCGCGGCCACGACATGATGTCCGGCGCCCTGCTCTACCCGCCCACGGACCCGCGCTGCGACGTCGGAGTCCTCTACCTGGAGACCACCGGCTGCCTGCCCATGTGCGGCCACGGCACCATCGGCACGGTCACCTTCGCCATCGAGCGCGGCCTGGTCCAGCCGGGCGAGGACGGGGTCTTGCGCCTGGACACGCCCGCGGGTCTCGTCGAGGCGCACTATGCGATGAGCAACGGCTACGTGGAGAGCGTGCGCATCCATAACGTGGCGTCCTATCTGGCCGCCGAGGGGGTCACGGCCGACTGCCCGGAGTTGGGCAAGATCAAGGTGGATATCGCCTATGGCGGCAACTTCTACGCCATCGTCGAGCCGCAGGAGAACTACCGGGACCTGGAGGACTTCAGCGCCGGCGATCTCACCCGCATGTCGCTCGTCCTGCGCGAGAACCTGAAGGCGGCCATAGAGCCGGTCCATCCGGAGGACGAGACGATCCGCGGCGTGACCCACATCCTCTGGACCGGCAGGGCGCGCGACCCGCAGGCGCAGGCGCGCAACGCGGTCTTCTACGGCAGCAAGGCGATCGACCGCAGCCCCTGCGGCACGGGCACCTCGGCGCGCATGGCCCAGCTCGTGGCGCGCGGGGAGTTGTCCGTAGGCGACGATTTCGTCCACGAGAGCATCATCGGCTCGCTCTTCCGCGGCCGGGTGGAGGGAACGGCCAGGGTGGGCAACTACGAGGCCATCCTGCCTTCGATCGAGGGCTGGGCGCGGATGACCGGCTTCAACACCATCTTCATCGACGAGCGCGACCCCTACGCCCACGGCTTCCAGGTGATTTGACGGCGCTCAGTCGGCGGCGGGCCCCTAACGCGCCAGGGCCGCGTCGAAAAAGCCGACCCGCCGGTACTCCTCGCCGGGCAGGACCTGGGCGTGGCAGTCCACCTCGGCCAGGGTCCGGTAACAATAGCGCAGGGCCAGCTCGGTCTCGGGCTGCGGCGCGCAGGCGCCGAGCAGGAGCCCGAGAAGCCCGGCCGCAAGCAGCCATCTCATAGCAAACCTCCCCGTTCCCACCCCCGGACCGCGGTTCCCTAATTCCAGGGCATGGGAACTTTTTCTTATTTAGGCTGGGCAACCACGCGGTGCGCCTCGCCCAGGACCCAGCTTATCCGAGGCTCACGGAGTTTACCATATTTGTGTTGTTTTTTAACGGATTAGCAGAGGTTTTTCGCGACTCTAGTCATGGTTCGCCGAAACCGCGCGTGCTTGGCCCCCAGTGAAATCCCTGAGGGCCGAGTCCAGGGCAGGAAGCCCCGCACCACGGGAAAGGAGGGCGGCCATGGAGGATGTGAACGAACTGCTGCAGGACTACCGCCTGACCACGGCGGAAATCCTGTATCACATGCCGGACTATCCGCACCTGCTGCAGAGCTACCTCTGGCAGTCGCTCGACCGCGTTCCCGATTTCCCGAAGCTGAACGAGTTCCTGGGCTACTGGGAAAAGGAGCTGGACGGCAAGCTCCACTCCGTGCGCATCGGCTACGTGGGCATCATCAAGCCCTCCGAGTGGCACCAGAGCGAGATCCTGACCACGGTGCACTAAGCAGCGTCACCTCAGGGCGCGGCCATTTCACCCATTTCCCGACCTCCACAGCGCACTTGCGCCGCATGCGGTGACTTCCGCCGTGGCTTCCTGGTACTCTTGCGGCCAACCGGACCCAAGCGAGGGGCGGGCAAGCAGACCGGGAGGGAGGCCAGTAATGCGCGGCTTGATGATGGACAGGCCGCTCTTGATCTCGTCGGTGATGGCCTACGGCGCGCGCTATCACGGCGCCGCCGAGATCGTCTCGCGCAGCGTCGAGGGACCGATCCACCGCTACAGCTACGCCGAGTCCTACCGCCGCATGCAGAAGCTGGCGCACGCGCTCATCGCGCTGGGCGCCGAGCCGGGCGACCGGATCGGGACCCTGGCCTGGAACACCTATCGGCATTTCGAGCTCTACTACGCCGTCTCGGGCATCGGTGCGGTTTGCCACACCATCAATCCCCGCCTGTTCCACGACCAGATCATCCAGATCATCAACCACGCCGAGGACCGCTTTCTGTTCGTGGACCTGACCTTCGTCCCGCTGCTCGAGGAGATCCGGGACGAGCTGCATTCGGTCGAGAAGATCGTCGTCCTGACCGATCGCGCCCATATGCCGGAGACGGCCCTGAGCGAAGCCCTGTGCTACGAAGAGCTGATCGCGGACCATCCCGACTCCTTCGACTGGCCGGAGTTCGACGAGAACACCGCCGCGGGCCTCTGCTACACCTCGGGCACCACGGGCGAGCCCAAGGGCGCGCTCTATTCGCACCGCTCCACCGTCATCCACGCGCTCTGCACCATCGTCGTGAACGACGGGCGCTGGACCACGAGCCGGGACTCCTTCCTCATCATCGTACCCATGTTCCATGTCTGCGCCTGGGGCATTCCCTACGCCTGCCCGCTGTCGGGGGCCAAGATCGTCCTGCCCGGCCCGCGCTACGACGGCGAGGCGCTGTACGAGCTTCTGGAAAGCGAGGCGGTCACGGTCAGCGCCGGGGTCCCAACCATCTGGCGAACCCTGCTCGACTACCTCAGGCAGACGGGCAGGAAGCTGACGCACCTGGAGCGCCTCTGCTGCGGCGGGGCCGCCCCGCCGCTCGCCATGATCCGCGAGCTCGAGGAGGTGCACGGGATCGACTTCATGCAGGGCTGGGGCATGACCGAGACCAGCCCCGTGGGGGCGGTCACCGCGCTCAGGCCGGAGCAGAAGGCGCTCGGCCGCGAGGCGCGCTACGCCATCAAAAAGAAAGCCGGCCGGGCGCCCTTCACCTTCGATCTCAAGATCGTGGATGGGGAAGGCAACCGCCTGCCCCACGACGGCAAGACCAGTGGCGAGTTGCTGGCGCGCGGGCCCTACATCATGAGCGCCTATTACAACAACGAGGCCGCCAATGAGACCGCCTTCGACGCGGAGGGCTGGTTCCGCACCGGGGACGTGGCGACCATCGACCCCGACGGCTATCTACAGATCACCGACCGGACCAAGGACCTGATCAAGTCGGGCGGCGAGTGGATCAGCTCCATCGACCTGGAGAACGCCGTCATGGCCCATCCGGGGGTGGCCGAGGCCGCGGCCATCGCGCGGCCGCACCCCAAATGGGGCGAGCGGCCGCTGCTCGTGGTGGTCGCGGCCCCTGGCGCGGCCGGCGGCGCGGCCCCCGGCAAGGACGAGATCCTGGGCTTTCTCTCGGACAAGGTGGCCAGGTGGTGGCTGCCCGACGATGTGGTTTTCGTCGAGGAGCTGCCGCACACGGCCACCGGCAAGGTCTCCAAGACCAAGCTGCGCGAGCGCTTCAAGGACCACGAACTGCCGACGGTGTGAACGCTAATCAGTTCATCAGGCCCGGCAGCCAGAGAACCGTGCCCGGAACCGCGATCATGACGGCCATGACGATCAGGTTGAGCGCCAGGAAGGGCAACGCCGCGCGGTAGATATCGCCCATGGTGGTGCCCGGAGTGGCGACGCCCTTCATGACGAAGAGCGACAGCCCGAAGGGCGGCGAGATCGTCGCCATCTCCAAATTCAGCATCATGATCGCGCCAAACCATACCGGGTCCCAGCCCATGGTCCTGACGATGGGCATGAAGATCGGGATGGTCACCATGATGATGGAGGTCTGTTCGATGAACATGCCGAGGAAGAGCACGACGACCTGCATCAGGATGAGAATGACGATCGGATCGACCGGCAGGTCCGTGGCCAGCCTGGTAATGGCCGACGTGACCCCGGAGAAGCTCAGGAGTTGGCTGAAGGCGGCCGAGGCGGTCAGGATCACGAGCACCATGATCGACAGCGAGGTCGCCGAACCCACCGCCTTCTTGGTCACCTCCCAGCTCAGCTGTCCATAGAGCATCGCCACCAGGAAGCTGAGCAGCGCGCCGACGGCGGCGGCCTCGGTCGGCGTGGCGATGCCC